>CAZOHL010000071.1:0-13064 GCA_964579645.1 uncultured Rikenella sp. | reverse complement strand
GTTGCTCACCATCCTGTTTGACAGCTCCTCATCAAGGATGCGAGCCTTTACATTGTCACTCCACTGGATATTGAACACATCTGTGATCTCCTTCTTTATTGCCGGATCCCAGACCGGGCAGGTCACCTCTATCCTGTGATCCAGGTTGCGTGGCATTATATCAGCCGAAGTGATATACACAAGCTCATCGCCTCCGTTGCAGAACATCATGAACCTGGAATGCTCAAGAAACCTGTCGACGATGCTGATGGCGCGGATGTTGTCACTCACACCCTTTGCCCCGGGAGCCATGGAGAACATCCCCCTGACTATAAGCTTTACTTCAACGCCTGCATCTCCCGCCTTGTAAAGTTTGGAGATGATCTCTCCGTCAGTAAGGTTATTGATCTTTATCCTTATCCAGGCTTCCTTCCCGGCTTTTGCATTTTTGATTTCGTTATCTATGAGGCTGACAAGCTTATTCCTGAGTCCAAACGGCGAGACCAGCAAATGGTAAAACTTATCCTTCCTGTAGTTGGCGCTAAAAAAATTGAATGCCTTGAGCACCTCGTTGGTGATCTTCTTGTCGGATGTCAGCAGTAGATGATCGGTGTAAACCCTGGCGGTGTCTTCGTTGAAGTTGCCGGTGCCTACGGCAGCATATCTCTGCGTAACCTCTCCCTTGACACGTGTAATAAGGCAGAGCTTGGAATGAACCTTCAGTCCCGGCACACCATATATGACTTTCACCCCTTCGTCGAGCAGCCTGTTGCCCCAGTGGATATTGGCCTCCTCGTCAAAGCGTGCCTGCAGTTCAACCACGGTTGTCACGCTCTTGCCGTTACGGGCGGCATTCATCAGAGCGTTGATGACGCTCGAATTCCTTGCCAGCCTGTACAGTGTGATATGGATCGATGTGACGAAAGGATCAATCGAGGCCTCCCTGAGGAGATCAATGAAGTGATCGAACGGATGGTACGGGAAGTAGAACATTATATCCCTCTTCCTGATAACCGAGAGTATGCTTTTACCGTAGTGGAGGGCAGGATGCCTCACCGGCGGCAGCTTCGGGTAGTTGAGAACTTCGCCTTCAACCTCTATGAACTTCATGAAATCCTTGAAGTTGTGGTACCTGTTGCCGGGCATTATCACGTCTTCTGACCCCAGGTTCAGCTTTTTGGTGAGTATCTTCAGGAACTCCGCAGGCATCTCACGGTCGTGGACAAACCGCACAGGGCTCCCTTTCTTCCTCAGCTGCAGGCTCCTGGAGAGTTTGTCGATATAGCTTTCCGAGATGTCGTCTGCAATCTCAAGCTCTGCATCCCTCGTTACCTTGATTGTATAAGCAGATATCTCGTCAAAGGGCAGTATTGAGAAGATCTCCTTCAGTCCCCATCTTATCACGTCATCGAGGAAGATTACGTACCTGGCGCCCTTTTTCCCGGGCAGGAGCACAAACCTCGTCAGTATGCTGCGGGACGGTATCTCCAGCAGGGCATATCTCTTCTTGTCGGTTTCGCTGTTGCGAAGCTGTACCGCGAAGTAAATGGCATCGTCGGTGAGATCTGGCAGTTTGTTTTCCCTTGTGATGATCAGCGGCATGAGCCTCGAGCGGACTTCCTTGCGGAAATAGTTACTGACGAACTCAGTCTGTGTTTCATCAAGCTGCTCTTCACTGACAAAGTGGATGCGGCGCTTCTTCAGCTCTCCCAGCAGGTCGGAATAGGTTTTTTCAAAAATTTCATTCTGACGGAGGACTGTCTCCTGGATAGTCTTCAGCGCTGCTTTCGGGCTGTAGCCCAGGATGCTTTTTGCCTTGTTGCTGAAGAGTGCAAGGCGTCTGAGGGTTGCCACCCGGACCCTGAAATATTCATCGAGGTTATTTGAATATATTCCGAGGAAATTAAATCTCTCCAGCAGGGGCACTTCGCTGCCTGCAGCTTCCTGAAGCACCCTGGCGTTGAATGAGAGCCAGCTTATCTCCTTGGGAATGTATGCTTTACTCATGACAGGTCAGAAGGGGTAAGGTAGTAGAGGGTTCGTCCGCTCTCCGGCTCAACCTCTTTCCAGCTTGAGACGGGAAACTCAAGGCAATAAATCCCTGCTTTGGGGAGCGACTCCGGCTCATCTGCGGCAAAATATGCTGCCATATCCGTAATCATTGGGTTATGCCCGAATAATGTTATCGTCTGGCAAGCGTCATCCTGTTGCCTTATGAATGGGAGAAAATCCTCCTCAATAAGATTCAGATATAACTCGGGTGCAAGTTTTACTTCATCTGCGCTGACCCTGTATTCCTTACCAAAGATGAGGGCTGTTTCCATGGCTCTGAATGCCGGGCTGGTTATGATTTTCCCGGGATACTCATCCCTGTCCATGAGTATCCTGGCCATAAGCCTGGCTGTTACTTTGCCCCTGGTGGTAAGTGATCTTTCAAAGTCGGATATTTCAGACAAATGGTCTTCTGCTTTGCTGTGCCGGATAAAAATCAGTTTTCTGCCTGCCGGTTCAGGTGTGTTCTTCTTCTTTGTCATTTCAGTTATAAGTTATTATACGCCGAAACAGGTTCCCATCTCCAATGCCTGTTTTACCATAGGGTCATCCCTCTCAACAAGCTTTGTTTTCCCTCCAACCTCCGATAGTTTCACCGAGCTGATGCTGCCGTTCCGCTGGGCCACCATCCTTCCGAACTCACCATTTGCAATCAGGTTTGCCGCGGCTGCGCCGAACCTCGAAGCCAGGACCCTGTCCATTGGTGAGGGTGATCCTCCTCTCTGAATGTAACCCAGAACCGTTTCTCTTGTTTCAAGTCCTGTTTCTTCAAAGATGCGTCGCGCTAGATATCTGGCGGGTGAGTCTTCACCTTCGGGTATCGCTATCCCCTCTGCAACAACAACAATGGAATATGGTTTGTTGTTGTCAGCCCTCTTGCGCAGGTAATCCATCACAACTTTCTCATTGTGGGGAATTTCAGGAATAAGAATAACGTCTCCTCCGCCAGCCATTCCAGAATACAGAGCAAGCCACCCTGCATTGTGCCCCATGATCTCTATCACCATGATCCGTTTGTGCGAGTTGGCGGTGGAGTGCAGTCTGTCTATTGCCTCGGTGGCAATGTTCACGGCTGAGTCGAACCCGAAAGTCATGTCAGTGCCCCAAATGTCATTGTCTATTGTCTTGGGGATGCCAACAACATTAAGACCTGCCTCTGAAAGCATGTTGGCTGTCTTCATCGTCCCGTTTCCTCCGATGCACACCAGGCAGTCGAGGCCCATCTGTTCATAGTGCTCCTTAATCAGCAGAGGCTTACGGGTCTCGTCCTTCTTTTTTCCGCTCCCCTTGAAAGGCTTCTCACGGGAAGTGCCCAGGATGGTTCCCCCAAGTGTCAGGATGCCTGACAGGTCACTTTCGCTCAAATCCCGGTATTCTTTGTTTATAAGCCCGGCATATCCGTCACTTATGCCTATTACCTTCATGCCATACTTGACGATTGCTGTCTTGCCCACGCCCCTGATGGCTGCGTTGATGCCCGGACAGTCGCCCCCTGCGGTGAGGATGCCGATAGTCTGTGGCCTGCTGCTTTTGCTTGATGATTTGCCCATTGTGATTGAAGTTTTACACTATCAAATGTACTAAAAAAGCCAAGGCAAGCATTCGTTCATTTTCGGTGCTCCGGATAACAAAAGTATATTGCCGTCTGAAATGAAAAGCGGGAATCCGGTTACAATTATGTAACTTTAACAGCAATCAATTTTCTGGTCATGGTCCCAAAAAAACAGGCAGAGGCAAGGGATATAAAGAGATCGATGGCAGGTTACATAGCAGGCTCACTGGAGCTTCTGGCGATGCAGCCTGTGCCCGATGACACGGCGATCCATGATGTCAGGGTGCTGATGAAGAAGCACCGTGCTGCTGTCAGGCTGGTTAAACCTCTGCTCGATGAGGAGGTTTACAGAAGGGAATACCTGGCCGGAAGGGAGACAGGACGCCTGCTGGCGCTATGGAGGGAGACAGCCGTGCTTCGCAAGACTGCAAAGGCTCTTAAGAAGGATAATCCGGAGCTCTTTATAAGGCTGCGTGAGAACGGGAAGATTCAGGAACTGCTGCGCAAACCCTATGCGACATGGGAACAGGCCGGTGAACAGTCGAAATCGGTAAATGAAGTCGTCTCCCGGCTGACGAAGGCACAGTACAGGCTGAAATTCCTGGGGTTGACTGAACATGACATGAGACTGTTGCTAGTTGAACTGGAACAGAGTCACGCCGCAGCCTCTGCTGCCTATCTGGCATGCCGCAACAAACCTGCAGTTGCCAAGCTTCACGAGTTCAGGAAGAAGTCAAAGACGTTCATGTACCAACTTGTGTTCTTCAGGTACCTCGAGCCACAGAAAGTTAGACAACTTGAGAAGAAACTCGCTGCCATGACGCTGAACCTGGGGAAATACAATGATCTTGCGCAGATAATGTCACTTACTGGTTACAGTTACGGAGATCCTGAAAACAGTGATCCGGACAATGAACTGGCAATAGTCATCAGGGACAGGCAGGACAGGTATCTTGCGAGGGTATGGCCGCATGCATACCGGATATTCGCTCCGGGTAAGAAATTGCAGGATTTACTGGGGATATCCTTCTGAGGATCGCAATAAACCAGGGATTATACATCAGATTCGGCACCGGGCGTAAATATGCAAACGGCGCTGCCTGAAAATCTGACTAGCGGTAATCTCCTGTCTGACTGCCGGCCTCCATTCCTCGCACCAGGGCCATCAGCTGCATCCTGTTCCTCACGTTGGTCTTCATGTATATACGGGAGGTGTGGTCCTTCACAGTCTGCAGGCTGATGAAGAGCTTGTCGGCTATCTCCTGGTTGCTCAGGCCATTGCATATTTCGGTAATTATCTCCGCCTCACGAGGCGATATCTCATTTTTCCGGATGAAATCCTCTATTCCATCGGGCAGCGGAAGCGGCTCAGGAAGCCTGACTGGCTTCAGATCGGCCCTGTAGCTGAGATATAACGACAGGAGGGTTATAGCTGCAAAGAGAAGGAACACAAATACAAGTGCCATCCAGACTGAGTGGGGGATGAGCAGAAGGGTCAGTGCCTGGGTCAATGCGCCTCCTGCCACCAGAAATGCGAGGGCCAGGCGGTCACGTCGTCCGGGAGAGACTGAACCTCCGCGCAGGAGCAATGCGACTGCAATGATAGCATGTAAAAGAGCTGCGGCAATGTAATAGTACCTGAACAGGGGCAGAGCGTCACTGAAATCCATCTCCCTGATTGCCAAGCCTAAAGCCACAATTATGCCAAAGTTGAATGCCAGGAATACCAGGTTGAAATAGCTCCATAGCCTGATTCCGGATGCTTCTGCAGCAAACCTGAGGAGCATCATCCATGCGAACACCAGGAATGGCAGGCCCAGCAGAAGTGACAAAACTGAGATTGTCGAATAAAGTGCGGGATCAAGCCTGCTGCCCGCCAGCGCCACAATTATGAACTGTCCCCATATTCCGTAAAAGCCGAATGCGGAAATAAACAGATTATAGTAAAAAAGCGATCTCAGGCAGGGATACATATACTCTTCAAGGAGCCTGGTGACAAGCAAAATGCTTCCTGCAGCCATCGCTGCCGAGAAGATAAAGATGGCCAGACTTATGAATTCCATTTGCGACTATTGAGATATTTCATTGATTCACAGGTACTACTTAAGTAGGGGACAGCATACTTAAGTAGTGTTTTTCAAAATCACTACTAAGGTATGAATTCCATCTGTGCCTGCATTAATAGATTTGACATGACAAACGAAAATTTTCATAACAGTAAAAAGCAAACAAAAATGGAAGCAAAAAGCATTTACAGGTATGTTCCCTCCTTCAGCGGCGCTTACGGCACCGGCTGGAAGGCGATGGCAGACAATTTTCTCAGGTTGCTGCTTGTTGTTCTGGTTCTTGCGGTCATCGGATCCCCGATGCTGGGATCTCATTCGAAGTGGGATTTTAATCCCGGTGACTTCAGCAACATCCCTTTTGAAATGGATGACTTTTTCAAGTTTGGTGCAATAGGGGTAGCTGCTGCCTTCCTCGGACTCATTGCACTGCTCTGGTTTTTCCTGCTGACCCCGATCTTCAGGTACGGTGCCAAGATGATGTTCGTACAGGCGGCACGGCAGGTAACACCTGACTTCGACATGCTCATCAGCGGTTTCCGCAAGAATTATCTGAATATAGTTCTGGCCAACCTTCTGCTGACGGCACTGATCGGAATAGGGTTTGTTTTTCTGATAGTGCCGGGTATTATCATTGCATGCCGCCTTGCGTTCACTCCTTACCTCGTGATGGACAGGAACCTTGATCCGATCAGGGCCGCTGAAGAGAGCTGGAGACTGACACGCGGCCATGGCTGGACAATCTTCCTGATGGGCCTGGTCAGCTTCTTCATCTACATCGCAGGATTTATCTGTTTCTTCGTGGGCGTGCTGGTGTCAGACATGTGGGTGAAGAGTTCCTACGCAGCTCTCTATCACTCTGTACTGATTGAGAAGGGTCTCTGGCAGGCAGAGGCAGTGCCGGTAACAGAACCGGAGCAGGGAGATGCTGCCACGGATCAGGCATAATTATACTGGGCATCCATTTATTTGAACTTCATACTCTTCACAGGGGGGGCCGGTCAGCCATGACGGTCCCCTCTTTTTTAGTCTGCAGTCTGCAGTTGGCATCAGGCATCAGGCATCAGGCAGCCGAAAGCCGGCAGGCAGGTCAGCAGCCGGTACCGGGCTGGCCAGCCATGACCGCCCTCTCTCTCAGGAGAGCCTGATAATTAAAGTCTCGTCAGTTTTGCAAAGCGAAGCAGCAGCTTTTTTGTTCCGGTTGATTTGAAATTGATCAGGGCAGTTGTATTGGGTGACTCGCCCTCGACGGAGAGAACCTCTCCCTCGCCGAAACGTTCGTGAGTAACCCTTTCTCCGGGTTCCAGGTCCATGATTGTGCCGGTGCCCATGACGCCACCGCTGACACCTGTGCTTCCGCCGGCACCGTGACGGGTTGCTCCGCTGCCGGAGCCATGATCTGTTGCACCGGTGCTGGCAGAGCCTGCACCCTTAACGCCTCCTGCAGATTCCGGCGCCCTTGCATCACGCAGCCTTGTCATCCTTGCAGGTGGTGACATAGTGCGTGGTTGTTCGGGGATCATCCCGGCCGGCCCAGGCTCGTAAACCGCCCTGTGACCGAACGGCTTTCCCCCTGTCTGGGGATAACTCAGAAACTCGCTCCCGATCTCACCGATGAAACGGCTGGGTGAACTTCGCTCCAGAGTGCCCCATTTATACCGGTTCAGGGCATAGCTGAGAGTCACCCGGCGGCAGGCTCTTGTTATGGCAACATAAAAGAGCCGGCGTTCCTCCTCCAGCTCACGCGGACTGAAAAGATTCATTGCCGAGGGAAACAGGTTCTCCTCGAGGCCTACTATATATACATACTTGAATTCCAATCCTTTGGCAGAATGAATCGTCATCAGCGTTACCTTGTCCCTGTCTTCCGGTTTCTCCATGTCCTGGTCAGTGAGCAGGGAGACCGACTGCAGCCAGGTGGCTATATCGGCCGGCTCTCCGTTTGTAACAGCTGATTCGGTAAATTCCTTGATACCGTTGAGCAGTTCCTGCACGTTCTCGAGCCTGTCAATCTCTTCGGGAACCTGTCCCTGTTTAAGCTCATTGAGGATTCCGCTTGAAGTAGCCATGTTGAATGCGATGTCATAGGCAGTTGCCGTTTCCGCCACGGCCATCACAGGCATCATGAGACTGGTGAAGTAACATATCTTCGTCCGCAGGGCGGGAGAAAGGTACTTTGCACTCAGCTCCTGAGAGGTGATCACTGACCAGATACTCAGATCAAGTGAACGGGCAAGATCCATAAGCTTCAGTACTGTAGTGTCACCGATGCCCCTTCTCGGGTAGTTGATTATTCTCCTGAGTGCCTCTTCGTCGTCAGGATTGACAACAAGCCTCAGGTAGGCAATCAGGTCACGTATCTCCTTGCGTTCATAGAATGACTGCCCGCCGTATATCTTGTAGGGAATGTTGCGCTTTCGAAGCATTTCCTCGAAGATGCGGGATTGTGCGTTTGTGCGGTACAGTATGGCAAAATCCTTCCAGTCGAGCCGTTCGCGCATCCTGGTATCAAGAATGTCAGATGCTGTCAGTATTCCCTCCTCGCTGTCAATTGTGGTCTGAATTACCCTTATCTTCTCGCCCTCGTCGTTCTTCGAGAAGATAGTCTTCCTGATCTGACCTGCGTTCTTCTCTATCACACTGTTGGCCGCATTGACTATCGTCCGGGTCGACCGGTAGTTCTGCTCCAGTTTAAACAGCTGGTAGTCAGGATAGTCGTTTTTGAAGTTGAGGATGTTCTCTATCCGGGCTCCGCGGAAGGAGTAGATGCTCTGAGCGTCGTCTCCAACCACACAGAGGTTCCTGTGATTCTCCGACAGCTTGTGTACAATGATATACTGTGCATAGTTTGTATCCTGGTACTCGTCTACCAGCACATAGTCGAACCGGTTCCTGTAATCCTCCAGCACTGCCGGGAAGTCACGGAAGAGTATGTTGATGTTCATCAGCAGGTCGTCGAAGTCCATTGCATTCGCCTTGAAGCACCTGGCTGCATAATGTCTGTATATTGCAGCCATTTCAGGTACGCGGGAAGCCTTGTCCGACTCGGTGATCTGGGGAACCGAACTGTACTGCTGAGCGGTGATGAGATTGTTCTTGGCATGTGAGATGCGACCTGCGACGGAGGCTGGTTTGTACACCGAGTCATCAAGGTTCATCTCCTTTATTATAGTCCGTATCAGGCTTCGGGTGTTATCCTGGTCATATATTGTGAAGTTGCTCTTGTATCCCAGGTGATGGCCGTCAAAGCGGAGGAATTTCGCGAAGATCGAATGGAAGGTGCCCATCCAGAGGTAGCGTGCCTTCTCGGGGCCGACGATCCTGTTTATGCGCTCTTTCATCTCACCGGCTGCCTTGTTTGTGAAGGTCAGCGCCAGGATACGGTGTGCCTGCACACCCTGCTGGAGAAGATGGGCAACGCGGTAGGTCAGTACCCTCGTTTTTCCTGACCCTGCCCCGGCAATAACCATGGCAGGCCCGGAGGTATTGACAACGGCCGCCTGCTGTGCCTCGTTAAGCTCTTTCAGATAGTCGCGAAACATGAATGAGAATGCAGAATTTTAATCCCCCAAAGAACGGCATTTTTTATTAGGTTTGCATATCATATTAATGACTAAATCCGTTAACTAGGTGTGTCAAGGTACCTGGCCCTCATAATCATCCTGTTGCCGATGGCAGTGCAGGCGCAGATCACTGCCCCGGGCAGTCGCACTGTCAGGCCAACTAACTATCCGGCCACTCCCCGGACAGATTCTGTTTATATCTTTTGCGCCACCGGACCAGGAGATACCGGAACACTGACAGCCTCAAGCCCGGGTGGAACCGCACCCTTCACCTTTACATGGACCAGGTACAACCAGTCCGGAGGCGGTTACACGATACCAGTCAAGACTGAATCAGGTATAACATCAACAGCCACAGGTCTTGCTGAAGGAGGATACAGGGTACAGATCACCGGCGACGGAGGATACAGCAATGAGTTCTATGCATGGGTGAACCTCAGCATGCCTGTGGCAGGCGCTGCCCTGCAGCACTACACATGCGATTATGTAGCCCTCGACGGGACAAAAGCGGCTGATCCCTTTACATACTATGATCCGTTGACCAACGTTTCCCGGCTGCTGCCAAATGGTGTGAAGCACCTCTGGTCATCTTCGCCGGCATCGGCAATACCATATCCCGATATTGAGATTGATCCCATAACATTCTCTCCGCCGCTGACCGATGTGAGATATACGCTTCAGGTCACTGACAGCTTCGGATGCTCAACTTCGGCTTCATTTGATTATACCTCGATCCATGTCAAGGCTGAGTTCACAGCCGATCCGGTTGAGGGCGAGTCACCGCTGGAGATCACATTCACTGATAAATCTGTCAGGGCATCAAAGTATCTCTGGAAGTTCGGTGATGATTCGGTATCAACGATGCAGGACCCGGGCACACATACTTATTATATACCGGGAGAATATACTGTTTCACTCGTCATTGAGAGCGAGCTCACATGCCGTGACTCTGCCACGGCGAAGATAGAGGTACTCCCTTCTGCACTGCAGATCCCCAATGTGTTCACACCAAATGACGACGGCCTCAATGATTATTTTGTCCCCGACAAGAAATCAATCCGTTTCCTGAATCTGCAAATATTTGCCAAGAGCGGTCACCGGGTCTACTACTACCAGGGCGACGGTGAGGATCTCCAGAACTGGTTGGGATGGGATGGCCGGATCAACTACTCTGAAAGGAGGGCTGAGCCCGGCGCATACTACTATGTCCTCCGCGCCGAGGGGTATGATGATGTTGAATACAAGGGCCGGGAGTTCCGGGGGACGGTCTACCTGTACAGGTAAGGTCTGAAAGTCTGAAGGTCTGTCGCTGCGCTCCGTCTGAAGGTCTGTCGCTGCGCTCCGTCGTGCAGTCGTGCAGTCAAAGAATCAGAACAGCCAGACCGCAGGACCGCAAGACCGCAAGACCGCAAGACTGCAAGACCCTCAGACCCTCAGACCTCAGACCCTCGGACCCTCAGACCCTCAGATCCTCAGACCCACGGACCCTCAGACCTCGGACCCTCCTTATCTTCATTCACCGGCACATTACCGCAACCTGGCGGTATTTAACAATTATTTATCAGAAAAAACTTTGAAAACTCAAAAAGTTTTCTGAATATTGCGCCCTCATTCCCGGAGAGAGATGAACCAGATGGAAGAATACGATGCCAGAATTATAGCCGGTGCTGCTGAGCTGTTCCGCACATACGGCATAAAAGCGGTCACGATGGATACCATAGCTTCCCATCTCGGAATCTCAAAGAGAAGCATATATGAGAGGTTCATTGACAAGGATACGTTGCTTTTCGCAGTGATGGATTCAATGATAGCCAGGCAGAGGGAGATGATCGAGAGGATTCTGGAAAGCTCTCCTGATGTGATATCAGCAGTCTTCTGCATAATCCGCATGGGAAGGGATCATGCGTCAACAATGAATCCACTCATCGGTTCTGACCTGAAGAAGTATCACAGCAATGTTCTAAAACGGCTGAGAGAGAAATGTGAGAATCCTGACTATGAGGCTGCAAGGAAGATACTTGAAAAAGGTGTCAGCCAGGGAATCTTCCGGGAAGATATTGATGTTGAGATCGTAGGAAGGGCTTTCAAGGGCATCTCTGCCCTGGCTGGAGATGAGGAACTTTTCCCGAGGGAGACTTTTATGCACAGGGATATCATGCGGAACGTCATGGTCAGTTTCATGCGTGGCATTTCTACTGCGCGGGGAGTGGAACTGATTGACTCCATGGGAAATGAGATATAACATATTAGTAACACAGTAAAAATGGCTATATGAAAAGAAGAATGATTGCTTTAATTATTACGGTGATTTCCTCTGCCGGGCTGAGCCTCCTGGCGCAGGATCAGCCGCAAAACCTCACGCTTACAGTTGATGAGGCAGTTGAGTATGCACTTGACCATAACCGGAGTGTGGCAGCTGCAAAATATGAGATGCTAGCCTCAGAAAAAGGGGTATGGGAGGCTATTGCAGCCGGTTTGCCGTCTCTTGATGGTTCTGTATCGATGACCAATAACATGATAATTCCGGTCATGGTTTTAAATGGCATGTCATTCAAGATAGGTACCAATTACGAATACTCCAACGGGGTAAGTGCCACGACGACGGTTTTCAATGCACCTTACCTGGTGGGAATTCAGACAGCAAAATTAGCGAGAACGATGACTCAGAAGGGTTTAATACAGACCGAAGAGGATACTAAGGAGAGTGTCAGGACCACCTACTATCTTATTCTTGTTTCGCACAAGACCCTTGATGTTCTTGATAAGAACATTGCAAACCTGGAAGAAATCCTGACATCAACCACAGCAATGTTCAGCGTTGGTATGGCGGAGGCTACTGATGTTGATCAGATGAGATCCAGCATGACCGCTCTCAGGAACACAAAATCTTCGATGGAACGGACTTTGGAGGTGAATTACAATTTACTGCGATTTCTCCTTGGTGTTGGCGGAGAAATACAGATAAGTCTTTCTGAATCTCTTGATGACATCATAGCCAATGTTCAGGTAGAGCCACTGCTCGAGGATGAATTTGATCTTCAGGAAAATATAAATTATCAATTAGTTGAAGATCAGGTCAGATTGTCAGAGCTGTCGCTTAGGGGCGCCAAAGCTTCTGTCTTACCCAGCCTTGGGGCAGCATGGTCCTACAGCAGGGCTGGCAGAGGAGATTATATGGACTCACTTTCGTTTGCAAATGGTTCCTATATTGCCCTGCAACTGAGGATTCCCATCTTTGCCAGCGGCCTCAGGCATACAAGAATTCAGAAAGCCAAAATTGAACTTGACAAGGCAAACAATACAAGATTAATGGTTTCTGACCAGCTTCTGCTCCAGGAGAAGCAACTCCGTTATAATCTCGTAAGTGCCAATGAGCAGTATGTAAGCCAGAAAGCCAACATCGAGATTGCCGGACGGGTGCTGGAAAGCTATGAGAACAAATATAACCAGGGAATGGCTTCAAGCCTTGACCTGACACAGGCCAACAACAGTTATCTCACTGCCCAGAACAACTATATCCAGGCATTGATGAACCTGCTTCAGACCAAGGTGGCCTTTGACAAGCTGATGAACAAACTGTAACAGAAAAACAATAAACACTGAATACAATGAATCGCACAATTTTTTCACTGATCCTTGCCGGAGGCATTCTGCTTGCATCGTGTGCCCCGAAGGAAAAAAAGGCCGGTGCTGCCGATGCAGCAACAGCCGATTCCGTTGCCGCCGTTCCTGTTAAGGTTATGCCGGTAAGTAAAACCATGATAGCAAGAACAATCGACTATACTGCTACAATACAGGCCTATGAGGAGGTCAACCTGGCCCCGTCAACACCCGGCAGGGTAGACAAAATCTATG
>CAZOHL010000070.1:0-16004 GCA_964579645.1 uncultured Rikenella sp. | reverse complement strand
TCTGGCACACGTATACAGATTTGTTCTTCGCCATTGGAAAAGGAATATGCAACAGCCAAATTTACTAAAAGAAAAGGTATCAGGCCTTGTTTTCAGTGACCACCGAGGAGAGCACTTTCCCACCTTTCCTGCCAAACAGCACATAAAGCGAAATAGCGCCGGCAATTGCAATGAGAATCATCTGTGACTCATGTTCGAGGGTTGCATAGGCGAGCCCCTCTTCAAGTGGAATGCCGTATGCCATCAGCAGCCCGCGTGACACTATCCAGTGATAGGCACCGAGACCACTCTGTACGGGTGCGGCCATGCCGAAGCTGCCGATTACCAGGATGAACATTGTGGCTCCAATGCCCAGGTGAGATGTCGATTCGAGGCAGAGCAGCGGGAAGTATGACATGAAGAAGTAACAGATCCAGAGCAGAATTGTCATTATAAGAAATTC
The DNA here is from genome assembly GCA_964579645.1 of uncultured Rikenella sp. Lineage (GTDB taxonomy): Bacteria > Bacteroidota > Bacteroidia > Bacteroidales > VadinHA17 > SR-FBR-E99. Next base: position 15,562 of record CAZOHL010000070.1, on the reverse strand, counting down.
CCACCTGCGCTTAAGCCTGAAGATTGATTTAAGCCCTGAAAAGAGTCCGTCAGAGAACGAGTACATCTTTTTAAACAATGGCCTGTCCGACAGCTTTTCCCGGAGCGTGAAGAACATAACCACGGCGGTTACTGCAAGAAACAGCACGATCAGGGTGATCATGGTTGCTGATCCGATTGATGATGAGATCTTCCGTTCGGCCGGCATAAATACATTCTCAGACAGGAAACTGCCCGTAGCGGTACTTCCGGAGATAAGAATCACACCAAGTATGACCAGTACTGTCAGTATATCGATTGTGCGTTCAATCAGCATCGTTCCTACCAGCTTGTCAAAAGGGATATTCTCCTTCCGTGAAAGGGCCGCGCACTTGGTGACCTCCCCAAGCCTGGGAAAAATCATGTTGGCGAAATAACCGGTAATAACGGAATGACTTGAATGGGCAAGGGTGGGGGTGTAACCCAGTGGCTCGATGAGCAGGACCCAGCGACGGGCCCTGATGATGAAGCTGAGATACGAGAAGATTACTGCGGGTATAAGCCACCAGTAATTGGCCTTGCGAAGCACGCTCCACAGGTCGCCGAGGTCGATTCCCCTGAATGACAGCCAAAGAAGCACACCAGCCAGTGACAGGAACAGTACTGCCTTCAGTAATTGCTTTAAGCCATTATTCAATTGTCAGATTATTTTGTTGGTGGCGGTATCGGGAAAGATAATACGGGGCTCAAACGAACGGGCCTCCTCCGCAGTCATGTTTGCAAAGGCCATTATTATAACCACGTCACCTACTTCGATCTTCCTGGCGGCCGGCCCGTTGAGGCATATCTCGCCAGACCCCCTGCGTCCTGTTATAACGTATGTAACAAGCCTTTCGCCATTGTTCCTGTCAAGTACATGAACCTTTTCATGTTCAATGAGGCCGGCGGCATCCATAAGGTCTTCATCGATGGTTACGCTGCCAACGTAGTTAATGTCAGCACCGGTAACGGTGACATTGTGTATTTTTGATTTGAGTACTTCTATTGTCATTTTCTGAATCAGATTGTTTTCTGACGGTGCAAAGATAATTATCCTTTGTTTTACCGCAACCCTGTCTCAATATTGTCAATCAGCCTGATTTCACCTGCCCACAGGGCAATGCAGCCGTAATATTTCTTCTCGGGAGACATCTCGATAACCGAATTTACCGGTTTCAGGGTGCTTTCCTCGACTATCTCGAAATACTCAAGTCTGAAGTCAGGTATCATGTTTATACGGTCAGCCACGAATTCCCTGATTTCCGGAATCTCATAATCAGATATCATCGCTGATGCGGCGATCAGGGTACGGTATATTTCGCCCGCTTTTTCCCGATGCTGAGTCAGGAGCCTGCGGTTGCGGCTGCTCATAGCAAGCCCGTCATGTTCCCTTACAATGGGGCAGGCGATAATTTCGACCCTGGGGTATTCGCGCCGTGCAAGCTCCCTGATGATTGTCAGCTGCTGGAAGTCCTTCTGCCCGAAAAATGCTGCTGAAGGCCTGATAATGTCAAAGAGCCGTGAGACCACCTGTGCCACGCCATTGAAGTGACCCGGCCTGTGAACCCCTTCCATGACCCTTTCAAGGTCACCGAAATCGAACCGGCGCATATCTGGCTCAGGATATATTTCCTCCACTGACGGTACAAAAACAAAGTCATTTTCCCTGAGCACGCCCGAAAGCATCTCAAGGTCGGCATCGAGGGTCCTCGGATACCTGAGAAGGTCATGCGGATCATTGAACTGGGTGGGATTAACGAATATACTCACGGCTACCATCCGGCAGCTGTCCGTTGCTTTGGTCACCAGCGAGAGGTGGCCTTCATGGAGTGCCCCCATTGTTGGCACGAAACCCGGGTTACGCAGGACGCTGATCCTGTAGTGTTCCCTTACTTCCTTGACAGTTGTCAGCACTTTCATAATTATTGTTTTTTGCCGGAAGACCGGACCGTTTAACACTGCAGATATCAGGTCCGATACTGCAAAATAACACCATTTTTGTCAGTAACCCGTTGTATTTAAGCTTGGAAATTAATTCACTTTTTTTTATTATCTTTGCACTTTGATTAAATCCTTAGGTATATCGGGAGGTATTAATGGAGAGCAGAAGGGTATTGTTTGTTTCGCAGGAGATCATGCCCTATCTCGGTGAAACGAAGCTTTCAAAGATCAGCCGTGATCTGCCGCAGGGCATACAGGAAAGGGGGAAGGAGATCCGGACGTTTATGCCCCGATACGGTTCAATCAACGAGAGAAGAAACCAGTTGCATGAGGTCATCCGCCTCTCCGGGATGAACCTGATCATTGATGATACCGATCATCCGCTGATTATAAAGGTAGCATCAATTCAGAGCGCCAGGATGCAGGTATACTTCATTGACAATGACGACTATTTCCAGCGTAAGCATACTGTGGCTGATGCCTCAGGCAATGAGTACGATGACAATGATGAAAGAGCTATATTTTTTGCCCGCGGAGTTATTGAAACGGTAAGAAAACTCCGCTGGAGCCCTGACATCGTACATGTTCACGGCTGGCTCGCATCACTTGTCCCCCTTTATCTCAGGAAACTCTATTCTGATGACCCGGTGTTCAGCAAGGTTAAATCAGTATATTCGGTTTACAATAACGGATTTAAAAAACCGTTAAAATCTTCTCTGCCCGATAAGCTTCTGGCAGACGGGATTGACAGCGGTACTCTCAAGTCTATAAAAGGAAGCGCTGATTTTCTCAACCTGACAACACTGGCCGCAGAGAACTCTGACGGAATCATTTTCGGGTGCGAGAAGATTGACGAACAGGTAAAGAAAAGGATAAGTGCCATGGGAAAGCCTCTGCTTGAGTACCAGGGAGAGGAGAATTATATAGATGCATACAATGACTTTTATGATAAACTCCTTCTGGAATCTGCAAAATAACAAACACGGCAATACCCGCAAGGGAATGCCTTCCATCATACTGACCCTCTCCACACTGCTCACCGCAGCATTGCTGTCATGTTCCCAGGATCCCGTAAAACTAGGAATAGATCTGCTTCCGGACAGTGACTTCATTGATATAAGTTCAACTGATACAGTAGGAGTAAGAGCTTATACAATGTATGACTCACTTTCCGTCTCCGATGACAGTACTACAATGATTATCGGTTCAATCAAGGATGATTACTTCGGAACTACCTACTGTGACTTTGTGACGCAGCTGAGGCTGATGAGCAAGTGGCCCGCAAAACCTTATACCGTTGACTCGGTCATCTTGTCATTCCTTCCTTCACGGATTTCGGGGGATGATTCAACATCAGTTCACACATTGAGCCTGTACGAAACCGGCACAAAGCTCACTGACGGTGATGAGTTCTACTCGGGCCAGGACCCTGACACAATAAAGTTCCTTGGAGATTACATACTGCCTGAAATGGAAGCCGGTTCTTCTGCCAGGATCAAGCTTCAGAATTGGGTTGGAAATCACCTGCTGAGAGATACGACAAAGTTGTATCCCCCCACCGAATTTTACGAAGATTATTTCAGGGGTCTTTACTGCATGATACAGAGTGCGCCCAACCCTGTCCTGATTGAGATGGATGCTTCACCCACGGTCACCCTTCATCCCCTCGGAATTACAGTATATTACCATTCTGATACCCTCAAACTCTATTACGCTTTTTCGGCCACTCCAAGGGCAGTGAACTACAACAGGTTCACACATAAACACTCGGAAGCTGACCCCGCCAAACAGATACTCCATATCAATGACCTTGTGGCTGACACTGCCGTTTACCTTCAGGCCTACCAGGGAACATTCGTAAAACTTGATATGCCTTCTCTCGAACCATTCAGGGATGTTGCCAATATTGCAGTAAACAAGGCGAGGATCATTGCCCCGGTACACCTCGACGGCGGGGCCCTGGTTGATAAGACAATGCCACAGAGGATTTATGTCCGCTATCGTGATGCAGACGGAAAGGTGCACCTCATTCCGGACGTTGTGCATGATATCAGCTTCATGGATGGCACCTATTACAGTGCAAATGATCACTACGTCTTCAACATAACCACCTTCGTCCAGAAATATCTCGATGGTGAGATAGAGGAACCTTCCGTGGAACTATTCCTTCCCCTCTCCGTCACCAGGAACGCTATCTTCATGGCCAACGCAAACGAACCCGCATTCAAGCTGGAGTTTGCGTATACCATATTTTGAGTAACAAAATTTATTTGATTTATTTATGTGTGGAATTGTAGGATACATTGGATCCCGTCCTGCCCGTGACATAGTTATAAACGGACTTAAAAGACTGGAATACAGGGGTTATGATTCAGCGGGAATAGCCATCAGCAATGGTGACAGAACCGAGATATTCAAGTGTGCGGGGAGGGTCCGTGAGCTTGAGGAGATGGTCCGCAGCAAGGATTTCGACGGTTCCATTGCGATGGGACATACCCGCTGGGCCACTCATGGTGAGCCCAACGAGATCAACGCTCATCCCCAGGTCTCATGCCGGGGGCACTTTATTGTGGTCCATAACGGCATTATCGAGAACTATGCCCGGATCAAGAAGCATCTTGAAAGCCGTGATGTAAAGTTTACCAGTCAGACTGATACTGAAGTGCTGGCGAACCTTATGGAACATCTCTACCTTGAGGGTGATCTCTCTGCTGAACAGGCTGTCATTATGGCCCTGAACAAGGTGGAGGGGACATACGGTATAGCTGTCTACTGCCGTGATGAACCGGGAAAGCTCTTCGCCGCCAGGCTGGGTTCCCCGCTTGTGATAGGTGTTGGTGACGGAGAGAACTTTATTGCCTCCGATGCTACTCCCATTGTAGAACATACCCAGAGAGTGATTTATCTGAATGATGATGATCTCGCAGTGATCAGGAAGGACGAGATGGTACTCAAGGCCATCAGGAACAAGAGGGTTGAACCCGAAGTGAAGGAGGTCGACCTCAAGCTGGGAGAGATAGACAAGGAGGGTTTTCCACACTTCATGCTCAAGGAGATCTTCGAGCAGCCAAGGGCTATTCATGATACATTCAGGGGCAGGGTACTCCCCAATCAGTCAGGTCTCATGCTTGGCGGCCTCCACAACGTGTTTGACACAATGGCTACAGCTGACAGGGTTCTGATAGTGGCCTGCGGCACCTCATGGCACGCCGGACTGGTGGGAGAATATATAATTGAGGAGTTCTGCCGAATACCTGTTGAGGTTGAATATGCCTCAGAGTTCAGGTACCGTGACCCGGTCATCAAGAAGGGAGATATTGTGCTTGCAATCAGCCAGAGCGGAGAGACTGCAGACACGCTGGCTGCCATACGGCTTGCGAAAGAACGTGGTGCTCTTGTGCTTGGCATCTGCAACGTTGTCGGCTCGTCAATCTCACGAGAGACCAATGCCGGCGTCTTCACACATGCAGGGCCGGAGATTGGAGTTGCATCAACTAAAGCATTTACGACCCAGGTGGTTACACTGGCAATGATTGCCTTCGAGATAGGATACCGCAAGGGACTTCTCGATGAGGTTCGTTACCGCGGACTGATTCAGGAACTGACTTCACTGCCGGGAAAGGTTGAGGTTGCACTGAAGATGAATGACAAAGCGCTGGCACTGGCGAAGATTTACAAGGACTCTACCAATGCACTGTACCTGGGAAGAGGCCTGCTCTATCCGGTTGCAATGGAAGGCGCTCTGAAGCTTAAGGAAATTTCGTACATTCATGCTGAGGGCTATCCCGCTGCCGAGATGAAGCACGGACCCATTGCCCTTATAGATGAACATATGCCTGTGGTGGTTGTTGCCACAAAGGAGAACTCATACGACAAGATCGTCAGCAATATCCAGGAGGTCAAGGCGCGCAAGGGTCAGATCATTGCCGTTGTTACGGAAGGCGACCAGGTCATAAGCCGCATGGCAGATCATGTGATGGAGGTGCCGGAGACAATAGGGGTATTTGCCCCGGTTCTTGCCGTAGTCCCACTCCAGCTGCTCTCATACCATATCGCTGTCCTGCGCGGATGCGATGTTGACCAGCCGAGAAACCTGGCAAAATCAGTTACTGTAGAATAAACAAAGCTTAATATTATGGCTGACGGTTACAGAAGTCTGAGCATTGGAGAGATTCGCGGCCTCGAGGCAGCAGGCTGCAGGAGCAACTCATGGGAAAGTGTTTTTGTCAAAGATCCGTTCAATGCTGAGAGGATCCAGAACGTTACCTTTTCTGGTGTTGTGAGGCTTGGCCTCTTCAATGGCGTGGCCCGCGAGAGGTGCGGATTGCCCCTTATGCACGGAATAAAAAACGCACATATACACAACTGCACAATAGCTGACAATGTCACTATCACTGATATAACCGGCTTCATCGCCAACTATGACATCGGGGAGGGGGTGGTTATCAGGAACTGCGGACATATCTCAACCGAGGGGCACACATCATTCGGCAACGGCACCCGCGTGGCCGTGCTTAATGAAACTGGCGGCAGGGAGGTACCCATCTGGGACCGGCTGACATCACACATGGCCTATATAATAACACTCTACAGGCACAGACCTTCGGCCATCGCAGAAATCGAAAGACTGATTGACGACTATGCGGAAAGTGTCAGGTCTGACCGCGGTGAGATAGGCTCTGGATCATACATCGCCGGCTGCGGAACCATCAAAAACGTAAGGATTGGCAACGGTTCAGTGATTGAGGATGTCTCGAGGCTGGCCGAGGGATCTGTCAACAGCTCTTTCAGGGATCCGGTGTATATCGGCAATGACGTGATAATGGATCACTTCATAATCTGTTCGGGATCAAAGGTGAATGACGCCGCCGTCATTGACAAGTGCTTCATCGGTCAGGGCTGCACCCTCTCGAAACAGTATTCTGCCGAGAACTCCCTGTTCTTCTCAAACTGCGGAGGATATCACGGTGAGGCATGCTCAATATTCGCCGGACCCTATACAGTAACACATCACAAATCAACTCTCCTGATTGCCGGTATATTCTCATTCATGAATGCCGGAAGCGGTTCCAACCAGAGTAACCACATGTACAAACTGGGCCCGATACACCAGGGTATAATGGAGAGAGGCTCGAAGACCACATCCGATTCCTATGTCCTGTGGCCCTCGCGCATCGGACCATTCACACTGGTGGTCGGAAGGCATTATCATAACGTTGATACAACCCAGTTCCCGTTCTCATACCTGACTGAGGTAAGCTATGAGTCACAGCTCATACCCGGGATCAACCTGCGGTCGGTGGGTACCATCCGTGACGCCCAGAAATGGCCGAAGCGCGATATGCGCAAAGACACGAAAAAGCTCGACCAGATCAACTATAACCTTCTCAGCCCCTTTACTGTGGGAAAAATGATGAAGGGACGAGATCTTCTGAAAAAACTGATTGATACAAATCACGGCCAGGAGGTTATATCCTTCGAAAGGATGAGGATGAAAACCTCTGCTGCGGAGAGGGGCATTTCACTCTATCAGATGGGTATCGAAAAGTTCATAGGCAACTCGGTGATAAAGAGGCTCGAAGGAGCCGGATTTGAATCTGATGCTGAGATCCGTTCCAGGATGAAACCGGATACAGATGGCGGTACCGGCGACTGGATAGACATGTCAGGCCTGATAACACCACTCAGCTCGATAGAGGAGCTGCTGGCATCAATTGAAAGGAAGGAATTGAAGAGTGCCGACGCCATCAACCGGAGCTTTGAAAATATCCACAAACATTACTATAATCTTGAGTGGACATGGGTTTACGAACATCTTCCCAGGGAGACGGGCAAACCCAACGAGGAGCTGACTGCCGCTGATATAATTGAGATCGTTGAACGATGGAAGAAGAGCGTAGTCGACCTTGACCGCATGCTCTATGAGGATGCGCGTAAGGAGTTCACCCTCTCGTCAATGACGGGTTTCGGCATTGACGGCGACGATGAGGTGAAGAAGCGGGATTTCGAGCAGGTGAGGGGCGACTTCGAAAAGAATGGCGTGGTCCTTGCCATCCTCGATCACATCAAGGTTAAGACGGAGCTGGGAGATGAGCTCATAAACCGCCTTCGGCGGTAGGCAAGAGGCAATAGGCAATAGGCAGAAGTGAAAACCTGCCAGAGGCCTTCACTCTAATAAGCTATCATTGGCAACACTCTTGCCTACTGCCTGCTGCCTACTGCCTTACCTGGTTCCATACATCTGCTCGTAATACCTGGCATAGTCCCCGGAGATGATTGCTGTGAGCCATTTCTCGTTGGCCAGGTACCAGTCAACCGTAATTTCAAGCCCCTGCTCGAATGTGACTGACGGCTTCCATCCCAGTTCGGCTTGCAACTTGCTGCTGTCAATTGCATAGCGTAGATCATGCCCTGCCCGGTCAGTCACAAATGTGATCAGTTTTTCCGAGCTGCCGGCGGCACGTCCCAGCTTCCGGTCCATGATACTGCACAGCAGCCTTACCAGATCAATGTTCTTCCACTCATTGTCGCCACCAATGTTATATGTTTCACCCGGCTTGCCCTTATGGAAAATTACGTCAATTGCAGAAGCATGATCCTCAACATAAAGCCAGTCGCGGATATTCTCGCCCCTGCCATAAACCGGGATTGGCTTCATGGTCTTTATGTTATTGATGGTCAGCGGTATGAGTTTCTCGGGGAACTGGTTCGGCCCGTAGTTGTTTGAGCAGTTTGAGATAACGAACGGAAGCTTGTAGGTGTTACCGAATGCCCGCACCATATGATCTGAACTTGCCTTCGAGGCCGAATAGGGACTGCGAGGGTCATACGGAGTCTGTTCCGTGAAATATCCTCCGTGCTCCAGTGAGCCGTAAACCTCATCGGTGGAGATGTGGTAGAACAGTTTATCAGCTCCGCCAGCCGGCACAACATCCCTGAATGCTGCAAGAAGATTTACAGTACCCAGAATATTGGTATGGATGAACTCGTCAGGTGAGGTGATTGACCGGTCAACATGTGATTCGGCTGCCAGGTGTATAACACCGTCAAACCGGAACTCGCCGAACAGGGCGTTTACCGATTTTTTATCAACTATGTCAACCTTACGGAAGAGATAGTTCGGCTTTTTATCGATATCAGTGAGATTTCCCAGGTTTCCCGCATAGGTGAGATTGTCAGCATTGATAATCCTGTAACCGGGGTATTTGTTCACCAGGAGTCTTACGACATGTGATCCGATAAACCCGGCTCCGCCGGTGATGAGTATGGTTCTGTTCATGATTCCTTGTTTTTCAGCCTGTTTTCCCAGCGCCATGCTGTTTCCATCGCTTCCTCTATGCCAATCTCAGTTTTCCAGCCCAGTTCCCTGTTGGCCAGGGCGGGGTCTGCCCAGATCTTCTCGATGTCTCCTGCCCTCCGGCCGGTGATTGAGTAGTTCAGTTTGACTCCTGTAGCTTTTTCGAAGGCGGCAATTGCTTCCAGCACGGAAACCCCTTTACCCATTCCCAGGTTGAATACCTCATAATTTGACTTATTTTCTCCGCTGATCAGTCTGTTCAGTGCCGCCACGTGTGCCTTTGCCAGGTCAACCACATGAAGATAATCGCGAATGCATGATCCGTCAGGCGTGTCATAATCAGTTCCAAAGACCTTCAGTTCTTCCCTGAGGCCGATGGCTGTCTGGGTGATGTAGGGTACCAGGTTTTCAGGCACGCCGCGTGGCAGTTCACCGATGAAAGCCGTAGGGTGGGCACCAATGGGATTAAAATACCTGAGTGATATCGCCTTCTGTGATGGTCTGGCAGCCATGGTGTCACGTATTATGATCTCACCTGCCTGCTTGGTGTAGCCATACGGCGAAGCTGCCTCCTTCACCGGGGAGGCCTCGGTTACAGGAAGGGTATCGGGCTGCCCGTAAACAGTGCATGACGATGAGAACACAAGCGCAGGGGTGTTATGGCGCTCCATAGCCTCGAGCAGGTTCATAAGGGAGGTAAAGTTGTTGCGGTAGTACTCCAGCGGTTTCCTGACCGACTCGCCCACTGCCTTGTATGCTGCGAAGTGGATGACGGCGTCAGTCTTTCCCTCTGACCTGAAGACCTCTTCCAGTTTTTGTCTGTCACAGAGATCATAATCATAGAACTTCGGGGTGACACCCGTTATAGACCGGATCCCATCAAGAACTGATATGTCCGAGTTATAAAGGTTGTCAATTATAACCACATCGAACCCGGCAGCTATCAGCTCAACCGCTGTGTGTGAACCGATATAGCCAGTACCGCCCGTTACTATTACCTTCCCGTGCATTACAGACTCCAGTAGGTAAGCCACTTCATACTATTCCTGTACAAACCCTTCAGGTCTACAAGAATGCCTTTTTCGTTGAGAAGGTCAAGAAAGTATTTCTCGTCGAGGTTGCGGTACTCCTTGTGAGCTACTGCAACAATGATTGCGTCATATTTTCCTTCAGGACCTTTTTTAAGATCGATGCCGTATTCGTGCTTTACCTCCTCATGAGAGGCTCCCGGATCTATGACATCTACCTCCACTCCGAAGTCACGGAGTTCATTTACAACGTCAATGACCTTGGAGTTGCGGATATCAGTGACGTCTTCCTTGAAGGTCATCCCCATCACCAGAACGCGTGACCTGTCTGGGCTCTTGTGGGCTGCGATAAGTTTCTTCACAGTCTCCTTGCCGGCATATGCGCCCATGCTGTCATTCGTGAACCTGCCGGAGTCAATCATTTGCGGGTGGTAGCCCATTGATTTCGCCTTATAGGAGAGGTAATACGGGTCCACGCCTATGCAATGACCGCCCACCAGTCCGGGGTAGAATTTCAGGAAGTTCCACTTTGTTCCGGCTGCTTCGAGAACCTCATATGTATTGATGCCCATCCTGTTGAAGATGATTGAAAGCTCGTTCATGAAGGCGATATTGATGTCACGCTGTGTATTCTCGATGATTTTGGCTGCTTCGGCCACCTTGATTGACGATGCGCGGTGAACTCCGGCCCCAATGATCATCTCATAGGTTTTGGCGATATTTTCGGCTGATTCGGCATCGCAGCCGCTGGTCACCTTGACAATCTTCGTCAGGGTATGGTTCCTGTCACCGGGATTGATCCTTTCGGGCGAGAAGCCCACCTTGAAGTCAGCCGGGCACTTCAGCCCTGAAAACCTTTCGAGTACGGGAATGCACTCTTCCTCGGTGCAGCCCGGATAAACGGTTGATTCGTACACGACATAGTCGCCCTTTTTCAATATTCGGCCTACAGTTTCCGAGGCCTTCAGGACAGGTTCGAGGTCAGGGAGGTTGTGCCTGGTTACCGGAGTAGGGACGGCAATTATATGAAATGATGCTTCGCGCAGGTCCTGAGGGTTAGCCGTAAATTTGATATCTGTTGCTTCAAACGCCTCGTGTTCAAGCTCATTGCTCGGGTCAATACCCTTTTTCATCAGCTCAACGCGGTCTGGCCTGATGTCAAAACCAACAACGCTGATCTTTTTTGCAAACTCAAGGGCAATTGGCAGGCCGACGTAACCGAGGCCTATAAGTGAGAGCTTTGTCTCCCTGTTTACTAGTTTTTCGTACATATTCATTTTTTAATTAGGGGATGATATTCTCCTGTCAGCACTGATAGTGCCGAATTTCTTATCTGATAGACTGTTTCAATACTCTGTCGTGCATCCTCCAGGCCATAACCGTTTCCGCTGAGGATTTCACGGTAGGTGACTGTGTGAAGGTCTGTGAATCCTTCCGAGAACTCCAGCTCTTCTCCGTCGACAGTAATATTCCGGTAGGTTCGTTTCCCTTTTTCCTTCACATCGGCCGGCAGGTCATTACAGTCGATGCTGAGGAACCATCTTACCCGGGCGTTTTCGAGTTCCAGGTACCCTGAGGCTTTGTCGCGCCCGAGAAGGTGCACCCTGTTCGAGACAACCGGTCCGAAGATCCATCCGAGCATATCGAAAAAGTGAACGCCGATGTTGGTGGCAATACCTCCCGACTTGTTGACGTCGCCCTTCCAGGAGATGTGGTACCAGTTACCGCGGCTGGTTATATATGTGAGGTCGATGTCATGCTTCTTGTTTCGGGGCATGGCCATTATCCTTTCCCTCAGGTTCATTATCACCGGGTGGTATCTGAGCTGAAGGATATTGTATATATGGCGTCCGGTCTCCTTCTCGATTTCCTGCAGGGCATCTATGTTCCACGGGTTGAGCACTATGGGTTTTTCGCAGATGGCATCTGCCTGGTGGCGAAGTGCGAACCTGATGTGTGAATCATGAAGGTAGTTTGGTGAGCAGATGCTGACATAGTCGAGTTGTACACCTGATCTTTTCAGTTTATCAACGTGCCTGTCGAATCTTTCGAACTCGACGAAGAAGTCACTTTCAGGGAAATAGCTGTCTATCTTTCCCACGCAGTCGAATTTGTCGAGGCTCGCGAGCAGCCGGTTACCGGTATCCTTTATGGCCCTCAGATGGCGTTCGGCTATATAGCCTGCTATCCCAATGAGCCCGAAGTTCCTGGGTGTATTGTTCATAGTAATTATATTGTCAGGGCATTAATCAATTAACTAATCTTTGTCACCTCTCCGTCAGAAAGTCGGTATTTCTGGCCGCTCTCGGGGCATACGGCCATACCGTCTGTGTTAAACAAGAGCTTGTGGCCGTACTCCGAAACCCATCCGGTCTGACGGCCCGGGTTGCCCACCACGAGGGCATAAGGTTTGACGGACCTGGTTATAACTGCCCCCGCTCCGATAAGCGAGTATTGTCCTATCTCATTGCCGCACACTATGGTGGCATTTGCTCCAATGGAAGCGCCGCGCCTCACAGTGGTTGTAACATATCTGTCACGCCTGATTATGGCGCTGCGGGGGTTGGTTATGTTGGTGAATACCATAGACGGACCAAGGAATACATCATCCTCACATATAACTCCGGTGTAGATAGATACATTGTTCTGGACCTTGACATTATTTCCGAGAATCACTCCGGGCGATACCACCACGTTCTGGCCGATGTTGCAGTGCCTGCCTATGACTGAGTCCTTCATAATGTGGCTGAAGTGCCAGATTTTCGTTCCCTGGCCAATTATGCAGCCTTCGTCAATGACTGCGGTTTCGTGGGCATAATATTCCTTTTCCATGTTTTTCAGTTGAATTTTGACCGGATGCAGCCGGTGATCCAGGCAAGCTGTTCGTCATCGAGTTCCGTATGCATCGGCAGCGAGAGAACCTCGCCTGAGAGCTGTGTTGTTACGGGGAAGTCACCAGGCTGGTAGCCCAGGTGCAGGTACGCTTTCTGCATGTGAAGGGGCACAGGGTAGTAGATCATTGAAGGTATGCCCTCATTCTCAAGGCACTCCCGCAGGCTATTGCGTTCACCTCCTGCTATTTTCAGGGTGTACTGGTGAAAAATATGCGATGAAAAAACAGATCTTGCAGGAACAGTGATGCCTGGCAAACCTGACAACTGAGTGTCATAGAATGCCGCAGCTTGTGCACGGGCTTCATTGAAGGCGTCAAGGTGCCGGAGCTTGACCCTCAGGATGGCAGCCTGAATTGTGTCAAGGCGGGAATTGACGCCAATTGTGTCATGGTAATATCTCACCTTCATACCGTGATTGGTTATGCTCCTGATGAGCCCGGCCAACTCATCATTGTCAGTGAAGAGTGCCCCCCCGTCGCCGTAGCATCCGAGGTTCTTTGAGGGGAAGAATGATGTACATCCTATGGTTCCCATTGTGCCAGCCTTCTTTACGGTACCGTCAGTGAAGCGGTACTCGGTGCCGGTGGCCTGTGCCACATCCTCTATTATATGAATTCCGTGCTGCCTGGCCAGTTCAAGTATCGGTTCCATGTCAGCACACTGCCCGAAGAGATGTACAGGCACAATTGCCCTGGTACGCGGGGTTATAACTTTGCGGACGGCTTCAACGCTTATATTGAAGGTATCCTTATCAGGTTCGACAAGAACTGCCTTCAGACCCAGCAGCTCAATAACCTCCACCGTGGCAATGAAGGTGAAGTTGGTGGTTATCACCTCATCACCGGGCTTTAGTCCCAGCGCCATCATGGCTATCTGCAACGCATCGGTGCCGTTGGCACACGAGATTACATGGCGGATGCCAAGGTATCGCTGCAGCTCCTCCTCGAAGAGACGAACCTCAGGACCCCTTATAAACGCGGCAGAGCTGATCACCCCTGCTATCGCATTGTCAATGTCAGCCTTAAGCCTTTCATACTGTGACCGGAGGTCGACCATCTCTATCTTTTTCATCTTCTGAGTACTATCTGGAAAGCGAAGATAATAGATTTTAATATACTCTTTTTCCGGGGCCGGATCAGGTTTCTTTTTTATCTTTGTTCATTATTTGCTATACATGGCGAGGGATATCAGCGAACTTATCAGGGAACTTCTTTTAAAGCATGACTGCGTCATTATTCCGGGGTTTGGTGCATTCATCGGCAACTATTTCCCCTCCCGCGCAGACCGTAAAGAAGGGCTTTTTGAACCCCCTTCAAGGAAGATAACATTCAATCGTCACCTCACCGGGAATGACGGATTGCTGATAGGCCATGTCTCCGCTGTAACGGGGAAAGGATACGGTGAGGCACGCGATATCGTGAATGACTGGTCAGGAGAGCTGAGAACCAGGATTATGACCGGCAATCCGGTAATGATTGACCATCTCGGCACTTTCTCGCTTAATTATGACAGGGCGATAGTATTTGAACCTGACCTTACAGTTAATTACCTGCTGTCGTCTTACGGGCTCAGCGCCTATCACCGGAGACCTGTGAGCGGTTTTGATGTCAGGAAAATGGCTATTGAAAAACGTCATACACCTGCCGTTTACCAACCCTCCATGAGAAGCCTGATAACCAGGGCTGCCGTGATAATACCGGTTCTGGTGGCACTTGCACTGGTGCCGTTCAATGACAGGATATTCAAAAGCAACATAGAGGAATCGAACCTCAATCCTCTCGCCAGGGCCGAACTTGAATTCAATCGTGAACAAATAGATGCCGACAGGTCAGCTGCAGCAGCTGAAATCAATATTACCGGGGACAGCGGCACGTCAGATAATTCAGTCAATGAGATGAAAGCCTCTCTCGGGCTTACTGTTCCTGTTGCCACGGCAAACGAAGGCATCAGGGAGACAATTACCGCCCCTGACACCGCAGCTAACAGGGCTGTTGCCAGGAGAACGACAGCCGTTGTCGTCGAGGAATACAGGTTCATGGTGATTATCGGCAGTTTCAGGGGAGAGGATAATGCCCTTACAATGGTTGAAAAGCTCCGCAGGCAGGGATATGACCCTGAGGTAGCAGGCGGGCCTGACGGATTCCTGAGGGTCAGTGCACAGGCTTTCCCCACCCTTGACGAAGCGAAGGTTGTCCTCGAAAAACTGCGCCCGGAATTTCCGGGAGTGTGGGTGTATAAATCGAGGCAGTAGGCAAGAGGCAACAGGCAGTAGTGAAGTCTGCCGGCGGATCGGGGCTCTCAGACCCTCAGACCCTCAGACTCTCAGACTTTCAGACCCTCAGACCTTCAGACCCTCAGACCCTCAGACCTTCAGACCTTCAGACC
>CAZOHL010000069.1:0-16802 GCA_964579645.1 uncultured Rikenella sp. | reverse complement strand
AAAACCAAACTAGTATGAAGAAACTTTCACTGTTGATTGGTTTGCTTGTATTGAGTGTGACAGCACTTATCGGGCAAACGAAAGTCATTACAGGCACAGTTACCTCCGCCGTTGAGGGGGAGGGCGCTCTGCCGGGTGTTACCGTACAGGTTAAGGGGACAACAATTGCCACCCCGACCGATGTCAACGGTAAATACTCATTAAATGTACCGGAGAACGCAACCACTCTTGTTTTCAGCTACATCGGCATGAAAAAGCTGGAGGTTGAGATCTCAGGACGCTCTGTTGTAGACGCAGTTCTTGAATCGGAAATGGTCGGTCTGAATGAAGTGATTGTATCCGCATTCGGTATCAAGCGTAATGCGAACGAAATCGGTTCAGCCGTTACCAGGATCGAGAATGAATTGATTACCCAGGCAAAAGCCACCGACGCCGCATCGGCCCTGTCAGGTAAGATTGCCGGTCTTCAGATCAATACCGTAAACGCCAGCGTTAACCCAGATGTGAGGGTCATCCTCAGGGGTAACCGTTCATTCCTTGGCAACAACCAGGCTCTGCTCGTCCTTGACGGCATCCCCGTGAACCTTGCCTACCTCTCAACCCTGAACCCGAATGACATAGAAAGCATGAACGTCCTCAAAGGAGGTAACGCTGCTGCACTTTATGGTTCAGAAGCTGCAAACGGTGTTATCATTGTGACCACAAAATCCGGTTCACGTGACAAGACCTCCATCCAGTTCAGCACAACCACAACCTTTGACAAAGTGTCATTCTTCCCGCAGCTGCAGGAACGCTTTGGTTCAGGTTCCGCATCTGACAATTATGGCAACCCGCTTTACGAAGCTTTCGAAAACCAGTGCTGGGGACCGGAGTTCGACGGATCAATGGTTCAGATCGGTCTGGATGATGAGAACGGCGAAAAACTGATCGTTCCTTATTCTCCGCTACCGGATGAGAAGTATAAGTTCTGGGATACCGGCATGACCTTTCAGAATGACCTTTCATTCTCCTCTGGAAATGAGACTGGTACAATCTATCTTGCCATCCAGGATGTTAAAGTCAATGGTGTGGTCCCCGGAGATGAAGCACGCCGTGACGTCTTCCGTTTCAACGGATCAAAGACTTACAGAGGCTTTACCGCCAGTGCAAGCGTCAACTACACAATCCGTACAACCAATACCTCAAGGTCAGGCGTATACTGGAACGTTCTCAACACCCCCATGCAGATTCCACTTACTGACTTCAGCGACTGGAGTGGCAAGTACACCGATGAGGAAGGAAACCCTGTAACCAACTGGGCAGACATAGACCATTATTATAATGCATACTATCCGAACCCGTATGAAGAGCTCGAAAGGCTGAGGCAGGAAACAAGGAGAGATTACTTTACCGGTGTCGTTACCCTTGAACAAAAACTCACCAAATGGCTCAAGTTCGAGGTCAGAGGTTCAATAGCTCCGAACTGGTACCGCTACCAGAATAAGAACTATGCCCGTACCTACAGTCCCTATGGTCTTCTCATGTACACTCAGTTCGGCCGCAGCGTAAGCCGCACCAAAAACCTGTCAGCCTACACTGTTGGCGAGAACATGGGATTCAGGTTCACCACTGACGCTATCCTTACATTTGATCACAAGTTCAATGACATTTCTGTAAGGGCAATAGCCGGCGGAACCACCAGGGACAGCTATGGCAAGAGCGGTGAGCATGTTGCTGCCACTCTCGAAATTGACGACTTCTTCAATATCAAGAACCGTGTAGGTGAACTTGGCGGGTCAGCCAGCTGGAACCAGTCAAGGAGCATGGGTGTCTTCGGCGACGTAACCGTTGGATACAAGAACTATGCTTACCTGCATGCTTCAGGCAGAAATGACTGGTCGAGCCTTCTCGATCCCAGCCAGTGGTCATTCTTCTACCCGGGAGTTGATGCTTCGGTTGTTCTCTCAGAGATGATTCCGGGCCTCAAGGGTGATGTCGTCAGCTACCTGAAAGTCAGAGGAGGTGTATCAAAGGTTGGTTCTATCAACATTGATAACTACTCTCTCGAGAATACCTTCGGTGTTGCAGGAAACTTCCCCTTCGGAAGCCTTTCAGCATACTCTGTGGGAAATACCCTCAACAACAGGTATCTCGAGCCTGAATTCACCCTCTCGAAGGAAGTCGGTCTGGATATAAGCTTCCTGAACAGCCGTATCAACACGAGCATCACTGCTTACCAGACGAACACAACCAACCAGACTGTCAATATGACGGTTTCAAGCGCCACAGGTTACACAAGCTCCAAGATCAATGCCGGTGAGATGCTTAACAAAGGTATCGAAGTTGAGCTCAAGACAACCCCGATAGCTACTCCGAACTGGAGATGGGATTTCAATGCCAACTATGCATACTGGTATAACAGGGTTGTATCACTTGCAGGCGGCCTTGAAGAAATCGACCTCGGCAACACCGCCATATATGCAATCAAGGACTTGCCCTTCCCCACAATCAAGGTTACACAGTTTACACGTGACCCGCAGGGAAGAGTCATTGTTGACGGAACAACCGGTATGCCTACGATTGACGCCCAGACAATCCCGAGAGGCCAGACTGTTCCCAAGCACCTTATCGGGCTTCAGTCAAGCCTCAGCTGGAAAAACCTTTCACTCGCAGTCAGCGCTGATTATCGTGGCGGACATATCTTCCGTTCCAACCTGTATTATGACCTTCTCTTCACCGGCGTAGGAGAACTTTCTGCAATCAACGCTCGTGAAAGATTCGTATTCCCAAATTCTGTCATAAACACAGGAACTGCTGAAAACCCGGTTTACACCCCCAACACGAATGTTACAATTCAGGACGGTGGCGCCGCATGGTGGACAAGCACGATGAGAAACCTCAGCTACTATGCTGTAAACAGTGCTGCTGTATGGAAAATCCGCGAAATATCGCTCACATATGACGTTCCTCAGTCAGTACTGGGCTTAACGAATAACGTCGTTAAAGGACTCACAGTTGGTGTTGTTGGCAGAAACCTGTTCATGTTCCTGCCGAAGAACAACCTCTACACAGACCCGGAATTTGGTAACACCACAGGAAACGCTGTTGGTCTTACTACCAGTGATCAGACTCCTGCAACAAGGACTTACGGTGTCAACCTGACTGTATCCTTCTAATAACCCATACATAATTTCAGAAAGAATATGAAAAAGTTAATAATAATCTTAATTGCAGTAGCGACTATCGGGTTGTCAGGTTGTGAGAAATGGCTTGACATAAACAAAAACCCAAACGATGCTACCAGAGCCAATCCCGACCTGATTCTGCCGGGTGTTCTCAAGACATGGGGAGCTGATGTTCAGAACCTCACCCAACTTTACGGAGCATGGATGGGTTATTGGTACCATGCAGGCGGATGGTCAGGATGGTACAGTGAGAAGAAATACGAGATCACTGCCAGTTACCTGAACCGTTTCGATTACTACCCCGGCCAGTTGACCGACACCAGGTTCATCCGGCTGAATTCGGGTGATAATGTAATGTATCCGGCAATTACCGATGTTGTAGATGCATGGTACTATGCTCGTCTGATCGACCTTTACGGGGATGTTCCGTATTCCGAGGCATGCCAGCCTGAACTGACTCTTACCCCGAAGTATGACGATGCAGAAACAATATGGCTCGACCTAATCGACAGGCTCGACAATGCAATCACAGCATTTGATAATGCAGTGAATGCCGCTGACCATGCAACAAACCCGATCTATACATTCAAACCTGCAAGTGATATTGTCTTCTCAGGTGATTTTACCAAATGGAAGCAATTTGCAAATACTCTTAAGCTGAGGCTGGTTATGAGACTTACAAATGTCCGGACTGCTGCCGAGCTTAAGGCAATGATGGACAACACAGTCGCTCACGGTTTTATCACCGCCAACGTAACTGTCAACCCGGGCTATTCGTCGTCAGACGGCAAGACCAATCCGTGGTGGAACACCTTTGGCAAGAACTTCAGCGGCACCGTCCAGACCTCCAACACCCAGTATGTTCTGAACAGGTATTTCCATGAGAAGATGGCAGCACTTGCTGATCCGCGCCTTGAGAAGTATTTCTTTGCACCCGCATCCGCTCAGCCTGCCGGTACTCTGATTTCAAGGGTTCTTGGCGTTGACGGTGACCTGGTAACACAACCCAACTCCACAACTGCAGCCAACTATTCATGGCTCTTCATCGCATCAAATGCAGCAGTTGTCAGCAGGGTCAATACCGGCGACGGCGCTCTTGACAGGGCAGTCATAATGATCGGGTCTGAATCTCAATTCCTTCAGGCTGAAGCTGCTGCCCGCGGTATAATCACCACTGTGACGGCTCAGGCAGCATACGAGGCAGGAATCACTGCTTCAATGACCGCCTCGAAGGTTGCCTCAGCTGATATCACCCCATACCTTACCAGCGTTAACGTGGCATGGAACACAGGGTGGTCATTGACAGAACAGGTGAGAAGAATCATTGACCAGAAGTACATTGCAAACTACTTCCTGAACCACTTCGAATCATTCTGTGATTACCGTCGTACAGGGTATCCGAACCCGATGCACCCGACATTCACAAATGACCCTGCTCTCGACCCGCTGAGGGAAATGCTGAGCTACTATCCGGGTGGTCTCATCAGGAGGCAGATACCGAGGCTGTTCCCGTATCCGCAGGCTGAAATCAACATCAATGAAGATGCTACAATGGCTGCTATCAATGCCCAGATTTCAAAGAACGGCGTTACATTCAACACAACTTCATACCCGTTTGACGCCAGAACATTCTGGGATACTGCACCCAAGACAATCGGATACGATTATTAAATCAATAAAAACTACTGACAATGAAAAATATAAGTATAAAACTGTTATCACTTCTGGTCCTTCTGACGATGTCTCTCACATCATGTCTGAATGATCTCGAAGATTTCATTGGTGATTTCAGCAGTGTTCCAGCAATAGCCGAATTCAATGAAGCAACAAATGCTTCCACAGGCACTGTGGGAAGGGAGATTATTGACCCGACCAAGCCTGCAGAATTCTCTCTCAGGCTGAACATAACTGTAATTAACACTCTCAGCACCGATACGCGGATCACCCTTGCTATCGACAATGCACTTGTGACAGCCTACAACACCTCCAAAGGACTTTCTGGTGCCGCTGCTGCCGTACCGGTTCCTGCAGCTGCCCTCAGCGCTCCCACACTTGAGGTAACCATTCCTGCAGGCCAGCGTGAGGCAGAATGGGAATTTTCGATAGATGCCACAAAGGTCCCGAATCCCGTGACAACCTTCTACATCCTTCCCGTGAAGATTGTTTCCGTGAATAATGACATTACAATCAGCGGTAACAATTACATCAGGCTCGTGAGAATCCTTGCCAGGAATGAGTTCGACGGCAAATACAAGATGAAAGGCTTCATCATGAGACCCGGCGACACCGGAGGCCTCGAAGGATGGTTCAGGGATCAGGATTACAGTCTCAGCACTGTCAGCGGCAACGCGGTCAAGATGAACAGGGTCCAGGTATGGGCTAACGGCTCAAACGTAGGTGGTATCGAGGCCTGGACAATTGTCGTTGACAATACCGGCACCTCGCCATATCCGATCACTCTCCTTGACAATGTTCAGGGCGCTAACTTCATCATGGTTCCGGGCTATAACAGCCGCTATGATGCAGCCTCCAAGACATTCTTCTGGAGCGTTGAATGGGGTACGGCAACTCCCAAAAACAGGGGATGCACAGATACTCTCGTATACGTAGGCCCAAGATAATCGGCGGCCTCTCATGTTATGAAAAAACCCCGTACGTGCGGGGTTTTTTCATTTTATCATAAAAGCAAAAATTGCAGTGCTATCTTCGAGGCTCCCTGAGTACGGAAAAGGTCGATTCCTCCCCCGTCCTGATTACAGTTGACCTGTCGGAGACAACCCTTTCGCCATACCCTTTCAGAATTACCTTCCTTATTCCAAGCTCACCGCCGTAAACCTTCACCTTCAGTTCCTTCACCCTACCCCTGCCCGAAACAACGCACTCTCCCCATGCGTACCCGTTTGACCAGAACGTGACCCCTTCAGAGGATCTTATCCGGAATGACTGGTCCACCGGTGAATAACTGAACCCTGTACGGGCTGCAAGGGCGGCCCAGCCCGTCATCTCTGACTCCGGTTCAAGGCTTTTTTCAGTCTCCTCCATAGTTTCTGCAAGCTTTCCGTACAGGAAATGGATTATCTTGTAACTTTTCTTCTCCGGGGCTGAAGTTACGCCTGACCTTTTCCCGCTATAATCACCCACGTCCGGCATATGAAGCTTGCCGTCAGCTGTCCGGTATATCCTCTCTGACCGCAGGTCGGCCAGGTCAGCCAGAGAAGCTTCCAGAGTGCGCTGCGGCAGATCCGATGCAATCAGGGTTCTGACGAACAAAATTGTATTTGATTCAAGCATAGGCATGTATGGAATTATTTTCTTGGTAACATCCCATGCATTTACAAAATCCAGCGAATAGAAATTTATATTATTGCCTTGACCCCGGGGATTCTTCCGGACAGGAAAATGCCAAGTAATAATGAACCTGAAATACCTGCTCTGGCCAGGCCCTATAGTATCTTTGACAGCCAGAGACGCGAATAACTGCCCTTCAGGCTTAACAGGAGGCTCAGTCAGGTCGCCGTCACCGGAAAAGTCATCACGGACCTCCTTTATTGCGCCGGCCAGGTCTGAGGCGGCAGATCCGGTCCTCCAGGATATTGTATCCTCTCCAGCCGTCGAAAGGGCAATGGTTCCCCTGGTGCTGTCAATCTGGCCGGCACTACCGGATGACATGAATATTCCCTGTATGTCTCTGTAAATTATATAGTCATTGTTGCCCTGGACCGAACCAGCCGTTCCAGCCTCCCCGTCGGGCCTGATTGCCGGTTCGCTGCCGTCAATGCCGGTGAAGTTCCTCATTGTGCCGCATACTGACACTATAACGTTGTTGATTGTTTTGTTCCTGACCTCGAAATAGAGGGCTGCAACCGGCAGGCCGCTTACTTCCGGCTCACCCGGCACCATCGGATTAAACGCCTTTATTGTCACATCCACAGGCATTTCATTGTCAGAGAGATGAACCTGTCCGAAAGGAAAAGCTGCATCAAACGAAGCATTGGCAAATCCCGGAAATCCATGGAGCAGGTCATTGTCTCCGCCGCCGTCCTGATCCCTCTCCCGGCAGGCCGGGCCGGTCAGGGCTCTGACGACAGGGTCTGAGCTACCTGTTGTGGCATAGATTGCAAAGAAGGGAGCATTCTCAAAGGAACCTGCTGAACCAGATCCGGTGAGAGGCATGTCATTGAGTCTCCAGTCCTTCAGTTCGCCGTTCCCGGCAATGGAGACCGTCCCTGTGCCTATTCCTCCCAGGGGCAGCGCTATATTGCACAGGTGATTCCTGTCATAGGATCTTATCACCGGCCAGGCATCAGGCGCGGTTACAGTCACAGAATTGTCAGAACAGGAAAGGGAGGCCAGTGCTGTAAAGACAACCGCCAGGAATGATGAGCTTCTGGTTTTCATATAGAATCAGCTACTTCCCGGCACCTACCAGGGTGATCAGTATGACACCGCCGGCACCCCTGGAACCGTAGATTGATGCATCCGAACCCTTCAGCACGGATATTGACTTAACCTGCCGGGGACTGATGTTATCTATCGAATTGACAACCACACCGTCGACAACAAAGAGCGGATCGGTGCTGAGCATTATTGAGTTTATCCCCCTGATTGTGATCTTATTGCCGTTGACTGATACACCCGCTACCTTTCCCTGGATCATGTCATAGATGTTCGTATAGCCTGAATTGAGATCATCCTGGCCATCGATGTAACCCACGTCCGTGGTCAGATCTTTTCTCTTTACAGTTCCGTAAGCCACCGCTATGTCCCTTTCTCCATCGGGCATCTCAAATCTGAAATTCCCTGACACCTCCCTGCCGTCAAGAACAAAATCGACCGCGGAGGCACCGTCATACGCAGTCACCACTGAGCCCATATTCCTGGTGTATGCACCCAGACTCTTCACATCCGGCCTTACCCGTATCCTGTAGGTTCCGTTACTTTTTGTCACCACTCCGGTGCTCAGCCCGTTGGCTATTATCAGCACTCCGCTAACCGGCGCCATGGTTGTATCGGTAACCGTACCGGTGACTGAAATCATCCTGGCCCGTTTCTGTCCCATTACCTGCCCGGCTGCGACAGTAACAATCAATATCAGTATTAAAGTCCTTGCTCTCATGAATTACTGTTTAACATCACGCAAGTTACGAAATAGAGAACCATTTCTCAAATTCATCCGGTGGAGCCCGGCGTTCATCTCCGGTTACTGTTCTTACCGGGCTGAGTTTTACCTCTTTATTTTTTTACTACTTTTGCAGGCCATCGGATTGAATATTATTAATCAATTATTTATGACATTTGACGAGCTTGACCTGGACCCCGAAATTCTTGATGCAATTGAATACATGGGTTTCAGGGAGACAACACCGATACAGGAAAAAGCGATACCCGTGATCCTTGAAGGACATGACCTTATAGCCTGTGCACAGACCGGTACCGGGAAGACGGCTGCTTACCTCCTGCCGGTGATGAATGACATAGCCTATCACCGGCCGGCACATACCCACACCCTTGTGCTCGTTCCCACGCGTGAGCTGGCTCTGCAGATAGACCAGCAGATACAGGGCCTTGCATACACCCTTAGTATTACTTCACTTGCAGTCTACGGCGGCGGTGAGGGCAGCGCCTGGGACCAGGAGAAGGCGGCTTTGACGCATGGGGCGGATATCATTGTTGCAACGCCCGGAAGGCTGATCTCGCACCTCAACCTGGGTTATGTAAAGTTCGATGAGTTGCAGGTACTTGTCCTCGATGAAGCAGACAGGATGCTTGACATAGGTTTTTATGATGATATAATGAAGATCATCTCCTTCCTGCCCAAAAAGCGTCAGACACTTATGTTCAGCGCCACAATGCCCCCGAAGATAAGGTCACTATCGAAACACATAATGAATCACCCGGCGGAGATATCACTGGAGATTGCAAAACCGGCAGAAGGCGTTCTGCAGGCCGTCTATCTGCTGGAGGAACCACAGAAGCTGCCGCTGCTCAACAGCCTGCTTGCCGACAAACCCGAATACCACAGCATCCTGATATTCAGCTCGACAAAGAAAAAGGTGCATGAAATTGTCAGGGGACTCCGTTCACGTGACTATGCGGTTGAAGGTATCTCATCAGACCTTGAGCAGAAGGAGCGTGAAGAGACTCTTCTGCGCTTCCGCTCAAGGCGGACGCGTGTGCTGGTCGCCACCGACGTGCTGAGCCGGGGTATCGACATAAAGGATATCAACCTTGTGGTCAACTTTGACGCACCGTCTGACGCTGAGGACTATGTGCACCGTGTGGGACGCACGGCACGCGCTGACACCACCGGGGTGGCAATAACACTTGTAACCAGGGCTGACATGTTCAAGCTGCAGAGGATAGAGAAACTGATCGGCTACCAGGTGTACCGGGCACCGCTGCCCGACTTCATCTCTTCAGTCCATCCTGATGACAGCGCCCACCGCCCCCCTCGCCCCCGGTCGGGCAACAGGAAGTTCAGGCGCCGCTGACATCTGTAGCGGCATCCCGCGACAATGCTGTCTATGTTTTAAAATCGAAGCCGGGAAGGATTGTTGATTATCTGATTGTTCTGTAACTTTGAGTTCCACTAATCCTATTCCCGATGACATCAGATGATAAATCAATGATCATTATCGGCGCAGGCTTTGCGGGCCTCGCCGCTGGCATCTACGGTCGCCTCAACGGCTACAAAACAGAGATTTTCGAGATGCACAGCCAGCCGGGCGGACTGTGTACCTCCTGGAAAAGACAGGGTTACACCTTTGACGCCTGCATTCATTGGCTGGTAGGCTCCAATCCCAATACCAGCATGAACCATATATGGCAGGAGACAGGCGTCGCGAAAGGGAGAAAATTCGTCTACGCCGACGAATTCTATCGCGCCGAAGGCGCTGACGGCAGAACGGTTGTTTTCCATGCCGATCCCGCCAGGCTCGAAAAACACCTCCTTGAAATCTCCCCGGCAGACAGGGAGCCCATTACGGATTTCATCAAGGGCATCAGGATGTGCTCGAAATTCAATTTCCCGTCTGATAAAGATCCCTTCCTTACAAGACTCCGGAAGCAGATCGGTACCTTTCTTACCTTCATGAAATACGGAGGAGAGTTTAAAAAATGGACAATAGTCACAGGAGAGCAGTTCTGCAACCGTTTCAGTGATCCTCTGCTGAAACAGGCTTTCCGCGAAATTTGGATACCTGAGTTCTCGATGGTATTCCTCTTTTTTACCTTCGCTTATCTTCACCAGCGTAATGCAGGATACCCTGTGGGAGGTTCAATGCCGATGTCAAAAGCCCTCGAGGCGCGATACAAATCGCTGGGCGGGATCATACACTATAATAAAAAGGTGGCAAGGATACTCACCTCTGACGACAGAGCGACAGGGATCAGGCTGGTAGACGGCACCGAAGTGTTTGCCGGAAGAGTGGTATCGGCTGCTGACGGTCATGCCACACTTTATGATATGCTTGACGGCAAATACCTGGATCCCGCCACCCGCGAGCCATACGAGAAATGGCCTGTTTTCCCTTCGCTTCTGTTCGTATCACTTGGCGTAAACCGCGCATTCGAAGATATCCCGCATAGTATCTCGGGATTATCCTTCCCGCTGAAGGAACCGGTCATGATCGCTGATAAACAGCGTGACAGGCTGCCGGTCCATATTTACAACCAGGATCCGACACTGTCACCGGAGGGAAAGACAGCGGTAACGATTATGCTTGAGTCAGACTATTACTACTGGAAGAAGCTGTCTGAAGACAGGTCAGCTTATGTCAGTAAAAAAGAAGAGTCAGCCAGCCTGATCATCAGCCTTCTTGAACAACGGTTCCCGGGAATTACTGAACAGGTTGAGGTTACTGATGTTGCAACACCCCTCACCTTCGAGCGTTTCACCGGCAACTGGAAGGGTTCATTCGAGGGATGGCTCATCACCCCGGAAAATGCCAGTACAATGATGAAGCCCATGTCTCAGACAATTCCGGGGCTTCAGAAATTCTACATGTGCGGCCAATGGGTTGAGCCGGGCGGCGGGCTGCCGACATCTATCATGTCTGCCCGACGGCTCCTGAAACAGATATGCAAGGAAGACGGAAGACGTTTTTCTGCAAATCATTAATTTTCAGCTTATAACTTACTGAAGGAAGCCTCAGCCGGCCCCGGCGAAATTGGTTCGCGGCAAAAAATCAAAAAAAAAATGCCGTTTGAGTGAACTATGCCTGACCTGTTTTTGTTTAAGTATTGTAATTAAAAACTAAACACCAATGAAAACATCAGGCACTCTCTCAGGAAAAGGAAAAGTTGCGGCAGCAATGTTTCTTGCTCTGTCTATATTTGTTGTAAGTTGCAGCAAAGAAGATATATACACTCCTACATCCGAACTGCAGGATGAAACTGAAGGATTGGTTGACATAGCAACAATCCTTGAAAATAGTGAAGAATATTCTGGCCTTTTTATTGAACAAGATGATATGCTTAAGCACGGCGGACAGTCAGCTTACAAAAGGCCTCCGACATTTTACAATCTTACAATGGCGCTGGTCAAGACTGACCTTCTGAAGGTGGTTGCAAAAAACCAGTTAACGGTTCTTGCACCTACGGATCAGGCATTCGAGGCTCTCTTCCGCCAGCTTGGCGTTAAAGGAATAAGGGATATTCCGGCAGAAACGCTCAAGCCAATTCTTTTGTACCATGTTATTCAGGGAAAGGTATGGTCTTCCCAGCTCAAGGCCGGATTCACACGCACACTCAACGGCTCTGCTGTGGAGGTTAAGCTTGGCAATGGCGTGATGTTCAATGATGCAAGTGTTCTTTTCGCCAACATCAGGGCTCTCAATGGCGTTATCCATGTCATCGACAAAGTCCTCCTGCCTCCCAGCCAGAGCCTTGTTGATATAGCTGCAGGCAACCCCGCTTTCAGCATACTTGTGACCGCTGTCAAAGCAGCCGGTCTTGACGGTGTGCTTGCAACCGGCGGACCGTACACGGTCTTCGCCCCCACAAACGATGCTTTTGTCGCACTGCTTGCTGAACTTAAACTCAGCAGCGTCGAGGAGCTTATCGCAGCAATCGGAGGCGTGGAAGGACTTAAAAAGGTACTCCTCTACCATGTGGTGAGTGACCGGGTTTACTCAAGCGATCTGCCTGCGGGCCCGCTACAGGTGACCACGGTACAGGGAGAAAAGTTCACTGTAAACGCATCTATGCTGAAGATTACCGATGCTAACGGTCGTGAAGCAGGCCTTGTTCCCTCTCTGCTCAATCTTCAGGCTAAAAACGGGGTTATTCATGTAATTGACAGGGTAATACTTCCCAAACTGTAAGCCAACCATTTAACATTGAAGAGGTGCTTCCCGGAGGAGGCACCTCTTCCTCTTTTTAAGAGAATAAAACCATATTCATGGGCGAACCTGTCTTGACAAATCGCTGTTATAAACGTAAATTTGTATAACGGTGGGAAGCACGGGCTACAATGACAATCAAGGGGGACAGCCTGAATCTGGTGGTTGTTGTTTACTGCACCACTTGCCGTCGAATAATCAGACAGCTAATCTTTAAACTTAATCCTATGAAAATCAAGGCCGTTATTTTGCTTGCAATCCTGGTCACCCTCGGGGGCTGTGACTGGATCAAAAATCTCGGAGAGGTCGATTTCGACACTGACCTGGTGGTTAATGTTCCCATAAACAGCGATTCCAGGAAATCTGCAGTTGCCGAAGTGTCTGTCGAGGACTATAACTTCCAGGGCTCTGCGGTTTTATCCCTTTCAGAAAATGAAGAGATCGAGCCCTATATGGAAAAACTGAGGGAGATAGACCTGAAGTCACTTGAAGTTACTGTAATCGGTCTTCTGCCGACGCAAACCCTCATTACAGTATCACTGTCAGTGACGGGCGTGGGTACTCTGTGTACTGTAAATAACATCACATCACTCAACAGCACATTCACTCCCGAAGTGAATTCCGACCTGCTTGAACAAGCCGGACAGAAACTCCTCGATGAAGGCTCGGTCACAGTCACAGTCAGCGGCTCTGCCACCGGTCCGGTGGCAAATACAGTTTCACTGAAATTCGATACCAGGGTGACCGCAGGTGCCCTCGACTAGAACAATCTTAATTACAAATAATTAATATGTTCCCGCGTCATTTAATAAATGATCCGGGAATTTTTTTGTATTTGCACAATAAAATATTATATCTTTACATTATATAATTATCTTATATATTATAAAATGATACAATCTGATCTGATCAAGGGTTCGCTAAGAACTATAGTACTCAAGTTGCTTAAGGAGAACGGCCGGATGTACGGATATGAAATTACCCGCAGGGTTGAGGAGCTAACAGCCGGTAAAATAAAACTTACTTACGGCGCACTCTACCCTGTGCTCCATAAACTTGAGAGTGAGGGGGTGCTTGTCACGGAGGCGGAGAACTTCAACAACCGCATCCGGATATATTATAGCCTGACTGAGAAAGGCCACTCATTGGTATCGGAAAAGATCAGGGAACTGATGGAGTTTATTGAATCTCTTCAGGGCATTGTCAACCCGCAGACTGGTCCGAGCTATGCCTGAGCTGACCTTAAGTGATATTGACCTTATCAGGAAGGATGTGATGAGCCAGGAAATCTGCTTCTCACACCTGGCTGATGAGATAATTGACCATCTATGCTGCGACGTGGAGAATGAGATGGCCGGAGGTCTCACCTTCCATGATGCGTACCACAAAGTGAAGGGTTCCCTGGGGCACAGGAGACTCAGGGAAATACAGGAGGAAACTCTTTATGCTGTCGACACCAAATACAGGAATATGAAAAACACAATGAAAATTTCAGCAATTACCGGTACAATTATGATCGGTTTTGCGGCCCTGTTCAAGATCATGCACTGGCCAGGCGCCGGTATTATGCTTACCCTCGGAAGCCTTCTGCTGGCTTTCGTATTCATGCCCTCAGCACTGACGGTTCTCTGGAAAGAGACACACAGCGGCAAGAAACTTTTTCTTTATATCTCGGCATTCATTACTGCGATGCTCTTCATTTTCGGAGTGACTGCAAAGGTACAGCACTGGCCTATGGCCGGACTTATACTGGCTTTAGGGTCACTCTCCGGGATTTTTGCGTTTGTCCCTGCCCTGCTGTCCGCCAAACTGAAGGATCAGGACAACAAGCCGAAAAAGATTGTCTATATCCTGGGTGCTGCAGGGTTGATCTGCTGCATCATGGGATTGCTCTTTAAAATCCAGCACTGGCCACTGGCTACCATTCTCCTGACATTAGGGTCTGCAGTAATTTTCTTCGCAGTATTTCCATGGTACGCCTGGCTGACCTGGAGAGAGGAAAGAAACGTCAGCGCCAGATTCATTTTCATGGTTGCCGGCATGATAATTCTGATGTTACCGGTTTTAATGCTTAACCTCAGCCTGCAAAGAAATTTTGACGCAGGTTACTACAAGCATCATGAAGAACAACAGGCATTGTTTGATTACAGTTTCAGATCAAATCAGTCGTTTATCAGTCAATGCAATGACTCCCTGGCCCTGCCCATCCTTAAGGATTTGAATAACAAGACCCTGGAACTCATTTCAGTCATCAGCAATACCGAAGCCAGGCTCATCGCTGAAGCGGAAGGGAAACCCGGAGTGCCGGCAGTTTTATCCGGTCAGACAGCTGAATCTGTGACCGGGCCGGTCATACGGTTTAATGCCCTGCACAATCCGTTCCAGACAGTCGTGTTCAGCAACTTTCTGATGAAGGACTCAGGTCTGCGGAATGATCTTGCCGCTGCCCTGAAGAGTTACTCTGATTACCTGTCAGGTCTGTTGCCTGCCGAAAAATCTGAAAATTACGTAAAACTGCTTGATCCTGCGGTTTACCTGCCGGAAATAAATCCCGAAACTGACAGGATCTCCATGATAACAGGTCTGCATATGCTGGAACTGATGAAAAACGGTATCCTGACTGCAGAGTCATATGCATTTGCGTCGATTTCGGAAGTAAACAACAAGTAAAACCTGAGACAATGAAACAGAAGATATATACTTTAGGGATTGTCACCACGTCAGTAATCTTCCTTGGCGCTTTGCTTAAGATCAATCACTGGCCTGGCGGAGGCTATCTTTTAATTATTGGCATTCTGATGCTTATAATTGTATTTCTCCCCCTTGCTCTGAGAAATCACTACAGGACTGAAGGCGGGAGAAAGAATTTGCTGCTGTACATAGTTACATGGCTCACATGTTTCGTAGTGTTCGGTGGAATGCTTTTCAAACTGATGCACTGGCCGGGGGCGGGTAAAGCCCTGCTGATTGCCCTGCCATTCCCGTATGTGGTTTTCCTGCCGGTTTTTCTGATTGTAACATCCAGGGATAAGAATTTCAGCATTCATAATACTGTTGCTGTGCTTTTCCTTCTTGCAGCCACGTCAATCTCCTCAGCACTGCTTGGTCTTAATGTTTCGAAGGAGAAGCTTAATGACAGCATGCGGTTGTCCGGAAATTATAACAGGGTTGAGGTGGTGCTTGATCAGATACCAGCTGCTGCCGGTCAGGCTACGTTCACAAAAAAAATCGATGAACTCCTGGGCATTATTGATGACTACCAGGGCAAAATATTCACCGTTGAAGGTCTGTCTGAGGAAGACTGGAATAATGATCCGTGGATATACCCCCGTCCGGACGCAGCATCTGTCCTGGACAAAGCCCTGGTGATTGCCGGGCCGAATCAGGCGTACGACACAAGGCTTCAGGAAGGGCTGGGTGATCTTGTCAGCGAACTTCAGAAGTCAGCCGCCAATGAAGAGATATCAGGCAAAATACCTCTGATCTTTGACTTCTTTGAGACCCCCGAAGACAGCCCGGGGTGGACGAAGAGCATGTTTATGGTACCCCCGCGCGTCTGGTCATTGATTTATCTTGACGGACTCGAGACGAACCTGAAACTCTTACAGTCAGGATTATGATCAGAAGAAACTGAGCCGTCTGGCGGAGTTCAAGTCATCATACATCTTACAAAAGACAATCTGACTGCCTCATCCCATGAGGATTTGCGAAGGTTTTGGCACACCCTTTGCAATATCCTCTGTGAAGAGCGATCTTCATAAAACTTAAAGAGATGAAAAAGTCAGTTATCACATCGGTCCTCGCAGTTCTGGCAGCCTTAACGACGACAGTCGGGGCACAGAACTACCCGAAGGAATACCTGGGTCTCCCCGGTGACAACCTCAACCTCTACGCGGTCATGGACCTGTTCCGCAACGCTCCCACTCTTGAAGCCTTCGAGAGAAGCCTCAACGAGCAGGATTCACGGATCAACAACCTCGACCTCAACGGCGACTGGAGGGTTGACTACATTGCCGTATCGGACTACCGCGACGGCAGGGTTCACAACATCGTTCTCCGCGCGGTGCTCGGACGCAACGAGTACCAGGATGTGGCGGTGATAGTTGTGGAAAGGCTGAAGAAGAAGAGGGTTGTGATACAAATCATTGGCGACGAGCTTCTCTACGGAAGGAACTACATAATAGAACCTGTCTACGCCAAAAAGCACAGGATCAGGCACGAGTACAGCCCGGTCTACTACGGAGGCGTGACAATATACAACAACTACTACTACGACATCTGGGACTGGCCGGTGGTT
>CAZOHL010000068.1:0-17093 GCA_964579645.1 uncultured Rikenella sp. | reverse complement strand
CCTTCATATGCCTGAAGAAGAAGGTCATTATCAGTGTGGTGATATGTGAGCCGTCGACATCGGCATCAGTCATTATAATTACCTTGGCGTACCTGAGGCCCGAAGTGTTCAATGCCTTGCTGTCGTCATCAGTACCTATGTTGACC
Source organism: uncultured Rikenella sp. (assembly GCA_964579645.1). Lineage (GTDB taxonomy): Bacteria > Bacteroidota > Bacteroidia > Bacteroidales > VadinHA17 > SR-FBR-E99. Next base: position 16,947 of record CAZOHL010000068.1, on the reverse strand, counting down.
CCCAGGGCAGTGAAAATGTTCTTGATCTCCTCACTGTCGAAAATCTTATGCTGCATGGCCTTTTCAACGTTGAGGATCTTGCCACGGAGGGGAAGGATTGCCTGGAAACGGCGGTCACGTCCCTGTTTGGCGGTTCCGCCTGCAGAGTCACCTTCAACAAGGAATATCTCGGAAATTGACGGATCACGGTCTGCGCAGTCTGCCAGTTTGCCAGGCAAACCTGATCCTGAAAGCACATTCTTTCTCTGCACCAGTTCACGCGCCTTGCGTGCTGCATGGCGAGCTGTGGCAGCGAGAATCACCTTCTGTACTATTGACCTGGCATCCTTGGGATTCTCCTCAAGGTAATTGGTAAGGGCTGTGCTTACCGCCACATCCACGGCGCCCATCACCTCAGAGTTACCGAGCTTGGTCTTCGTCTGACCCTCAAACTGGGGTTCAGCCACCTTCACTGAAATAACTGAGGTCAGACCCTCACGGAAATCATCACCATTGATGTCAAACTTCAGCTTGCTTGTCAGTCCTGAATCCTCAGCATATTTCTTGAGCGTACGGGTCAAACCTCTGCGGAAGCCTGCAAGATGGGTTCCTCCTTCAATAGTATTGATATTGTTGACATATGAGTGCACGTTCTCAGAAAAAGACGTATTGTACTGAAGAGCCAGCTCCACGGGCACCTCTCCCTTGTCATAGTTGATATAAATAACCTTATCAGTCAGCCTCTCCCTGTTTGAGTCGAGATACTCTACAAATTCAATCAGTCCTCTTTCGGAATAGAACGTCTCAGAATCAGAACGTTGTTCCCCGCTGCCGCTGTTTTCAGCATTCTCACGCCTGTCAGTCAGGGTAAGAGTAATGCCTTTATTAAGGAAAGCAAGTTCCCTCAGACGGGCTGCCAGAACGTCAAAATTGAACTCGATTGTCTGGAATATTGTGTTGTCTGGCATGAATGTCGTTATGGTCCCGGACTCATCCGATTCACCTATCGGGGCCACAGGTGCAAGTGGCTTGCCCCTCTCATATGTCTGAGACCATCTCCTGCCCTGCCTCATCACCTCAACCGTCATCCTTGATGACAGCGCGTTGACACATGAAACTCCGACACCGTGAAGACCTCCTGAGACCTTGTAGGAGTCCTTGTCAAACTTACCCCCTGCATGAAGCACGGTCATTACCACTTCAAGCGCTGACCGCTTCTCCTTCTCATGTATCTCCACGGGGATCCCGCGGCCGTTATCCACAACAGTAATCGAATTGTCTTCATTGATTGTCACATCGATACGGGTACAGAATCCTGCGAGTGCTTCATCAATTGAATTATCAACAACCTCATATACAAGATGATGCAACCCCCTTGTGCCTACATCGCCAATATACATCGCAGGCCTTTTCCTTACGGCTTCCAGGCCTTCAAGAACCTGGATACTGTCGGCTGAATACTCATCCTGCTCCCTGCTCCTCTTCCTCAGTTCCTCATTAGTCATACAAGTAGTTTTGAGTTGATTTTTTTACTGATTAACAGTTTGATAATATGTTTTTTATAAAATCACACAAAGGTAGCAAAATAAGCCGGTTTCCCTTCAGAAAAAGGGAAATATTCATGAAAAAATATGAACAAAAAGCCCCGGTTCCAGGCACTTTACAGGCTGTATGAAATTCCGCCGAGAAGCATCAGGTTCCTCGAGGGATAATAGTTCCATTCGAAATATCGATTGTATGAGATATTATTGCATTTTACCCAGAAGGAGATTGCAGGCGTGTACCTGTATTCAACGCCCATATTCAGATTCGGGTGGAATGGCAGTTTAACGGTCTCTTCAGGCGCCATCACCCTCGCATACCTGACACCTGTAAGGGTAAGGTCAGCCGAAGCGACGATTTTGTTTCTGAGGTTGTATGCAGCCTTCACCGATCCGTCCCATTCAGGCTTGTGCCATGCATGGTCCTGACCCGACAGATTGTATCCATAGTAGTTTCCACCAAGTGAAAGAGTCAGCTGACGGTTAAGCGGAACTGACACCTCGCCGTGTACCTTCAACAGGCTGCCGTCTGAATATACAGGCACAAAATAGTTGCCGTACCCGAGGGTGTCATTCATGAAGAACAGCATATCCTTGAAAAGTGTATAACTGGCTCCCAGGGAATATGATGCCGTGACGTTCATTGTGCCTGACAGGCCGGCGGAAATCCTCAGCTCGTTGTCTGTGCTGCGAAGATTGTACAGGGTGTCTCCCGGAAGCATCCAAGGATTCACGTAAGCAGCATTCCGGGCCTGGTTATTCTCCATGAAACCGTCAATGGCTGCAGTGAATCTGAGGAATTTGGGAATGATCCTGAAGGTGAACATCGCATCCGGATAGAAGAACATGTACAGCTTGCGCACACCTCCGACAAGAGGATCATGGTTCTCCTTCACATCGGCAGCCACCTTCAGACCGAAACGGAATCTCCAGTCGTCATTGCCTTTGGTGATATAAGGAGCCAGGGTGATCAGGTTCCTGGTTTTTGTGTCCAATGCCTTTGAAAAGAGATACATGTCATAGGCAGCGTCAACACCAGCATAAAGCCCGTACATGTTTGTTCCCGCACTGACTGAGAGTCCCGGATTGTGCTGCAGGCCATCCCCCTGCCTTGTAAAGAAGTTGTACCTGATGGCAGCATCCCAGTTCAGATCACTTGAATCAGGCTCCATCGTAAAGTACCTGACTTTGCCGGTAACATCGTAATAGAGTGACCTTATATCTTTCTTGTCAGGATCATAGCCGGTAACATCCGGATTGTAGCCGTAGGCATGACGCGTCATCTGCCTGAAGTCTATATCACTGTCCAGCCTGCTTCTCCTGAAATACTTCTTCCCGTAAAGCAAAGCCTGGTTATCGAGGAATCCTGCATGGACCCTCCTGTCATTCTCAAGTTCTATCTTCCCGGCTGATCCGTAAGTGCGGGTGAAGAGGCCTATTGTGCCCTTGTTCGACCTGCCGTTCGAGACACTAACCTCAAGAAAAGGTGACAGATAGGTTCCCAGTCCGAGGCTCACATAACCCTTCTTCAGCTCCGGCAGAGGATCAGGTGACAGTACAGCCGATTTTATGGGACTGATTTCGTACTCCGGAACGAACGAACCCGGGGTAAAGTCATAGTTAAACCGGAGGTTAACAGTAGTGGTATCATCATCCGAAGGCAGGATGACTCTCTTGTTAGCCTCTTGCAGCGTTGGTTTGTACGGATTGTATAGAGTAACAGTTCTCCTTATTGACTCCTCCTCTGTCTGCGCTGTTACCGTTACCGGGATCAGAAGCGCAACTGCCATTATATAGTGCTTTGCTTTCATCGTCTTAATCATCTTGTTGTTCAGAAACATCTGATTCAGTTAACCGTACCGGAACCGGAAGTCTGTCCGGCCGTCAGGGCCTCGAGCTTCGTCCTGGCCTCCTCAATTATGCCGTCATCCCTGACAGTGTAATAGTCGATCAGGCTCTGCAGGGTCGCCTTCGCCTGGAAGGTATCACCCTTCCTGACGGCAATGTCAGAAAGCAGCAGGAAGGTTTTTCCTGTCCAGTAGGCGTGAGGTGAGCTCATATCGACAAACTGGTTGGCCTCCTTCTCTGCACCGTCTGTGTCCCCGGCAATCCACAGAAGCTCAGCAACACGATATTTCGATTCTGCCCCGTAAGCAGTAGCAACCTCTTGAGCTACACGACGATAGTCATCCAGTGCATCTGCATTGTTACCAAGTCTCTGGTTGGACTTTGCAGTCAGGAAGGTAGCTTCCCGGGCCAGATCCTCTGTCAGCTTCTCCGATCCGAGTACAAGCTCTGCCGAAGAGATGACCCTGTCATCATCCTCGAGTGCCGACGCTGAGCGCATCATGCCAAGGTAGGCGTACAGCCTGTTCTCCGGGCTGCTGGCTTCCCTGCCCAGCCTTTCGTACAGCGACCATGAGCCTCTGTAATCTTTCTTCCCGAAGGTGATTGAAGCTGCACCGAGCAACGATTGCTCCATGAACTGGTTGTTCCCAACGCTGACCACTCTGAGATAAAGATCAAGCGCCTCGTCAGTCTTGCCCGACCTGTTAAGGCAGTCAGCAAGGTAGAACCTGGCATTTGTGGCAAAACTGCCTGACGGGAACTCCTTCAGGTAGTTGCTGAATATCTCGGAGGATCTCTCACAATTGCCCTTTATGTACTGGTTCTCGCCTGAGATGTAAAGCATGGAATCACGGGTGGAAGCCTCTATGTCTCCCAACCCCTCTACATTCTTCATGTAGGCGAAGAATGATTCGACATCGTCCATGTCGGTATATGCATTCCTGAGTCCGTTTACAGCGTTGCGGGCTTCAGGTGTGTTCCTGTAATTCTCGATTACCTTTTTAAACTGGGCAACAGCCTTCTCATTTTCCCCGGCATTGTAGTAAATAAGCCCGAGCTGAACCATGGCAGGCGGTACGAACTGGCTTCCGGTATACCAGGCAATAATATTCGTAAAATCGGCTTCACCCCTCGATGGCTGCTCAGTGGCAACATATGCCCTTCCTCTTTCAAAGAGAGCGTTAGGTACGTAGGTCGATTTAGGGTACTTTGTAATCAGCCCGGTAAGGGTGGTGATCTTGGCGGCATTATTGTTGTTCAGTCCCTGTGCAAAACCCTTCTGGAACATTGCATAATCAGCATCCACCTTTCCGTAGTCAATTACCTTGTTATATGACGATATTGCCGACGGATAATCAGCCCTGATGTAGTAGCAGTCAGCTATACGGTTGCGCGCATCAATAACCATGTCAGGTCTTTCACTCTGATCAGCCTTGTTTACATATGCCATGAAATGCGGGAGCGCTTTCGAGTAATCGCCTGAATTGTACCATACATATCCAAGGTTGTAGTCTGTCAGGTCATACTCATCCATTGCCGATGCGGCAGGCAGCTTCCTGAAGCTTTCCCAGTCAGTGACAGCGGCATTATTGTTTCCGAGACGGTAGTTCGACTCCCCCCTCCAGTACAGTGCACGTGCATTGAGGTCAGGGTTCTTCTCCCTGTAGGTTAGCGATCTGTCAAACATTGCCACCGCATCTGCGTACTGCTTGTTGCGGAACTGCTCTATGCCACGGAAATAAGCTACTTTCTGATATGCCTCCTTCAGGCGGTCATCCTTGCTGCTTATCTTTTCGAGCGAGTTAAGGGCAGCCTGGTAATTCTTCAGCCTCATGTAGGCGGATATCAGATAGTCATACGCCTCTGACACATGCTCTGAATTCGGATATGTGCGGATGTAATTATGCAGTGCATCGATTCCCTCACCGAATGGAGCGTACGAATTCTCATAAGCCAGTTTTGCGAAGTTGAACAGTGACTCCTCCTGTACCTCCTGATCGAAGTTCATCTTCGATGCAGCCGAGAAAGCCATCTGTGCCTTTTTCTTGTCACCCGCCTGAAGATAGCACGAGCCAAGCATGTAATATGCATTCTGCGTCAGGATGTCACTGCGGCCCACCACTTCGTTGAAAAGCCTGGTGGCCTGGTCAGTTGCCCCGGTCTTATAATAGCTGTATGCCAGCTCGTACTTGTCGTTACGGTCACTGAGTTTTGTCTCCTTTATGAATTTTTCAAGATAAGGGATTGCTTCACTGTAATTTCCCTTCTGAAAATATGCGTCACCGATAAAACGGTAAAGCTCAGTCTCCCTCTTTTTGCCGGCCTGGTCTATAAGTGCGGGCGCCATCTCAAGAATCCCGTCATAGTTCTTGTCGAGGTAGTAAATCTGGGTAATATAGAATGGGACAATACTGCCGAATGTTTCATCACCCTTGAGTCTTTCAAATCCTTCCAGGGCAGTGCGGTAAAATCCGTTCTCATAGGCAATTGCCGAGTAATAATAGATGGCCGGTGCCGTATAGTCGGTCTCTGAATCCATCAGTTCGGCAAAGAGCATCTGGGCTCTCTTTGTATCACCCCTCCGGTACTGAGAATACCCGAGCTTGAAAAGATACTCAGCAAGCTCCTTGTCGTCGAGCATGATGCGGTCTGTCTGTTCAAACCACTCGATGGCACATGTATAGTTCCGCTGCTGGTAACAGTACCGGCCTGATTCGAAACGTGCCTGGTTAAGCATCGGACTCTCCTGGTTGGCGGCAATAAACCGCTGCATCCTGAATTCGGCATCGGGAGCAAGCAGCCTCATTGACGCCAGGGCAGCATGGTACTCAGCGTCTGCCCTTTGAATCCTGCTGCCGGTCTTTTCCGTCTCGAGCCATTTGTCAAACAACCCGATAGCCGCGGAATACCTGGCTTTTGCAAACATCTCATACCCGTTATTCAGCAGGGAGGTCACCTCTTCCCCTGAGAATGAGACCTGCCCCTTTACCGCAGTTACTGCGGCAATGAGTGAGACCATGACCAACGTCAGTATCTTCCTGTTCATAACTTTATCCTTTTCTCAAGCTATCTCAAAAAACATCTGCCTGCAAATTGCTTTTGCAAGTAATTAATTCATTTACAATCTTTTGCGCAGATTTTCCGGCGCAGTTTCATCAGCCGTAAAAATACAATTATAATGCCTCGCGGAATCTCCCTTAACCTTCATTTTATCAACACAGAGACTGCTGATTGTTAATTCTTTTTTATTTTGCACAAAAACCGTTCCGAATGGAAGAGATCACCCCTCTCGACACAATCATTGAACTGAAAAGCTGTTCAATAATGCAGCAGGACCATCTCGTTCTCAGTGATGTGAACCTGAAAGTCGACAAAGGGGAGTTTGTTTACCTTGTAGGAAGGGTGGGAAGCGGCAAAACTTCACTTATTCGTACCCTGAACGCCCAGCTTCCGCTCACCGAAGGAGAAGGATATGTGGCCGGGTTCAGCCTGCACACGATAAAGAAGAGGGAGATACCTCAGCTGAGAAGAAAACTCGGGATTGTTTTCCAGGATTTCCAGCTGCTTACTGACAGGTCAGTGCATGATAACCTGGAGTTTGCACTCAGGGCAACCGGCTGGAACAACCGCATTGCGGTTGAAGAACGGATTAAGGAGGTACTTGAAAAGGTAGGGCTGCAGAACAAGGGCTTTAAAATGCCTCACCAGCTCTCTGGCGGTGAACAACAGAGAGTGGTTATCGCACGCGCCCTTCTCAATGACCCGGAGATTATCCTGGCTGATGAGCCGACGGGCAACCTTGATCCGGAGACATCAGAAGAGATACACATACTGCTGAAAACAATCAGCAATACCGGGAGGGCGGTAATAATGTCAACTCACAAGCACTCTCTCGTAAAGAAATTTCCGGCCAGAACTCTCCGCTGTGAAAACGGCAGGCTCTCGGAAACTGAACAGAACGACCAGGTAATAGAACTCCTCTTCTGATCATTTGAGGAGCTTCACCGGCCATGGGAGGCTGTTGCGGTAAAGCCTCCAGTAAGTTGTCTTCTCACCTCCGAATGATCTCATAAAAATGGCAATGGACGGAATTGACGATCCGGCAAAATCAATAACCTGTCCGGTACCTGCATAGCTCCTGATCAGATAATCTATAACCAGGTAGGATGTTCGCAATTCGCGGCTTTTCCTGCTTCCTGCCGTAAAAAGCATTGTAGTGCGTCCGGGTGTTTCAATCACGAACATTCCCCAGAGGAGTTTGCCTTTGGGCGATCTTACACCCAGAATCCTTCCGAGTCCCGCAGAGATACAATGTTCCATCAGAGCCCGGAGGCTCACGTACGATGATTTCCCTGTCACACCGGCACGCCTGGCAGTATGGGTGAGGAAGAGCGATATAAGCTCTTCAGGAACAGGATCCTCAACTATTTCCTGCGGATAACGGCGGGCAATGTTGATGTTCCTCCGGCAATCAGTCATGTAACTGACCCACACTTTTTCGTACGTATCATCAAGTTTCAGCTCATAATTGAATTTTGGCGTCAGGCTGTAGCCCGGCACTGAAACTTCCTGCCCTATGCACAGGTCAACAAGTCTGAAGAACCCGGGCATGAATGAGATGAATTCCTCAGCCATCCGTTTCCGGTCACCGTCTGCGGTGAAGAGTCCCAATTGCTGGAGGAATAAGGGAGTGGCAATATAACTTATCCCGAATTTTTTGCGGCACGGCAGAGGGAAAACCGCATAATAATCGTTATCTACAAGTGCCTCCCAACCTGGAGAAACAATATCGAGATACCATGACATGGCATATGGTTTTGCAGCGCTGATCTCCATCAGGCATGCATCCCACCTTTTGCGGTCTATCTCATTGTTCCTGAGGTAGCTGATCATACTTTCTGCATGACCAGCATTTCTTCGAATACGCGTCTCCAGCCCTCCCAGCCATTTCCTTCATTCAGGGAGGTATTGTGCCATATGGATACGAACATTCCGCCCGCGTTCCTTGTGGCGGTGATGAGAGAATTTATGACCCCGATGGCAGAGTCAGGCTGAAGGTGCATGTACTGCCTGAGAGTCACGTCCATCACCTGGAAAGGTACTGCAGTAAGGCCGGTTGTCCTCTCGGTGGAAAGATCATAGAAGGGGAAAGGCCGGGCGATTCCAGCCCTGAAACCCGGCTCGTCATGGTACCCCATTGTATAGTCATGTGTCATGCCCGCCTCACAAAAATCACGGTATGTGTCAGGCATGTTCAGAAGCAGCCAGTGCTGGCGCACCTTCCCCGGCAGATGTCCGGTTATTGTATTGTAACGTTCGATCTCAGTCTTCAGGGTCTTTATCCGGCCCGCAGACCGGTATGATGAATGGAGGCCGCTGCCGTACATCCGGTCATACTTATGGATGATTTCCACGTAATCATGATCACGGTACGGAGGATTGTGGTCATACTCTCCCTGGTCACCTGTCGGGAAGAAGAAGAGAGCTTCGGACTGACTGGCCTTTAGTTTTTCTTCGATGTATCCGAAACTGTCATACGGATCAGGCAGTTCCCCGGACATTGTCCTGATTCGGTCAGCCGGCTTTGCTCCCACCCCGGCCAGCCCCTTGACCAGCCCGCCCATGCTTCTCAGAAATCCCCTGCTTCGGTATGCAAAAGGCTGATCAACGTCAACCGAGACAATCGCACTGTACTCATTATGCCTGATCGTGAGAACCGGGTAACGTCTTACAAGTTCAATCGCCAGGTATCTCGACCATATCTCCACAACCGGTAACCTGAGAAAACCGCCGCGATGGGCAAGTGATGAAGCTCCCGGAAACCGGCCGTGAGCATCAGGTGAAAAAGGAAGATATTCCTCATACCTCGAAAGCATGAAAAATACAGCGGAAAAGAGATCAAACGGAATACTTCCCCCCTCTGCTGCAAACAGCACAGGCATATCTTCAGCAAACGATACTTCAGGCATGACCTGCTCAATACCGGTCTTATCGAGCAGTCCCGACGGACGGATAACAAACTGATCCTTAACCTTCTCGTTCGAGTAAATGACTGCAGGGCTGCCTCCTATTTTCCTCCTGTCAGTTGTAATCTCATAATTCAAACCCAGGACCGTGCTGAAAATCACACCTGCCGTATACTCGAGCCGGGGAGAGACATCCGGAGAGTAAACCCAAAGCTTCCTGGTTGCCATATCAGCAAATTTAATAAAACGGCGGGTACACTCCCCGAGTGTTCATCCTTTTTATTAACAGAATTTGATGCCTCAGGACTAAATTTTACTACTTTTGTTGTTTGCGTAATTTTATGTTCACAATTTAAAATTTCATAGCATATGGGCAAAGGTGACAAAAAATCAAAAAGAGGAAAGATTATTATAGGATCCTTTGGCGTCCGCCGTCGTAAGAAAGCCAGGAAGAGTGTAATTACACCAACTCCGAAGGAGACTGCGAAACCAGTTGTTAAAGCAGCCCCGGCGACTACTTCAGAAGTTCAGGCAGTGAAACCTGCAAAGACAGCCAGGCCCAGAACCGCTGCGAAAACCGCGACGAAACCTGCAGCAAAGAAGAGTGAAAAGGAAGCAGGAGCCGCTGCTGAAAAGCCTGCAAAGGCTGTGACCAAAACCAGGAAGCCCGCTGCTAAGAAAGAAGAGGAATAGCAGGCATATCAGCTTTTCACGAGAAGGTCATCATATACTGACGGATCAACAGCCGCCTCGATTATTGTAATGCCCCCGGAGCGAATTGCACATTTAAGCGCTTTATGCATACCGGGGAGGTCAGTGACACGCTGCACATCAACTCCAAGGAATCTTTCAGTACCGAAGAGGGGTCCGTCATATATTTGTATTCCATAATGATCTGATTCCTTCCATGACTGTTTAACCTTTATCAGGTTAAGTTCCCCGTCACTGAAAACGACAACTATTATTTGCAGTCCAAGCCGTCGCGCTGTTATGATCTCACCTGCATGCATCAGGAATCCGCCATCGCCTGTAACACATGCTACAGGTCCTCCACAGCCAGCAAGGGCTGCTGCAACAGCTGCAGGCAGTCCGAATCCCATGGATGACCAGCCGTTTGTCATTATCAGCCTGCCGTCCTGAATGTCCCACAACTGTCCTGCCAGGTGCAGGTGTGAGCCTACATCAGCCGTCACGGTTGCATCAGGAGGAAGTACCTCCCGGAGCGACGAAAGGGCGGTGACAGGATTCAACCCATGCCCTGTCTTAATCAGGCTATTCAGTATTTCTCTCCTGACTTCAGCAGCAAGGTCAACCATCTCATCAGAACTTCGCAGTGGTGACAGTACCCTGAACCAGTCTTCAGGCTCTGACACACACTCGATTGCTCCCCTGATTCGCAGGTCAGAAGGCCGTGTGTCAAAATGAACCAGCGGCACATCCGGAAGCCATGATTCATAATTGTACTCCACCGGATCATACCCCAGACCTATAACCAGGTCCGCACTTTTCACCAGCCTGACAAGGCGGTCGCTAAGGGCATGAAACAGTACCCCTGCATAGCACTGATGATCTTTTCTGATGACTCCCTTTGCCATCGGGGTAACAATTACCGGCACCATGTGGTCCTCCAGGAATCTGACCAGGGCGCGTCCGGCGCCCGTTCTCATGGCAGTCAGGCCCACGGCTATCAGTGGCCTCTGAGACGAAGCTATCAGCACCCCGGCCCTTGCCTCACTGCTGCCTGCCTCAGAAATACGCCCCGAAGGTCCGGCAGCAACTGAATCACCCATTGACTCTTTGGCAACATGTCCTGCCAGGTCTGACGGCAGGCCTATGTGCACCGGGCCGGGATACTCCTCATTTGCCAGTTTTAAACTTCGGTTTATAACCTCCCCGGCATCATTAACGTTAAGCCTGAATGACGCCTTCGTCAGCGGACGGAACAGAGCCTGGTGGTCGATATTCATCTGGACCGTGCGCCCCAGCCACTTCTCAGGCATCTCGGTGGTCAGCGCAAGCACAGGGGACCGGTCGAGCAACGCCCCCCCAACCCCTGACGCAAGGTTTACCGCCCCCGGGCCGAAAGTCGCATGGCACACCCCGGTAACGCCCGTCAACCTGGCCGTTACATCTGCCATCACGGCAGCCGACGCTTCGTGACTGGTAAGAACAAAGTCAATGCCGGCCCTCCTGAATGCCTCCATATAGGGTATCGACGGCCCTCCGGGTACCCCGAAAAACCGCCTTACTCCCGCTTCCCGCAGTTGCCGGGCCAGATAATCCTCAATAACCATAACCTGTTCCCTCCCTTAATTATGAAACACTTAAAAAATGTGAAAGCAAGGTAAATTAACCATAAAACATCCGAAAAGTGTTCAAAATACACCCATTTTATCTTAACTATGCATAAAATTAAAACTGTCGGGCAATGAACAAAAATTTTATCTGTGGTTTATTTACACTTCTTCTTGCCGGAACTTCAATTCTGCCGGCACGGGCGCAGGGAACTGAAAAGGACTATGAGAGGGCAAACAATATCGGAAAGCAGCTAACCGGCAAAGTCTGGCATAGTGACATCAGACCCGCCTGGATAGGCCGGACCGATCAGCTGATATTCGAGGACAGGTCGCCGGAGGGGAAGGATTTTATAATTGCTGATGTTGTAAAAAAGACAAGGAAAAAGGCATTTGATGTTGTTAAGCTGGCTGACGCCCTTGGAAAGGCTACCCGTGATACAATCAAGGCTTCCGACCTGCCGTTACGGAACCTGGTCATGGCAGATGACCTGAAATCGGTGACCTTCGAGTATTCAGGATCAGTTTACAAATGTGACCTGAAAAAATACACTGTCACCCGGGAACGTGAGGCCAGGAGACCTTTTGCCTGGGGTGGCGACAACAGGTGGCCGTGGGGGTTCCGTAATGAACTCACGGGAAGACCTGACACCTCGCCTGACAAAAAGATGACAGCTTTCATTCGTGATTATAACCTCTGGATAAGGATGCTCAAGGAGAAAAAGGAGTACCAGCTCAGCAATGACGGCGGGATAGGCAAATATTACTCGGCATCAGTGTACTGGTCTCCCGATTCAAAAAAAATAATGGCTTACCTGGTTATCCCTGCCGAGAAACACATGATATCTTATGTGGAGTCGTCACCCGAAGGCCAGCTTCAGCCAAAATACTACACCTACGAGTATCCGAAACCGGGTGATGCCGTTCCCCAGTTCTTCCCGCAGATTTTTGACGTTGCCGAAAAGAAGCACATCGTCGTTGACGAGTCAATGATTCTCAACCAGTACAGCCTCGAGGAGTTCCGCTGGGACTCTCTCGGCAATTCCGTTACTTTTGAATACAACAAACGCGGACACCAGGTTTACAGGGTAATGAAGATTGATGCCGCTACCGGAAAGATGAACATTATCATTGACGAACAGTCGCCAACATTCATTGACTACAGCGGCAAACGGTACAGGTACGACGTGAAGGAAACCGGTGAGATAATCTGGGCTTCGGAACGTGACGGATGGAACCACCTGTGGCTTTATGACGGCAACACCGGAAAGGTGAAAAACCAGATCACGAAGGGAGAGTGGCCTGTGCGTGGTGTTGTCAGCGTTGACGTGAAGGAGCGCACAATTATATTCACAGCTTCCGGTCGGGAGAAGGGTGATCCGTATCTGATTCACTATTACCGGGTGGGATTTGACGGTTCAGGACTGACCCATCTTACTCCTGCGGACGGTAACCATGAGGCTCTCTTTTCTGACAACGGGAAGTATTTTGTCGACACGTGGTCAAGGGTTGACTTACCCCCTGTCTCGGTTGTGCGAAGCATGTCAGACGGCAGTGAGGTAATGAAATTGACTGAGGCGGATGTAAAAGACCTGCTGGCCACAGGATGGCAGTACCCGGAGGTTTTCACAGCCAAAGGGCGTGATGGTGTCACTGACATATGGGGAGTAATCATCAGGCCGCTCAACTTTGATCCCACGCGCAAATACCCTGTTATTGAGAACATCTATGCCGGACCGCACAGCAGTTTCGTTCCGAAATCGTTCCGCCCTTCGTTCAGCAACATGAACTCACTTGCTGAACTGGGGTTCATAGTTGTGCAGATTGACGGCATGGGCACCTCAAACAGGTCAAAGAAATTTCACGATGTGGCATGGAAGAATATAAAGGATGCCGGTTTCCCTGACAGGATTCTCTGGATGAAGGCTGCAGCAGAAAAATATCCTTATATGGACATCGAACGGGTTGGTATCTACGGAACCTCGGCAGGGGGTCAAAACTCCACGGGAGCACTGCTGTTCCACCCTGAATTCTATGATGTGGCGGTATCTTCCTGCGGCTGCCATGACAACAGAATGGACAAGATATGGTGGAACGAGGCCTGGATGGGATGGCCGGTTGACCAGAGCTATATCGAGTCATCAAATGTTGAGAACGCACACCTGCTGAAAGGAAAGCTTCTTCTGATCAATGGTGAGATGGACAATAATGTTGACCCTGCTTCAACCACACAGCTTGTAAACGCTCTTATAAAGGCAGGAAAGGATTTCGACTACCTGCTGGTGCCGGGCATGCAACACAGCAGCGGCGGAGTCTACGGTGAACGCCGGAGGATGGATTTCTTCGTGGAGCATCTTCTGGGCGTAAAACCACCTGACTGGAATAAAAAGGAGAAATAAAAAAAGCGATATTTGCAGTCTTATCTGATTCAGATGACTGACCGCCATGCAAACACCATCATCTGGGCTATCATTACTTGCCTGATGTGGTCAACTGCCTATCCCTTCATTAAGGTAGGACTGCAATATTCAACACCGCTTCACTTCGCGGGTACGAGGTTTATCCTGTCAGGGCTGATGATTCTCCCTTTTACCCTGAGGCCCCGGGCATATATAAGGATGATAGTCGAGAACCGCAGCCTGGCCATATGGGTCACAATTCTTCAGACCCTCATCAACTACATCCTGTTCTATATCGGCATGGATCGTGTTCCGGGAGCCCTGGGTGCGGTTATTGTAGGGTCTCAGCCCTTTGTGACAGCTATTGTTTCAAGGATAATGATCAAGGAGGAGCGATTCACCCGTGCAAAGGTGATGACTATCATTCTGGGACTGGCTGGGATCGTGCTTGTCAGTGTGGGCAGGCAGGGATTTCATTTTGGACTGCCAGGCGAGATTGCAGGTATAATTATGATTTTCATCGCCAATATTTCAACCGCCACAAGCAATGTACTCGTTTCAAAGAACGGGAAAAATATGGATCCGCTCGTGCTTAGCTCATTCTCGCTGTTCACGGGCGGACTTATAATGTTCATCCTGTCATTCGGATTTGAAGATGTACCTTCGAAACCGGATTTCCCGGCAGAGTACTGGCTTGTGCTGTTATGGCTTGCCTTCATGTCAGCCTTTACATTCTCAAAATGGTATGTACTGCTCAAACGGCCTGAGGTAAGGGTAAGCGAGCTTAACCTGTGGAAGTTTATAATTCCTGTCTTCGGTGCAATACTGAGCTGGATAATTGTCCCCGGTGAAAAAGCTGACTGGGTGACAGTTGCCGGTATGGTAATCATCTCGCTTTCACTCATCTGGTTCTTCGGCTTCACCGGAAGGCGTGAACGGAAGGTTGAAGAGATCCCGGCAGGGCCTATCGCCAAATAAGGTCTGAGGGTCTGAGGGTCTCAAGGTCTTGCAGTCTTGCGGTCTTGCAGTCTTGCGGTCTTGCAGTCTTGCGGTCTTGCAGTTCCGTATAAAATGCCCCGTTTTCACTATTGCCTACTGCCTGATGCCAATTGCCTGTTATAGCTCTCCGGCGGTCCCAGGTATGACGGCTGCAGTCCGCCGGTGTTAACCACAATCTTTTCAAGTACCATTCCCGGGTCAATCATCCATACCCTGAGGATATGGTAACCGGGTTCGGTTACTGTTATTCTCCCATTTACATAACGTGCACTGTTGCGGACAGTCTCTTCCCATTCCCTGTTGAAGTTCTCGGCGTTGAATTCTGCGGACACCACGGTTATGAGCTGAGGTTCACCGTCATCAACGGAGAGTCCGATTCTGAAGTCCCTGTCAGGCAAAAAGTTGAGTGAGGGAGCCATATGCAGCACTGTTTCAAACTCGCCGGTAGAGAAGAGGTACATCCTGTACTCCAGCACCGGAGAGTCTTTCTCCGGCACGGCTGGTGGCGCATCCGTAAATGCCGAGGCACGCATGCCCGAGCCTGTTCTGCCGTAATCCTCAATCCATTCCCAGCGTCTTTCGCCGTTGTCATGTTTACCGGTAAAGCTGCTGGCTTCCATTGACACATAACCGTCAGCCTCGACAAATCCTTCGACTGTTGACGGATCGGGGGTTTCAGGGTAAAATGCCGCGATACCGATTTTAATTTCTTTGCCTGCAGAGGTGACCGTTACAGATCCCTCATGCAGGTCACTGGCGGTTACCGGCATGTCAGCAGAAGCAGGCTTTTCATCATGGCTGCTGGAGAGTTCAGGCCAGTCGATTGTAACGTACAGTCTCTGCTCATCAGTTATGGTGCCATCGCTTTTGCTGAGGATGATCCACGGGTGATCAGCTGAAGCGGTGAATTCAAAAGGATCGCTGCCGCGGTTGAATATCTCAAAATACCTGGTCTGCTTGTTGAATACATCAAATGCAGGCAGGAGGGGAGCCGCCCCGGATCCCGGCCATGCTTCAGTTGAACCCTCTACTGCCACGGCAGGCAGAACGCCTGCAGGAACTGCGGGGCGTTCAAGCTTTATATGCCGCAGGCTGTTTTCCGGCGGATCATTCCATGCAATATACCCGAGATGAGCCTGGTCCATGAAGTGTTTCCAACGGCCTCCTGCATAAACGCGGTTATAATATCCCATCAGGGTGGTATCGGCAGTGAAGAGCTGCTCCGTGCAGTCAGCCATCTCACCTGCATTTGCCCTTCCCTGCGAAGCGTACAGGGCATTCTTCCCGGCAGTGACATAGAGTTCATTCACCAGGGCACATGCCTTAACGGGGAAGAGGACAAGATGAAAATATGCATCCTTCATCTTTGCGGGCAACAAATGCCCGATCTGCTCTGCCCAGTCTGCCAGTCTGTTATACTCTTTCACAATCCGTTCAGCCTCATTGTAGTCAACGAGACTGTAAGTTGACGGGGAGAGCAGTTCAGGCTTGCGGCGCCCGTTGTACCGGGTATATTCCCTGATTATTTCAGCGATCTCCCCGGCGTGTTCCGCGCCAAAAATCTCCGCCGCCCATTGCTCAGTCCAAGCTGACATCTCTTCACTGCCCAGTGCGCCTGTATCCCAGGCCAGGTCCAGGAAGTACTCAATCGGGATCTCGTATCCCCTGAAGTGTCCCACATTGACAATCCAGATCCTGTCAGCGCCATACTGTTTTGCAAGTGACATCTGGTCCCAGATCTTCGGGATTGGACTGGTATTTATCCACTGGTAGCTGCGGGGGCCGCCATGGTAGTCAAAATGATAATAAACGCCTGCGCCCCCGCTCCGTTTTCTCTCGTCAGCCGTAGGGAGGCGGCGCACGTTGCCCCAGTTGTCCTCTGCCCACAGCAGGGTCACATCGTCGGGGACCCTCATCCCCT
>CAZOHL010000067.1:9057-18135 GCA_964579645.1 uncultured Rikenella sp. | reverse complement strand
TATGATGAATACGGAAAAGCCGCTGACAGCAACCTGGGGGTCCTTGTGGCGGATGCCATATACAATTATGTTAACACCGAGGGCCCCGGAACTGACATTGCAATAGTAGCTGCAGGCGTCCTCCGTGATCCGATACAGCCAGGAATACAGAGCGTGGCTGACATCTTCAGGGTGATGTCACTGGGCTCCGGAAACGATAATGTACCCGGGTACTCACTTTCTAAAATGTGGGTTACAGGAAAGGAGCTAAAGAACATTACAGAGATCCTTCTGTTTACATCAGCCACGGCCTCATCAAATTATCCCTACTATTCTCATATGCGCGTGGAATATGACCCTGATGGCAGGATCTTCAACAAGGTGCGAAAAATTGAATACACTGATAACAGGGGAAATGTAACGGAAGTAAATACTTCCAAAGATGATCCGAAGCTCTATTCAATAGTGGCTAATTCATATATGGCAGATAACCTCGGGCTGGTTAAGAAGAAAACCTTCGGACTGATTAAGGTAGAACCAAAAGACAGTAACGGGAACATTGTAGCTGAAATGGATAATTTCGTGATGGACTTCGATGATTCAAAGCCCGGCATACAGGAGGGCAAAGAGTGGATTGCACTTCTGAAATATCTTCAGCAATTCAGACCGGCGGAGGAAGACGGATTGCCTGTGGTTCCCGATTTCTACCGTAATCCGGCAAGATCACTGGTTCCTGTAAGCAGCTCAAAGTGATAATAAAAGCGAGACATATTCCCTTCTTTGTCAGGTTCTTCAGCTACTATTCGCGAACCGGATTAAAGCGGCATTTCAACGATGTTGTTTTCGAATGTACAATCAATCCGACCGGCAGACCGGTATTGCTGATAGGCAACCACTTCAGCTGGTGGGATGGCTTCATCGCCTATCGTCTGAATGACCTTTTTCTTCATAAGAAGTTTCATATTATGATGCTCGAAGAGCAACTTGAGAAAAGGCTCTTCCTCAACAAAGCCGGCGCCTATTCGATCAGGCGGGGATCACGCTCGGTTGTTGAGACACTCAGCTATACGTCCGGACTGCTGCATGAGCCTGAAAACATGGTTGTTGTTTACCCCCAGGGCACAATTACATCTATACACAGGAGGCCGGTAAGGTTTGAGAGGGGCACTGAGAGAATTATCGCTGGAGCTTCTGACAGGCTTATGATACTGTTTTATGTCGCCCTTCCCGACTGGTATTCGGAGAAGAAACCCGGCCTGTTTGTCAGGGTAATCGAATACTCCGCCAGGGAAAGAAGCGTTACCGACCTGGAGGAGGCCTACAATATCTTCCTTGACGAGTGCATTGCCAAGCAGATACCTGTATGATACTGACAATCGCGGGGAGCCTTGTTCTCTTCCTTACGTTATTAAGATTCACGGTTGCGCTGGTGAATATGCTCTCCCGGCCCTATCTGCCCCTGGTTGCCAGGGACAGGTTACAGCTGCCATCTGTTTCGGTTCTTATACCTGTCAGGAACGAGGAGAAGAATATAGGCACGCTGCTCGGAAGCCTTGCCCAGCTTCCATACGAAAAGGCTGAGATTATTGTTTATGACGACGGATCAACTGACAACACATCAGAGGTTGTTGCCGCCTGTGCGAGGGTTGACCGGAGAATCAGATGCATAAGCGGCGATGCGCTTCCCGAAGGATGGACCGGCAAAAACCATGCGTGTCACAGCCTTGCAGCAGCGGCAGCTAACGAATACCTTCTTTTTCTGGATGCGGATGTGACTGTGGGTGAGGACCTGCTAAATAGGGCGGTGTCATATGCATCAAGGCACAGGCTGGCACTGCTTTCGATGTTCCCCCGGCAAAAGATGAGGAGCCGGGGCGAAAAGATCGTAGTCCCGTTTATGTTCAGGATACTTCTTTCACTGCTGCCTCTCTTTCTGATCCGACGCTGCAGATGGACCTCCTTTTCGGCTGCCAACGGACAGATGATGCTCTTTCACGGCGAGACCTACAGGCGTTACCGGTTCCATGAAAGGGTGCGTGACAGGCTGGCGGAGGATATAGAGATCATGAGACTGGTAAAGAGAAGCCGTCTCAGGGGCGACACACTGGTTGGCCGCAAGGAGATTGAATGCCGTATGTACAGGGGCTATTATGAGGGGGTGAACGGATTCTCGCGGAACATCTTTGCGATGTTCGGCAACAGCATGGCTTTTTTCCTGCTATACGCAGTAACAGGCCTTGCCGGGTGGGTCTTACTTCTCTTCCTCCCCTTTCAGTATCTTACAGCCTATTTGCTGATGGTGGTGCTGCTGAATGCAATGATCGCTGTTACAAGCAGGCAGAAGGTCAGTGAAAATCTGCTCTGGCTGCTGCCAGGTACGGCTGCTTTTTACCATATTGCATTTCTGGCCCTTAAAAGGATAAAGCACCGGAGTTTTGAATGGAAAGGACGAAAGATAGGATGAAGCTTAGGTTTGTAGTACTGATCATATTCTTGCAGGCCCTTCCGGCGGCATTTGGTTCTGCCACGGAAGAGTGCAGCAGCTGTACCATATATAAAGGTTACATCAGCGGAAACATGGAGATGTGGAAGAAAGGGATGCAGGATCTGCAGGCCCAGTACCGGCTTAACCCGAAAGCCTGCACCCTGTACACGCTGGCCGAGGCGAGATACGGATACATCGGATACCTCCTGGGAAGGAATGAAAAGGATCTGGCAAGACCTCAGATAGAAACATTTGCCGTTGAGATTGAACAGCTTGCCGCGGCTCCGGAATACCGGGCTGAAACTGAAGCCTTCAGAGTAGCCCTCTACGGCTTCAGGATGGGGCTTAATCCTGCGCGGGCGGTGACCCTTGGCCCAAAAGCCCTGAAGCAACTGGATTATGCCCTGAAGGTTGGCCGGAATTCTGCTGTTGTCTGGATCGAGAAGGCAAACTCTGAAGCCCACATGCCAGCCTTTGCCGGAGGATCGAAGGAGAAGGCCGTTGACTCATTCCGTGAGGCGCTGAAGCTCTTCGAGGCTGGCGGAGATATCGGTCCCTGCAACTGGAGGTATCTCAACACCATGGTGCTGCTGGGCCAGGTGCTGGAGAAGATGGGCGATAACAACGGAGCCCGTGATGCCTACAGGATGGCTCTTCAACGGGCTCCTGACTTTCAGTGGGTGCGCGACGAACTCCTGCCGGAAACAGAGAAAAAAATCAAGTGATCATATGACAGCAAAGAAAGCGCTCATTGTAGGTGCCGGACTTGGAGGACTGGCGACGGCACTGCGTCTCAGACGCCGGGGCTATGAGGTTGAGATGGTGGAGATGTACAGACAGGCAGGCGGGAGACTCAACCAGCTGACTTCCGGAGGCTTCACTTTTGACATGGCCCCCACATTCTTCAGCATGAGCTACCACTTCGACGAGTTTGTTCGGGACGCCGGCATTGAGATGCCGTTCCGGTTCGTCCAGATCGACCCGCTGTACCGTGTGAATTTCCGCGGCAGTGACAGATGGTACACTATATATCGCGACCTGGACAGACTCGCCCGCCAGTTCGAGGATATCGAGCCGGGATTCCGGGAGAGGATGGAAAGGTTCCTTTCTTCGTCAGGGGTGCTGTTCTATGATATCGAGAAGGGTGTACTGGCAAAGAACTTCCGATCTCTGCCCGATTTTTTTCTTCAGATGACGAAACTGCCTCCGAAACATGTCCCCAAGGTGATGCGTTCTGTCTGGCGCGAGATGAGCCGTTATTTCACCTCCTACGAGGTGAAGGTCATATTCTCACTGGTGTCGTTCTTCCTCGGGGCTACCCCATTTGACACCCCTGCCGTCTATACTATACTGAGTTATACCGAAATGGTGCACGACGGCTATCACAACGTAGAGGGAGGAATGTACCGTATCATTGAGGGGATGCTTCGCGAAGCAGAAAAAGCCGGAATCAGAATAAACTACAACGTTAAAATAAACGGTTTTGACGGTTCAGGCAAAAGGAACAGGGCTTTCATTGACACAGACGGAAGGCACTGGGAGGGAGACATCTTTGTTGTAAATGCCGATGCTGCCATGTTCAGGGGAAAGGTTTTCCGCCGCCCTGCATTCAGTGATGCAAAGCTTGACAGTATGCAATGGACCCTGGCGCCTCTGACAATGTACCTTGGGGTGAGGGGAAAGATGGAGAACATCCACCACCATAACTATTTTCTCGGTAACCGTGATTATGAGCCCTACTCAAAAGGGATCTTCCGAAACAAGGTATCACTTGAGAAGCCTTACTATTACGTAAACGCAAATGCCATCTTCAACCCTCAGAGCGCACCGGAGGGTTGCGAGAATCTGTTCATCCTCGTACCTGTGCCTGACCTGAGGTTCAAACCCGACTGGAGTGACAGGGATCGCATCGCTGATGCAGTGATAAAGGATCTCTCTGCACGTACTGGCCATAATGTGGAGGCCAATCTCATGACGCGAGTGGTGCTTGATCCGGTTGACTGGCAGAATATGTTCGGCCTGTGGCGCGGCAGCGGTCTCGGCCTCGGGCACAAGATGACCCAGGTGGGCGGATTCAGGCCGTCAAACAAGGATGAGGTTTTTTCAAATGTCTGGTATACAGGTGCTTCTACCGTCCCCGGAACCGGTCTGCCGATGGTGATAATAAGCTCGAAACTAACCGTTCAGCGAATAGAAAATGAAGCCGGCACTTTATGATACCATCTCACTGAGGTGCAGCAAGGTAGTAACAACCGGTTACAGTACCTCATTCTCGCTTGGGATCCGTACCCTGGCATCAAGGCACCGTTCAGCCATTTACGCGATTTACGGTTTCGTCAGGCTGGCTGACGAGATAGTGGACACCTTTTTCGGCCACAGGCAGCGTGAGATGCTTGAACGTTTCCGAAAGGATACTGCTGAAGCTATTTCTGAGGGGGTCAGCCCGAACCCGGTGCTTCACTCCTTCCAGTGGGCGGTCAATACCTATAATATTGACAAAGAGTTTATTGATGCCTTTCTCTTCAGCATGGAGATGGACCTGGAGCAAAAGAACCATGACCGCAACAGTTATGATCAGTATATCTATGGCTCTGCTGAAGCGGTGGGACTGATGTGTTTGAGGGTCTTCTGCCAGGGTGAACCTCAGAGGTTTGACGCGCTGCGCGAGCCGGCCCGCAGGCTGGGATCAGCCTTTCAGAAGGTTAACTTCCTGAGGGACATACGCAGTGATTTTGTAGATCGCGGAAGAGTATATTTCCCGGGAGTGGATTTTAACAAATTCACTCTGGCTGAAAAAAGACAGATTGAGGATGACATTGCAGATGACTTCAGCGAAGCACTTGAGGGAATAAGGGGCCTGGACAGGGGAAGCCGTAAAGGCGTATACCTTGCCTATTCATATTACCTGGCTCTCTTTGCAAAGATCAGGAAAACTCCGCCTGATGCAGTCACCGGACACCGTTTCAGGATTTCCAATGCAAGAAAGCTCTGGCTGCTGTTAAAGGTGACTTTGAAAGATCTGGCCGGATCATTTTGAAATAACATTCAGGGCGATGAAACAGAAAGCAGCAGTGATAGGAGCGGGCATCGGAGGCCTGGCGACGGCAATCAGACTGGCCGTAAAGGGTTACGATACCCACATTTATGAAACCGGCATCCGTACCGGAGGAAAGATAGGGGAGATCAGGCTTGCCGGCTGCAGGTTTGATACCGGTCCTTCACTGTTCACACTGCCTGAGCTGGTAGATGAGCTATTCACCCTTGCCGGGGAGAATCCCCGCCGGCATTTCAGATACATGTCACTGGAATCGTCCTGCAGGTACTTCTGGGATGACGGGACACTTCTCAATGCCTGGACAGACAGGCAGCGATTTGCCGGGGAGGCTGAGAGAGTAACAGGGGAACCTCATGAAAATATTATTGCCTTTCTGGATGAGTGTGCAGAGTTGTATACTCTGACTTCGGGAATTTTTATTTTTTCCCCCTTTTACAGGCTGGAAAACTTCAGGAAGCCGGAATCGCTCAACGTGGCACGCAACTTCAGGAAGCTTAATGCATTTTCCACAATGCACGGAGTCATAAACAGGCGGTTCAGAAGCCCAAAACTGATTCAGCTCTTTGACCGCTATGCCACTTACAACGGATCAAGTCCGTACAGGGCTCCCGGAACCCTGAACGTGATCGCTCACCTAGAGCACAACATGGGAGCATTTTTTCCTGAGAAGGGTATGAGAGAGATTGTTGACTCACTTGAATTGCTGGCAGGCCGTTGCGGCGTGACAATTCATACAGGCGAGGAGGTTGTCTCGGTACTAAAGGAGGGTAAGATTGTAAAAGGAGTTGAGACCGTTTCAGGTATTACACCTTTCAGTGTGGTTATTTCTGATATCGATGTGATACCTTTCTACAGGAATCTGCTGAAGGAGGAAGCTTCGGCAAGAAAACAGGAGAGTCAGGAGCGGAGCACCTCTGCTCTCATCTTTTACTGGGCAATGAACCGCAGGTTTGAAGAGCTCGACCTGCACAATATATTTTTCTCGTCAGATTACCCTGGTGAGTTTCGCGCGTTACGGCAGGGACAAGTCTCCCGTGATCCAACTGTCTACCTGTTTGCATCATCGAGGGTGGTTCCCGCCGATGCACCGGAAGGGAAGGACAACTGGTTCGTAATGATCAACGTCCCCTGTGACACGGGGCAGGACTGGGGGCAGGTTGTAAGCACAGCGCGTGCTGACATTATAAGAAAACTTAGCCGGCGGCTGGGCAGCAATATTCAGGAGTCAATAGAGGCAGAGGAGTTACTTGATCCGCTGCAGATCGGAACGCTGACGGCCTCGTATCGCGGAGCACTCTACGGAAGCAGTTCCAACAGCCGGTTTGCGGCTTTCAGGCGCCACCCGAACGTCAGGAGCAGGTATGAGAACCTTTGGTTTGTCGGAGGTTCGGTCCACCCCGGCGGAGGCATACCACTCTGCCTGGCGTCTGCGAAGATTGCATGTGACATGATCCCGCCTGCCGAATGAAAGGGAGAAGACCGCGAATACTCAAATCAACCGAAATACTACTGTGGGTTTACGGTGTCGGGCTGGCAGGAATGCTGCTGCCTTTCAGCAGTGAGCTGTTCAGGATTATCACCCCGCTCAATCTGCTGTTTGCGGCTCTTTTCCTTTTCTGGGGAAGATTCCCGGCCAGGCGGGTGCTTCTTACGGGACTGTTTATTGTGGTAGCTTCCTTCTTAATTGAAGCCATTGGCACAAATACGGGCAAGATTTTCGGAGTTTACATCTATGGCCGGACACTTGGGCCGGCATTATTGAATACACCTGTTATTATTGGTCTGAACTGGTTCCTGCTGATCTATTGCACAAATGTAATCAGCAGGCAGTTATGGGATCGTTTGACGGACGGTGGTGAAGGCAGGAATCGTGGAATCCTGAAATCTCTGTTTGTGATTACAACCGGCTCGATGCTCATGGTAGCCTATGATCTTTTCCTGGAGCCGGCAGCAATGAGGCTTGACATGTGGTCATGGGAGTGCGGAGTGATTCCGGTTCGCAATTACGTTGGATGGTTTTTCTTCTCCTCCGTGTTTCATGCGGTGACCAGGTTATGGGGTGAGGAGGAGATCAACAGCAGGGCACTGCCACTCTTCGCGGTTCAGCTGGGTTTCTTTGCAGTGATTGATTTGTTTTATACGCTGGCTGTCTGAACGTTATGGTTTGATAGTATCCTTGCAAAGTGATTTTCGAGGTGTCTTCTCATTCCTTCACGGAAATCATCTGCGGTTCCTTTTTTAAGTAGCGCTACCAGCTCCTTATGTGATTTGTATCTTTTCCTTTTACCCTTCACTTTTAAGAGCCCTATGTTGTACACATGCTGGAATGCCGGCAACAGAAGGTTCTGAAATTCTTCCAGCGTTTCATTACCGGTCATCTGGTACAGCTTCCCATGGAATTTCATTTCATGATCAACGTCAAACAGGATATTGTCTGAGTGGTCAGGTTCGACTTCTACTATCTCTTCGAGTTCCTTTATATCCTTTGTGGTTTTACGTGCGAAGATGAAATCGGCCATACCAACTTCCAGGGCGAGGCGCATCTCGAAAACGTCCATAAGGGTTTTGTTGTCAAGTATTCTGGGTATGAGTGACTTGCCAAGGATAGCTGAAAGATCAGGGCTCTTGATGATTGTTCCCCTGTGTTTTTTTGATTCAATCAGGCCCATTGTTTTGAGTCTGTTTAGTGATTCCCTGATAACTGTCCGGCTTACGCCCATTATTGTTGCCAGTTCTGTCTCCTTGGGAATAGAATCGCCTGGTTTAAGTTCCTTGTACAGGAAAACCTCAATCAGCCTCATTTCGACCTTATCGACGAGGCTGCTTGTGTCGATTGCTTTTAGCTCAAGTCTTAAGTCCTGATTATCCATTATTTATCGAATAGATATTAAAGTATTACAAAAAAAACAAAAAAATCGGTAAAACCCTTGCATGTAAAATTAAAAAATTATTTTTGCAATGTCTTATGTAATACATAAAACAATTAAAAAATTGAAATTAACCCCAAAACCAACTCATTCTATGAAAAGAAAAGTCAATTTCTTTCCTGGGCTGATGATGCTTTTGCTGGCAATGCTGCTTGGCGGAAGCTCCCTGATGGCCCAGAAGACAATCAGGGGCACGGTTACAGATGGAACGAATGGTCAGCCACTCCCGGCAGTCAGTGTTGTAGTTCAGGGGACTACAGTCGGTACTGCAACGGGTGTTGACGGTACCTATTTACTTGATGTTCCGGCTGGCACCTCAGCCCTTATGTTTTCGTTCATCGGTTACACCTCTCAAACTGTTTCACTTGACGGAAAATCTGTTATCGATGTTATTCTAAGAGAGGATGTTACTCTGCTGAATGAAGTGGTCGTTATCGGATATGGTGAGCAGTCCAGGTCCAAGATGACCACCTCGGTATCAAAACTTGACACCAAGGTACTTGAGAACGTTGCGATAGCAAATGCCGGGGCAGCTCTTCAGGGAACAGTTTCCGGGCTTCGTGTGATAAATACTTCCGGTCAGCCCGGGTCAGCTCCCAGCATTCTCCTGAGAGGCGGAGCCTCGATCAACA
>CAZOHL010000067.1:0-8957 GCA_964579645.1 uncultured Rikenella sp. | reverse complement strand
TATTATAACAGGATGGGTGTGAGGAACCTCAATGTCGGACGTGTTCAGACCGGTGCCTCACCTTATAATCCCAATACGAACAATGGCTACGGCCTTGGGCTTTCATCCCTGCTGCAGCAGATGTTTTCTATCAGGCCGGTCAACAGCACCACGAGGCCTGAATTCCAGAATTACATCAATGAAGGATGGGAGTTTATGGAAGATCCGTTCACAGATGCCTCCGATACAATTCTTTTCAGGGATTTCAGCGGCCAGGTAGCTGATGCTGCTTTTACGCAGCGCCCATTCACCCAGGATCATCACCTGAGCTTCACGGGAGGCAATGAGTCAGGAAAATTTGCAGCTAGCCTCGGTTATTATGATGAGGATGGTCTGATCATTGGCACGAAATACAAAAGGTACTCAGCTACCCTGAATGGCGCATATAAGATAAAGAAGAATTTTGAGGTGAACGGAGCCCTCACATTCAGCAGTTCGCAGCAGCCTACCCTCTGGACCTCCGAGGCGAATCTGTTTTACAGGACAATGAGTCTGTGGCCAACCTACAATCCTTATGACGCCGACGGAAATCCGACTGCAGGCAACGGACCCTCAGACGGAAACCCGATTTACTGGCTTAACAGGTACGTATTCAAAGATGAGACACGCAGAACCACCTTCGCGTTTGGTGCTGACTGGGAAATTATTAAGAATCTGAGTCTGAAAGCCCAGACCAATTTTTATTACTATGACTACCTGTACCAGTCCTTCAACAAGGCAAGCCAGCGTCAGACGGCCACAACTCCTGATGTGACCAGGCAGTCATATGCCTATGACGGCAAGTCACTGCAGCAGCAGCACAGCATAACTCTCGATTATGCAGGAAAAGCAGGGGATCACAACTTTAATATCCTTGTCGGAGGTGAATTATTTGACTACAATGAGTTCGTATTCACAGCAACCGGTCAGAAGGCCCCGACAGATGACATTTATACACTGAATGCCGCCACCGAACGCACAGTGACATCTTCGGCCACCTCGGCCTACAGGATACTTTCAGGATTCAGCCGTCTTACCTATGATTATAATGACAGGTACCTTTTCACCGCGGTGGCAAGATATGACGGTATTTCGAGGCTGGCTCCGGGCAACAAATGGGGTTTTTTCCCGGGCATTTCCGCAGGATGGAATCTGCACAAGGAGGATTTCTTCCTCAACTCAGGGATCTCGTCAGTCATTACTACTCTTAAACCTCGCGTAAGCTACGGATTTAACGGTAACGTTGCAGGTTTTGGCAACTACGAGGTTCAGGGCGTCTATGGCATTCAGACTGCATACAGTGGCTACCAGGGATTTCTTAATACCGGGATAGTCAACCAGGCCCTGCAGTGGGAAAAGAGCCGGTCATTCGAAGCTGGTGCTGATATCGGATTGCTGAACAACAGGGTAATGATTCTGGCCGGGTATTACAGGCGCGTCACCAGTGATCTGCTTACTGATCTTGCATTGCCGGGTTATACAGGATTCTCAAGCCTCCGTACGAACCTTGGCACATTCCAGAACTCCGGCTTCGAGGCTGAGGTGGTTGCCAATGTCTTTACACTTAAATCAGGTCTGAAATGGGATGTCGGATTCAATACTTCATTTAACTCGAACAAAATTCTCAAACTTCCTGAAAACGGTAATGATCGCAACAGGCAGGGCGGACTTCAGATCTTTGACCCGGAGTCAGGCCAGTTGATCTGGGTCGGAGGATACCAGGAAGGCGGAACACTGGGTGAGATATTTGCCTATCAGCAGGTCAGAATTCTCGAAGACTGGGATGATGTCAATGCTGTCGCCGCAAACAGGTACGACAAGATTGCAGAGCTTTATGGCCCCGCACTCTGGGCCGGTCTTACAAATAAGACCGGGAAGCTTCCGATAGAGCCGGGAGATGTACTCTGGGCTGACCTCGATAAGAACGATACAATCGACTTCCGTGACCGGGTTAAGGTAGGAACCACGATCCCGAAGATTGTCGGCGGATTCACCTCCAGCCTCTCATGGAAGGGTGTTGCCCTTTCAGGAAGGTTTGACTTCGCTCTCGGTCATACTATATACAATGATGTGGCAGCAAGAACCCTTGGTCAGTACCAGGGCACATTCAACATAATTGACTGGGTAAAGCGCAGCTGGACTCCGGATAATACTGTAACTGACATCCCGAAGTTCTACTATGCTGATCAGCTGGCCAAGAAGAACTATACAAGGGAAAACAATGCCAATGCAAACCTGAATGGCAACAACACACTCCTGTATGAAAAGGGAGACTATCTTGCTCTCAGGGAGCTTACCCTCTCTTACAATCTGCCATCGGTTATTGTGAATAAGGCTAAGCTTTCGGCAGTTACTGTGTACCTCACCGGGCAGAACATGGCCTATTTCACAAAGTATACGGGAACAGCGCCGGAAATCGGCGGAGTTGATTCCGGGCGTTATCCTCTGCCTAAGTCCTATATCATGGGTCTTCAGGTCTCATTCTGAAATAAATAATTACTCTGAAAAATGAAGAAGTTAAAATACATAGCAATACTGGGAGTCTTTCTGACTGTCTTCTCGGGATGTGAGAAGCTGTCACTTGATCTTGCTCCGGAGAGTTCTGTCGCTGACGGAAATTTCTGGAAATCTCCCGAACAGTTCGAGAGTTTCATTGCCGGGGTTCACAGCAGGCTCAGGACCTATGAGCTGAACTTCATGGTACTTGGAGAGCTTCGTGCTGACGTCTTTGGTGATACCCCCTTCTCAGGTGAAGCAACACAGGGATGGGAAAGGTTCTGGTTCAATACTATCAACTCGGAGAACCCTGGCATCTCAAACTACGCCGGACTTTATAATCTTATAAACCAGCTGAATCTGCTGATCTATAAGACAGAACCGGCTACAAATCTGACTGATGCCAACAGGAGTTATTACCTGGGTCAGGCATACGGCCTTCGTGCAATGTGCTATTTCCACATTCTAAGGAGCTGGGGTGAGACAATCATCATGACAGATCCGAGTATCACCTTTGATATAAACAATCTGGCAAAAGCAGTATCTTCTGAAGCCGAGGTCATGGATCTGATAAAAGATGACATTCAGAAATCAGAGCAGAATTTCGGTACAAATTACTCATTCAAATACAATGACAAGGCATTCTGGTCAAAGGCAGCTACAATGATGCTGAAGGCCGAAGTGTACCTCTGGTCTTCACGCAGAATGGGTGGAGGAACAGCTGATGCCACAACAGCCAAGAATGCCCTGACAGAAATTCAGACTCAACTCCCGACACTTGGATTGATGGCAAATTTCAAGGATGTGTTCACATCATCTTCAGTACCTGCATCCAAAAATAACAAGGAGGTCATATTTGTACTCAGGAATGCCCTCCTGGAGTACCAGATGGGTGGCGGATCATACGCATCCACTTTTCTGCCCCAGAGCAACCTTATTATAAATTTCTGGGATTCTATCTCCGCAACCAAAATTTCAAATGCAGTTGAAAACTATTCAGGCGGTCTGCTCAGGGCTCCGGTCCGTAAGTCTGCATTCTGGAGCTTCAGGGATCAGGATTCACGAAAACTTGTTTCCGTTAAGGGCGCATATACTGAAAGTGAAGGAGTATTTACCCTGGCCGGGTGTTACATAAACAAGTTCCCGGGAGTCATGGACGCAGGTTCAAGGAAAATTGCCGATGACTATATTGTGTACAGGTATGCAGATCTCCTCCTGATGCTGGCTGAAGCTAAAAGTATTCTCGGGGAGAATCCTGCCACAGAGATAAATCTCATAAGGCAGCGGGCATATGGTGCAAATTATTCTGAAGCTGTATGGGGTTACCCCAACCAGCCGGCTGACACTGATATAAATGAAGCCATCCTGAGAGAAAGATTCCTTGAGTTTCTCGGCGAAGGCAAACGGTGGTATGACCTCTGCAGATTCGGTGAATCATATGTGTTTAAATACACCACTGCAACCGAGGATTACCAGCTTCTATGGCCAATTGACAAGAATACTCTTACAAATAACAGGTTGCTTGACCAAACGCCTGGTTACTAGGGTTGATTAGGTAAGAATTAACTGCCCATTGAGGGCAGTTAATTCTTGTTTCTAATTTATTAAATTCACACCTTTAAGAACGAGCTTCCACCCGAAACTGAGATCCAAATGCAAAGAAACACAGGTTCATTGATTGGTTTCCTGATCCTGCTTCAGTATCTCATTACTGCGGGGTGTAATCAGGAAAAGATCCTTGCCGACAGCAACCGGGCATCCGGACTGATAGTAAACTCATTAGCTCCGAATAATTTACCTGCATTCACAAATCGTCAGAACAACGATTATTTTACCATTGCTGTCGGATACACTGATCATGGGCAGAACAAGAGGATCAGGAAGGTGATGCTGAATCTGTCCTCCGGTTCAAACCTTGAATCAGTGGATAGGGTGTATGTTAAATGCCTTTCTCCGGGCCAGACCGATGCTGTGATCCTCGGAACGGCTGAGCCCTCCGGGCGGGTAACAATTACAGGAGACTATCATTTTGCCGCCGGGAATAACCTGGTCATTGTCGGTATTACTCCGTCATCTGTCGCTGACCTGACAGGCAAATTCAGGATAGAGAGTTTCAGCATTATACTTGACGATGATTCTGTACTGCCTGCGCCCCGGATATCCCTTCCGTGGCTCAGATTCGGCACTGTTGTAAGGTCTGCGGGACAGGATGGATGTGATACCTACCGCATTCCCGGGATTGTTACCACAAATGCCGGCACTCTGATTGCAGTTTATGACAACAGGTATAATAACAGCAAGGACCTCCAGGAGGATATTGACATTGGGATGAGCAGAAGCACTGACGGAGGGAGGACATGGGAACCGATGAGGGTTATTATGGATATGGGAGAATATGGCGGACTGCCACAAAACCTTAACGGCATAGGCGATCCAAGCATCCTTTATGATCATGCCACGGGCACCCTCTGGGTGGCAGCGCTCTGGATGAGCGGATCAGCCCCTGACAAGATGCTCTGGTGGGCATCTCAGCCCGGCATGACCCCACAGGAGACCGGCCAGTTCATTCTTGTCAGGAGCACTGATGACGGGCTTACTTGGTCTGAACCGATCAACATCACTCAACAGATCAAGGATCCGGCCTGGCAGCTGCTCCTTCAGGGACCTGGAAGAGGAATTACCCTTGCAGACGGAACGCTTGTGTTCCCTGCACAGTTCAAGGCAGATATCGGGGTAAAATCCCTGGACGGCGGGCAGTATACCTGCCACTCTACGATCGTATTCAGCAGGGACGGAGGGAATACATGGCACATTGGCGCCGGCGCAAAATCAAATACGACTGAAGCGCAGGTGGCACAGCTTGCTGACGGCAGCATTATGCTTAATATGCGTGATGACCGAAACAGGAGCGATAAAGGTGATACAAACGGCAGGGCAGTTGCGGTAACCAGCGACCTGGGAAAAACCTGGACCGTTCATCCGTCGTCAAATTCAGCCCTCCGGGAACCAAATTGCATGGCCAGCCTGATTTCAGCTGATGTGATTGTAAATGGGATGCCGAAGCAGGTTCTGTTCTTTTCAAATCCGAATGATAAGAACAGCAGGGTCAAAATGACAATCAAGGCGAGTACCGATCAGGGTCTGACGTGGCCGGAAGCAAACCAGATTGAACTTTTCGGTCCTTCAGGTTACGGCTATTCATGCATGACAATGGTTGATGAAAACCACATCGGGATACTCTATGAGGGAGTGAAAGAACTCTATTTTCAAAAAATACCTGTTGCTGAATTCTTCAGTGGCAGGTGAACAACCAGTCTCCCCCTGATGAACCTGCATATCAAAAAATACTTCCTTCTGATCCTGTTCTTAATGGTTACAGGGGAGTTCGCCTTCCCTGGTCCCGTTTCGGAAAAACCCTCACTGGTACCAATTCCGCAGATTGTCAGGTGGACACAGGAAAAGTTCAGGGTCAGTCCGGCTGGTTTGTCAGACGATCCCAGGATCAGGAAGATTACCGTCGCTGCCATCGAACAAGTCCGCCTGAACATGAACGAAGCCTACAGGATCATTGTCCTGACGGATTCGGTTCTGATTTATGCAACTGGTGCTGAAGGATTTTTCAGGGCTGAGGCGACTCTGAAACAGCTTGCGCAAAATGACTCTGACGGAGAATACCTCCCGGGGTGCTCAATCACCGACTGGCCTGCATTCAGAATCAGGGGATTCATGCATGACTGCGGCAGGAGTTTCATTCCGATCAGTGAACTGAAGCAGGAGGTTGAGATACTTTCATCATTTAAGATAAACACATTTCACTGGCATCTTACGGAAGACCTGGCATGGAGGCTTGCAAGTGCTATCGTACCGGAACTGACCAGTCCGGAAGTGACCCTGAGAGACAACCAGGGATTCTATACCAGGGATGAGGTGAAGGATTTCGTGAGGTTCTGCAGGGATCATTTTGTAGAGGTCATCCCCGAGATTGACATGCCGGGGCACAGTGCCGCATTCACAAGGGCTGTGGGATTTACAATGCAGTCAGATGAGGGAAGGAAGATAGTCGTTCAACTGCTCCGTGAAGCCTGCCGGCTCTTTGAAGGCAATTATTTTCATATCGGCACTGATGAAGTTAATATTACCAGCCCGGATTTTGTTTCTGAGATGATGACAGTTGTAAGGGAGTCCGGCAAGGAGGTGATCGGCTGGCTCCCGGGTTCATCAATAGATCAGAAAGCCATCCGGCAGTTATGGGCTGACGTCTCCCTGCCTCAGAACACGACAGTGATAGATTCTAGGTACCGGTACCTCAACCATACCGATTATTACTCGGATCTTTTTTCAATCTTCAATTCGAGGATATGTGACTCTGAGCAGGGCTCTGACCTCCTTGCCGGAGGGATATGCTGTATATGGAATGACAGGAAACCGGCATCTGTTGAAGACATCCTAATCTCCAACGCATTTTACCCTGCAATGCTTGCATTTGCCGAGAGGTCATGGACCGGAGGTGGAGATGATATTAAGGTAAGGGGAGTCC
The DNA here is from genome assembly GCA_964579645.1 of uncultured Rikenella sp. GTDB lineage: Bacteria > Bacteroidota > Bacteroidia > Bacteroidales > VadinHA17 > SR-FBR-E99. The sequence continues at coordinate 1,906 of CAZOHL010000067.1, read as the reverse complement.
GGATGGGACTACCAGGAGACCCAGCGTTCGGGAGGTTCAGTGATTTCGAGACCCGGATGATGGCAGTAAGGGATAAATTCCTAGGTGATGTACCATTCCCGTATCTTCCGCAGACTGACATCCGGTGGAAGATCAGCGGTCAGTACCCGAATGACGGGAACCTGGACTTTTCTGCTCCCTTTGAGAAGAGTCTTGCAGCTGATCCTGGTACTTCTTCATTGAATGGGAGCAGGTTCACACCTGCGGCAGGGGCTGCTGTCTACCTCAGGCATACGTGGGGAGAAAAGGTGCCTGCATTTTACCCTGATCCCAAACCTGACCGGACGGCATATGCCTATACATGGATCTACAGCCCTGCGGACCAGGAGGCAGGGCTTCATTTCAGCACGCATAACTATGGCAGATCTGAACCGGACATGGCTCCTCCCGAGGGTGAGTGGGATTATAAGCGAAGCCGTGTATGGCTCAATGGTGAGCTGGTTCAGCCCCCGGTATGGGATAATAATGGCGTCAGGCCAGACCGTGAAACCACATATGCGAACGAGAATTTGTGGAGCCGGCCACCGGTCAGCATAAGCCTCATTAAGGGCTGGAACAGCCTGGTAATAAAATTGCCGGTTGGCAGCTTCTCGACTCCGGAGACAAGGCTGGTAAAATGGATGTTCACTGCAATGATCGTTACGCCTGATGGCAAAGAGAAACCTTCCGGTCTTGTCTATTCCCCTGACAGGATTCTTCCCGATGAAATAACAAGGATTGCCTGCATTGGTAACTCGGTAACCTACGGCACAGGAGTGGCCGGAAGGGATACAAGTGCTTACCCTGCAGTGCTTCAGAGGATGCTTGGTGAGGAGTATACAGTCGGAAACTTCGGCCGGCCCGGTGCTACGTTACTGAAGAAAGGATTCAGACCATACAACCGGACAGAGGAGTTCAGGGCAGCCCTTGCATTCAGCCCTGATATTGCCGTCATCCACCTTGGCCTGAATGATACCGATCCAAGAGCATGGCCTGATTTTCGTGATGAATTCATCAGTGATTACCTCTGGCTGATTGACACGCTCAGGTCTGTAGGTACAACGGAATTTTATATTGCCAGGCTCTCTCCAATATTCAACGGTCACAGGCGGTTCAAGGCAGGAACCCGCGACTGGTACTGGCAGATACAGGAGATGATTGAGGAGGTCGCTTCCCTCTCCGGTGCCACACTGATCGATTTTTATACCCCCCTTAAAGACAGACCGGACCTGCTTCCTGACAACCTCCACCCTGATGCGCAGGGTGCCGCGATGCTTGCGGAGACTGTCTTTTCGGCAGTGACAGGCAATCACGGAGGCCTTCATCTTCCGAAGGCATGGAGTGATGGAATGGTGCTTCAGCGTGACCGCATCATTTCTCTTGCAGGTCAGGCAGACAGTGATGAGCCCGTTGAAGTGTCCCTGGCTGGCAGGACATATAATGCCGTTGCATCAGCAACAGGGGAATGGGTTGTAAAGATTGATCCCCTGAAGTCAGGCGGTCCGTATGAGCTTAAAGTTTCGACACTTAAAGACACAGTTGTTATCCGGGACATTCTGGCTGGCGAAGTGTGGTTCTGCTCCGGGCAGTCGAACATGGAATGGACCACCGGCAATTCCGACGGGTGGCAGGAAATAAGCAATTCAGAACCGGATAAGAACCTCAGGATCATTAACTTCAGAAGGACTGACCTGCCATGGAACGAACCATGGGATTCTCTCACCCTGAACGGGATCAATAATCTCGAATACTTCAGTGAAGGCTCATGGACCGTTGCGTCACCGGGAAGTATTAAGGATTTCTCCGCGGTGGCATATTATTTTGGAAAGAAACTCCGGGAGGAACTGGGGATACCGGTTGGGTTAATCGAGATGGCTGTCGGAGGTTC
>CAZOHL010000066.1:0-18603 GCA_964579645.1 uncultured Rikenella sp. | reverse complement strand
GCCCTCCTCCGCCTCAGCCATTGCCATGTCAAGTGCATTCTGAGTCTTTTTGTCAACATCATGTCTCAGGACAATAAAACCCGGGTAAAGACCATCAGTGAGATCACTGAAGCCGATGAACGGAAGCCGGCAACCCTTGAGAGTTGCAAGCAGTATTCGGTATTTCCTGAGAGTAAAATCCATCTTCTGGGTTTACCGGCCTGGTTTTTCAGCACCCGGGCCATGCTTACTGCTGACCTGATAGCTTTCAATCAGGCTTACAAGAAAAGCCGTGGGGTCTGTCATGTCGGCAAGAAAGCGCTCCCTTTTTTCCTTCCATCTCAGCTTAAGGTCAGGCATCGCAAGCAACTCCTCTATCTTTTTCAGCATCATGTCAAACTCTTCCGGCTGGTAAGCATAGCAGAGATCATATTTATCCTCAAGCATGTTTGGAACGGAAAGCTTATGGGCAAATGAGTTGCACTTCAGTGCCGGAGTGCCGAGGATGGCGGCTTCGGAGGTCATTGTCTGGCTGTCGCCAATAAACATGGTGGCATGGCTCATCAGGTGATGAATAAGCTCCGGAGCTACCCTTAGCTGCCACTGTTCCAGCTCCGGCTCGATGGTCCGTTCGGTGGTGATGTAAACCCTGCCATGACGCTCCAGCGATCGGGCCAGCCGAAGCTTCTGCTCCGGTGTGATCCATCTTTCACCCTTGTCATGATATGCCTTTCCCGAGACGAACCTCAGGATAAAATAAGGGACAGACAGATCGATACCGGCCTTCGCGGGTATTGACGGGTCAGGAGTGAACCGGGATGGATGAAGATAAAACAGCTCATGCGTGCCCTGGTAAACAATGTCCCTGCGGTGCTTCCTCTGGTGCGCCAGTGCGGCGGGAGAGAGCACGGTGTCAGCAAACGGGTGGGCAAAAAGTGAAAAGAGCCTTACAGCTTCTGCATCATCATCATCAAGCAATATTGATTTCATCCGGTGAAAAACAGAGGCATGAGCCACCGTTATTGAGGAACCGATTGCCAGATCCGTCCTCTTTTCACGTGCTATCTTCCACAGCCTGAAGTTGTACCTTGCCTGTGACAGCCCTTTAAGCAACAGTCCGTCATGCTTCCGGCCCAGTGAAATCCAGGGTATCCCGTAGGCATCAAGCAGCTTCCTGGCAGCGGGGATATCCTTTACCGTGACCGTCACATCATGACCCTTCGACTCAAGGATCTCAATGGCATTACGCAACAGGTGAACCTGCCCCGGGTGCCCTATGTCAAACAGCAGATTCATCCGTTGTTCCTGCTTTGAATCCTTCCTGGCAGCCTGCCTATGACAGTGCTTCCGGCATATACCTGCTCCCCTTCCCTGACCATTATCTGACAGTCTCGTGGAATAATCATGTCAAGCTGTGACCCCCACCTGATCTTGCCAATGATCTCTCCCCTGGTGACCGTGTCTCCAACCTTTGCCATGACAATACACCGCTTTACGCCCCTGGCTGCAATCTGAACAATGCCGGCCTTTACCCCGTCTTCCCTCTCGATGATCACCGTGTTCCTCTCATTCGTTACAGTGGATGACGGAGTGTTGAGCCCGATGGCTGTACCTGGTGTATGCCTGATAAAGGTGATCCTGCCGTCAAGCGGCGAACGGTTCATATGCACATCGAAAAGAGTCATTGCTATCCCGATCAGGTAGCATGGCCTCTCCAGCAGATCCGTTTTGGTGATCTCACTCAGGTCTGCTATCCTCATCTTTTTCACTGTTACCGGCATCTGGTTGACCTCCAGCTCCTTAATGTATATAACCCTGCCGTCAGCCGCTGATACGATGTCATCAGGCCCTCCCGGAACCGTCCTTGAAGGATTCCTGAAGAACCTGTAAAAGAACAGCAGCACAAAGAGGATCAGGATAATGAATCCGCATACAAAGGGGACCATGATCCAGAAAGGTATGTTCAGCAGATGATGGACGAGCAGGGTAAGGATTGCCCCTGCTGCTCCCAGCATCAGGTTGTCAGTATAGAGGTAACGCCTGTTGAACCCTCCCTTTGCCACCCAGAAAATAAACAATGCTGATGACAACAGGAAACTGGCGAGTATTATTATGATCTGTTCCATTGAGTTTGCATTGGATTGATTTACCCTCTTTTACGTGCAATATAGAATGACAGCAGCAGTAAGGCAAAGGATGGCATTATGTCTTTCCATGAAAAGACTGCGGTTATCCGCTTCCCTTTCAATGACCGCAGGTATTCTCCGGGGCTCAGCTTTCCTGACAGTATCGCCCTGAGGCTGAACCAGGTGTCTGTTAGATAGTTAATCCACTTCACTTTCTTTTTATAATCTGCCGGGTACTCTGTTTCCAGTCCGTTCACATACCGGTAAGCCATCAATGCATAATCAACACCGCAGGCTTTCGCCAGTCCGACCCACAGCCAGGTGCGGGCGTTCATCTCGATGAGCTTATAGCGGCCATCTGCCGGGTCTCTTATATATTCCACCTCGCATATGCCGGTATAATTGATTCTCTTCAGCAACCTGGCAGTTGGTTCCAGGCACTCCCTGCATTCGATGCTCTCCGCAAAGGTTGCAGTACCGAACCGCCACGGGTGCTCCCTCAGTTTGCGGCCGGCCCACCAGCAACGAACCTCTCCGTCTGTGCAGAAGGCTGTGAAGGAAACGGTTCTGTTTGTGCCGTCAAAAGGTATTACACCCTGCGACAGCGTCATGGCAGGTCCGAATGCCTCTTCGATATATGCCAGCTGACGGCGGAGCTCATCCTCATCGTCAGCCAGAAGGGCTTTGACCTTCATCGCCTTGTAGAAGGAGAGTCCGAAACGGCCCCTGGTTATTACCGGGTATTTCAGGCCGGGAGGAATTGCCTCCGCCGGTGAGGTGAAGTAATGGGTTAAGGGTATGCTTACACCAAGCCTCGTCGCAATATCAAGCAGGTTTTTCTTGTCATAGATCAGGTCAATGATATCCTTCCCGGGTGTTATAAGTCTGAAGACATCACCCAGCGCCTCCCTGTTCCTGGCGATGGTATGAACAGCATGGTCATTTGAGGGGAGCAGCAGCCATCCCTCCAGCCCTTCACTCTGTGCAAGATCAATGAGAAACTGTGCCAGTTCGTCCTTATCAAATGGCGGAGAATAAAAAAACCCGGTGCAATACCGGGAGTACCTCGCCAGGCAGTTGTCAGTGTCAATCACTACAACCGGTATTCCTGCCTCACCAAGTGAACGTGTATTGGACAAACCCTGTACGTGACCCTCGATGATTACAGCACCGTGCCTGGTATCGCTCCTTTCTGAATGCTTAACCCTTGCCATCTATGCTTGCTTCTGCCGCGGATTGGCTTTTTTTACCGGCTGTGAAATTACTGAATTATACAGTTCAGTGATCCTGCCGGCAACGGAAGCTGCGTCAAGGCGCAGCTCAAACAATCGGTCACGTGCCCTGATGACGGTTCCGCTGTCAAGAGCCGAAGCCACCTTCTCTGCGATTTCCGCGGGGTCATGCGAAGTAATATGATACCCATCAATCCCTTCAGTATTGGCTCTTACATCTCCCACATCAGTACTGACCACAGGCAGGTTGCATGCCATTGCCTCCTTGACGGAATTGACGGAACCCTCCCATAACGATGTCACCAGCAGGATATCGGCTGCATTGTAACGTAGCGGCATCTGGTCATGCGGGACCCCTGTGACGGGCAAAAGCATTGTATCATTCCTTCCCAGCCTGCGTACTGCCTCCTCAGCCAGCCGGTAGTTTTTCTCCTTCCTTGCCGGATCTGCCGCAAACAGCACAATCCTCTTATCCGGAAGCCCGAGTCGTTTCCTTGCCTCCTGCCGTGAACCAGGGGCAAAAACGACAGTATCAACCCCGTTGGGAATTACTGTGACATTGCCGGTACGAAGACGGGTTCGCATCTCAGGGGTTTTGACTATCACCCTGCTCCATCTCACCCTGCAGAAGAGCCTGGTGAGAGGCAGCAGCAACGGCAACCCGAGTATGTCACTGCCGGTAAGGGAAACAACCATCCTGTGCCTTCCGGCCAGCGAAACGGCAAATGCCGTCAGGCTGTAATGCGCATGAATGATATCATAGTTCCCGCCCCTTATCTTCCGCCTTATCCGGGGGATGCTGCTGATGTAACCGGCCACACCTCTCCTCCTTATGAAGAAAAGGTCAACCTCATGTCCGGCCTCCCTGAGAGTAGCAGCCTGGTGAACGGGGTTCTTGACCGGGGTGACCTCACTGTCACCCCGGTATTCATTTCCGGTGCTGTTGCCGCTAAGTACGAATAGTATTTTCAAGTATCTTACTTTCAATGTTTAACCAGGGTCAGGGCATGTTCAAGCCTGAGATCATAGCAAGCGTTGCTGGCAAAGTCTCCTGCCTCAAAAACCCAGTTCCCTTCTGAATACCTGTATCGTCCGGGAACCGAGTCAACAAGCATCTGGTAAGGATCAGACTGGCCGAAGAAACACTGGATTTCATTCACAAGATAGTTGCCGTCACGTTCGAACAGATCTATTGAGACCGACGATAACCCGGTTTTTTCTGTCATGCTGCGGATGAAGTTCAGCAGTGAGGGAGGTACAGGGTCATAGCCCTTTATCAGGGTTCCGCTCGACATGTTGTTGCGGGCAATCTTCTTGTGTGCAAAATAAGAATCGCCGATCCTGACGCACCTCCATTCAAAACCATGTTCAATAAATTCCTGGAAAATCACATATCCGCGTTGCGGATTCTCATAGGAGGCCCTGTACTCGCCCAGTCTCTTTCTCAGGAAGCCCGGGGTGGTTATTGCCCTGAGCAGCTTACCTGTGAGTGATCCTTTTCTCAGCTTGGGGCCGGTTCTGACTCCCACCCCCCGGCTAAAGGCATCTGAAATATAATCCTTTAACTCCCTGTGGGTTTCAAGGAATCTGACCCCGTTGCCCGAGGCACCGATATTCGTTTTGGCAACCACCGGGAATGATATACCGGAAGCAGCATATTCCAGAGCCTCCCTGCTGTCAAAGAAAACCCTTGTTACAGGATGGGGTATGTCATTAATTTCAAGCCAGTCACTCAGGAACCGTTTGTTCTCATATATGAGCACCTCATTCAGCGACGGGTATACCGGAACACCGGAGCAGTTATAAAGAATATACGACCTCTCGTCATAGAGCTGCTTAAAGCGCTCAGTACGGCCGGGCGGCCTCAGCAAAACAAGGTCATACTCCCTGCTGCGGAATCTTTCCAGCCAGTCGGAAGCAGTAATGTCTATTACCACAGCTTCAACCTCACCCTGCTTCCTGTTGCATGCCTCCACCCAAGGCAGGTGATCATCAGCCGATTCATTTCTGAATATTGCTACCCTGTGTTTCATATTTTATCCCTGTACAACATTTTGAATGTCACAATGGCTGAATACCTGTGCAGATGCTTTTCCTGAAGCGGGAAAACCTCTCTCTTCAGGCTTTCTTCTGCTATCGTGGTATCATAGAATTCGCTTGCGGATGACCGGCTATCAGCGGATTCACGAAGTGCACGTGAAAGGAAGAGCATATACTCCCTGCCATATGAGAATGAGGACGGGTATTTTTTACGGTCGGTAAGATACCTGTAGCCCTTGACAAGGCTCCATGACAGCGGGCCCCTCAGATATTCAGTATTATTGTAGAAACCACGTTTCCCGAAAGGAACAGTGTCAAGCCCTGGAAAGAGGAGGTGCTGAATGCCCATGCTGAGGCTGAAGAGGGCATGCCTTTTCACCGGGTTGACTGTATTGGCATCCCGGTGGAGGAAACTGTACCTGCTCCTGAAGAGAAGATCCAGGAAGTCGGCATCGAGAAATGCAGGAACAGGATAATCCCAGAACAAGGATGAGAGGGTGATATCCTGGGAGTGATGCGGTACTCCTATCTCAAACAGAGCGTGAAATTCACGTATTTTCAGCGGCAGGCTCATATCCGTGCAGGCCATCTCTTCCATTCTCCCGCATACATCTGCAATAAGCTGCTGATCAGCAGGGATAAAATATTCCTTCAGTCTCTCCCGTATCAGTGTCTCAGCCGGTGACCCGTTCCACAGTTTCTTTAGAAAACCGGTAAAAATCAGGTCGTCATGGTAAATCCCCATCAGCAGTTCTCCACCCATATAACCTGCATAAAAGGCACACCTGCTGCCGGATGTCTCCGCAGTCACCGCAAAGGCATTGCGCCTGTGGCTTCGATGGATGCTGATCTCCGGGTCACCGGCTTCAGTAATAGCCTCAGCCTCCCTCTCAAACCACTCACCTGTGGCAGGCGGTTCAATGATGGTGTGACCTATGCCGGCAGCCCGGGCAACCATAGATGCATAAACGGCATCCCGTGAATGGCTGCTGCCGTAGGTTATTCCTTCAGGCTTTATTCCTGATCCCAGGAGGGCGGTGAGAATCGTCCTGCAGTCCTTACCTCCCGTGAGGGTGATAAAGGTTGATTCCGGTCTAAAAACACTGTTCAGGGTGTTGACATTGTTATGAAAAAGCCTGGCAAAATCGGTTATTTCTGCGTCTTCACCATTCAGTCTGCCAGCTCCGGAGTGCGGCCGGGTGTGGAAGAGTGCAGGGCTATTATCGCTCCCGGCAATCAGATCTGACGGTGTGTGGTAATGTGAATGACGGACCTCGCCGCCGGTGAGGTGGAAATAATCGGCAGAGGTGGTCTTGAAGATGTCGCTGTAAACTGTATACCGCCCCGGTACCCTGTGGAACAATGCCTGCATGGCCAGTGAAACGCGGTCAGGGACCCTTGCCGCACCGGCACCGGCAAGCCGGGCTGCCGTGTCGGCAATCATAAACCTGCCGCCGGGTGAGCAGTAGAAAGCCCTGTAAAGACCGGCCTGGTCAAAGAATACCTCAACCTGGTCATCCCTTAGTATGATTACGGCAAAAATACCCTTGATGTAACCGGTAAACGAGGTACCGTACAGGCTGTAAAGCGTTGAGATCAGCTCATGCTGACCCAATCCGCCGTACTTCTGAAAATATGCATTACGGGGAATCACATAACCGCTGATGAAAAGCCCGGTATCACCCATACGACGATATCCCTTCCCGTAATGGCTGAGAACATACTCTCCGTATCTAACAGAATCCGCCGGTGTCCCGGTGCCGGCTGAGCCTTGAAGGAGAGAAGCATCCGCCAACCCGGCGGGACCTGAAGCGGCGCCGGCGCCCGGAACCATGCCTGCATCCTGACCACTATCCCGGTAAAGGAGAAACCTGTTCATTGCATCTTACTTCTGCCTGAAGAGCCGTGCGGCTTTTCTGATGTTGCCAAACTGGAAAAGCCTGGAGAAGGGATTCATGTAATACCCGAAGAAGTATTCATATACCCTGCTGAGTACCTTCTCGTGAAACCTTATCACCGCAGCGGCAACCCGGCTCTTCTCCCTGAGGCGACTGATTAAAAGGAGGCGTTTGTTACGCTTTTTTATATCCTTTTTCCCTTTGACAATGTAGTTGCCTTTCTTCTCATAGGTCGGGAAGGCTTCCAGCAGTGAGCACCTTTCGTCTGTTACAAAAACTGCTGAATGCTTCGTTCTCCGGTAAAGTGCATACATCCTCCCGTTCCTTTCAAAGTCGCCAAAGACAAGGCTTCCAAGTCCATAGAAAACCAGGGATGATCCGTTAGTCTCGAAAGGCTGGAGGGTGTGGGAGTGATGGCCCATGATTATATCAGCTCCTGCCTCTGTAATCTTCAGTGCCGCATCCCGCTGCCATGGTTCATGATAAAAGGAGTAATCTGTTCCCCAGTGTATGCTTGCAATCACTATATCCGCATCTGCCTTCAGCGACTTCATTTCACCGGTAACGCGGGAAAGGTCAAATGTATTGAGAAACAGGTCGGGATAGCTGTCCCGGCCAGGGTTTGTGCCGTTGTGGGTGTAGGCTGCAAATGCAATTCTCTTTCCTGCCAGTGTGAATTTCACCGGTGCAGCCTGTGCTGGCGTCAGTCCGGCGCCTGAATGGTATATCCCCGCATTGTCAAGCAGGCTCAGGGTCTTTGCCAGTCCCTCTCTTCCGCAGTCGAGGATATGATTGTTTGCGAGTGAGACACACACCACATTGAGTCTTCTCAGCAGAGCCAGTGTCACCTCAGGGTCGGCAAGTAGAAAGGCTTTCTTGCTGCTGTTTCTCTCGTCTGCCGCCACCGGAGCCTCAAGGTTTGCGATAAGACCGTCATACCCCTCCAGAACGCCTTCCAGCCACCGGAATCGTTCATCATTCGCAACCGGGCTGCTGCTTATCAGCCCGCTGAAAGCCATATCACCCGCCAGAGCCAGCCTCATGATCCGTTACTTCGTTTTACTCCGGGTGCATTGCCCCCGTTGAACCCTGTATACTTTTCCTTCAGGTACCCTTTCATTGTACCGATAAATGCACCCCAGAAGAGAAAGATAAGGCTTCTCAGCTCAATGGCGTAGATGGTCCCCGAAACTGAAAGAATCAGCTGTGCTGTCAACAGGATCCAGAAGACAGCATTCATCTCCCTGAAGAGGATATGGTTACGTAACGGCCTGAAATACCTGTTTTTCTCCTTTATAACCCTGACGAAAAGGTAAAACCAGAGAAACAGCCCGATTATTCCTGACCCGTTCAGAATGATCATATAATCAGTATGCAGCATCCTTGGTGTATCAAAATAGAGCCTGTCATTGAACACCTCCGAACCGACCAGCTTATGCCTGAAAGATCCTGCCGTCCATGCCCTGAAGACTGTTTCCGTCTCACTCAGCCTGCCCTCTGTCTCCATGGTCTCCTCTGACAGTTCAACACGCTCCCCCCTGGCTTCAAACCTTGACCTGAAGAGATCAACGAACGAGGGGAACACGAACATCATAATCAGGAAAAACACCGATGTGATTATCACGGTCCGTAACAGCAGGCTGAATCTCTGCTTCACCGCCAGGTAGGTGACAACACCTGCTGCAGCCGAGATAAGTACAGACCTCTTTATGCCGACTATGGTAATGAGAAATGCCAGTATGTAAATGACAAGCACCAGCTTCCTGTATTTCTTGATGAAGAGCATTGTCACCGGAAGCAGAAACACCAGTATCAGTATGTTCTTCGTGATGTTAACCCTGCCCGCGCCGAAATAAAAAGTCTCGTCAAGGTAATCGGATGTACCCAGCTGGAATATATTGGCAATTATAATGTTAAGAATATGCAGTCCGAGGGTGACCAGCAGAACCTTCATCAGAACCTCAAGCCGTGCAATGGAATTGATGTAATAATAACCAATCGGCAACATTATTATACCAAGCAGAAACTTCAGGTAGAGATTGCCCGAGGTAAATTTGTCAGTGGCAAATATTAACAGCAGAAGGTAATATCCCAGGTAAAAAAGAGTAAACCTTGACAGGCTTTCGTTCGGAAACCTGGTGAAGATAAACCAGGCTGCAAACAGGCCGATGATAATTGCCCTGAGGTTCCCGGTATTCATGATATCAGAGCTGAAATACTCTGTTGTATTCGAGGCGATGGCATTGATGACCGGGATGGCCATCACAAAATAAAACTGCCAGGTATACCTGATTTTCCTATTCGGCATCGGGATATGATAATACTTCCTTGTATGCCGCAGCCCTCTTCTCCCACAGGAACCGGCTGACCTGCTCCCCGGATGGATACTCCGGTGTCATGACCATTATTTTCCTGATAGCTGCGGCTATCATTCCGGCACTGTTTTGGGAAATAATAACATGGCTCAGCCCTTTAATTACTTCAAGGGAAGGCGATTCGTTGCGGTCGGTAATAAAAAGGACCGGCCTGCCTGTGAGGATCACTTCAAACACTTTGCCGGGGGTTTGCATGCCATAAGCATTGTCAATGAAAACCACAGCCCCGGCGCTGCCGTAAACAGCTCCCATTGAACCGTGAGGCACCTGTCCCATGAACCTGACTGACTCATCTGTCCCGTACCCCGCGGAGAATTCCCTGCTGAATGATCCGTACATCCGAAGCTCAACCCCTGCACCCGGTTCACTGTTCAGTGAGATAACGGCACGGTAGAGCTCAAATGGCTCCCGCAGATTCCTGTACAGCTGGCCGGCATAGGCCAGTACAAAACGTTCAGCGCTTCCCGCGAAGGCAGGTGATACCCTCCCCGCATCAGGCCCTGAGGCAAGTGACTCGCTTATGCCCATGGGGATGACATGTATCGCTTCCGCCCCCGGATGGCTGAAGGTCCTCAGGTAATGATTCCGTGTCATCTCATTGGTGACTATCAGGCTGTCAATGTACCGCAGGTGTCTTCTCTCAAAACGGAGTGCGAGGAAGTCACGTATGAATCCGTTCCTTGAATTACCGTAAAAAGGGTCACCCACATCAAGTATAATCCTGGTCCCGGCCTGCCTCTTCAGCGCACCGGCACACAGCAGAACACTGAATGGGAAAGCACTGAGCACCACGGCACTGAATCCGTATACCGATGTCAGCCGCACCGCCTCGCGCCTTAGCCTGGCAGCCTCGGTAATTACAGTGTCGGGGAAAAAGAGACTCCTGATGTGCCTCTTTATCACTGCCACCGGCCTGGCATATGATCCGGATTTCAGCGGGACAGCGCCGGTTGCAGCAACGTGAGGATTGACAATTCTCCCGGGAAGAGAGTATCGGAGGGAATGAATCGTTATCCCGTCTTCAACCCTGACTCCGGACCGGCCGTGTGTAAGCTCGAGGACGTGTATGTTAAACCCGCCGGCAAGGTGACTTATGATCTGCCGGAATCGTATAGGCTGTGCTCCTGTTCCTGAAAATGACCTCACAATGAACAGTACACTCTTTAAAGCCACCCTGTTACTTTGCTTTGATAAAGGAAGTCATAAGAGATTCCCCTGCTCCTGATAACACAAGGAAGTACGTGCCGTCAGAAAGACCCGAGACATCAATCCTTTCAGAAAGGCTTGCAGCAGGAGTACGTTGCATCAGCCTGCCGTTCTGATCGTAAATACTGACATCAGTATATACACCATTACCCTCCGGCATCTGAACCTTTATCGATGAGGAGGCCGGGTTGGGATAGACTGTCACACCATGATCCTGCCTGCCCATTATTTCATTCCCCTTTATGTCCCCTACCGGCTTCTGGCTGTCATCAAGACATTCACAGCTTCCCGGAACTGCTCCTGAATTGAACAGCCTGATAGCAGTCCTGACCGTGACGATGAACGTTTTGTTATTGTAACATACCGGGATTTCCTTATCGTAAATATATGAACGGAAATACCTGCTCTTGCCCGTCAGGATCCACTCCCCGTTTGTCCAGGTATCTGTCATGTACAGTGATAAATCACCATACTTATCATAAGAGTAACGTTGCCTGTTAAGGTTCATGAGGGCATATGACCGGGTCTCCGGGTTGTACTTAAGTGATTGTCTGACCCTTGAAGCCACCCTGTCTGAAATGTCATATGTAAACAGTTCAACCCAGAATATGACTCCGTCAGCAATCCTCTGCTCATTGCGTTCAATCAACCTGCCCTTAATGTCATAGATGTAATTCTTATATGAAAAATCAGTCCATACCCCCGGCGAATACATCATCTGTCTCAGGTATGTCCGGATAATATTCTGTTCGTCATAATTGAAAATATGCTGCTGATAAGGGACCCATGCACTGCCGTCGAAGCCTGAATAGACCTCTCTCTCAATGAGGCCGTCAGGCCTGTAACTATAATCTGACCTTGACCTGTCATGAAATTCTGTTCCGTTCCATTCCTGGAGGATGTAATGTGTTTTCAGGGAAAGAGGGGAAAAATAGTAGTTCTGCCTGTTGACCGGTTCCCTCGAGGGTAATTTCAGTCTGTCAATGACCGGGTATTCTGAGATCCCGTCGAACTTATATATAAACACCTCAACGGGAATGTAGTTAAAAGTCAGACCATCCCTCGTGTAATGAACAATTGAATCAAGTTTCTGCAGTTCAACCGGGGTACAGTCAGGCTCAGTCTGGCTGTTGGCAGGGAAAAATGATGTGATAAAAATGGCGAGTAAAAGAATCTGTCTCATCATGTATAACCTATGTATACAGCGTTATACGCATATTTCCTGATTTTGTTCTGCTTTCCCGGACACCCGGTGTCATTTCAGCCTCAGAAAAGCCGCTGCTAACCGCTGTAAAGTCTTGTTCCGTGACCCGGCAAGCATGAGAAGTGCTGAAGCCAGTTGTCTGATGTTCAGCCTGTAAGCTACAAGACCCCTGAAAGCCTCCCTTGCCATCCGGTGGTTCAGCGTGCGATACCCGTGAAAAAGCGCAGCCCTGAGCTTCCTGCGCTCAAGTCCCTCAGAAGCAACGGGATCTCCTTTACCATACCTCTGTAAGAAATAATCAGCCATCTCAAACCCTCTCAGGACAAAACGATAGTGGTCATCATGGCTTTTGAAATGACAGGCTGAATCATTCAGTATCCTGTAAACTGCTGTCTCACCCTCCATAACGGCAATCCCTGACCGTGCTGCTGCATACAACCATAGAGGAGTGTCACCTACAACAAAGCCATTGATAACCTCTTCAGGGATTTCGGCAAGGTACTTTCTTAAAATGTCTCCCCTGATCAGTACGGTTGCCGTGGAAATCGATGACATATCCAGGAGATAATCACCGAAAGTTATCATGGTTCCGTATTGTTTCTGACTGAAACAGTTTTCCCTGAATTTACCTGTCTGCTGATAGAACCTTTTATAATTGGTGCAGACCATCCCGGCTTCCGGGTAGCTCCTGAGATAATCAGTCTGCTTCTGAAGCTTAAGCGGATCAGTCCAGTAGTCATCCCCCTCGCAGAAGGCAACAAAATCACCGTTGCATTCCCTGAAGACAGCCATCTGGTTGGCATGAGGACCAATATTCCTTTCATGAAGCAGGAGCCTGAACTTACCGGGATACAGGCCGGCCAAGGCTTTTATCTTCTCTCTTGTTCCGTCGGTACTGCAGTCCTCACCGATAACTATCTCAAAATCAAAATCAGTTTTCTGGCACAGGATTGATTCAATAGACTCTTTTATAAAAGGCTCATGATTATAGGCCATCATAAAGACACTCACTGTAGGAACCAATACTGCAGTAAGGTCGCATTCCATCTTTATCTCCCCGGTTACGATGACAAACCCGCACTTAAGATAAACCCTTATCGCAGCTTCATTCTCAGGCTTTACGGTAAGATGCAGTTTTTTTAACCCCAGTTTTTCCCTTGCATATCTCAGGAGTTGCCATGTTGCCTGGGTGGCAATTCCCTTCCCCCAGAAAGCCCTGTTTCCGATAAAAATATGATACTCGCCTTCCCCGGCAGTAATTATGTTTGTAATCTGGATGTTCCCGACATAGGTATTGTCAACGAGGATCGCGAAACGGGCAGAGTTCTCCTCAGAGAGTACCTTTCTGATCCATTCAGTTTCAATCTGCAGTGTAATAAGACGGTCAGGTCTTCTTCCCGTTAATTTCCAGACCTCAGGATCATTCCTCCATTCATAGGAGGCCAGGGCATCATCCTCCCTAAGAGGCCTTATAAGAACATTATACATTTTTCAGCACTGTTTTGACTATAAAGTCCATCTCATCGTCACAATACCTCTGGTCAACCGGCAACGGAACAATGCCTGTAACCAGGTAGTGCTCAACCGTATCGCTATTTACCAGGTGCAGCACATCAGGCCAGTAAACCGGTGTATAAATCCTGTTTTCCCTCAGCAGGCCCTGCAACTGTGCATGATCCGTGAGGAAAGGATAAACCATCGGAACCTGATCGCCGGCCGGCTCAACAGAAAGCCTGTTCCTGGAACCCAGTGCCTCATGAAGCCGGTTGAAATTCCTGACCCTCCTTTCCCTCACAGCCGAATAATCTATGTTACCGAGGAGGCGGCATGTAACAGCAGACATCTTCTTTACGGGCTCACGGGAGAGGAGTGCCTCATTCTCCCTGAAAAAGGGATAACTATCTGAAGCTCCGTTCTCAATTCTGCCTATCAGATGGGTAAACCTGCCGGACGAATTGTCTCGTGCCTCCGGAAGGCCGGCAGCAGCATCGGTATACAGATACCCGCCGTCAGGTACTCCGAAGAACTTCCGTGCCGAATAGAAGGTGTCAGTGCCCGGTAACGGCATATCAAAGAAGGCCTGGGAATTATCGATGATCAGATTGGGGATTGACCCGGCCAGCTTTTTAACGGCTTCAGTCCTGATGCCAAAATAGTTTATATAGAGAAAAAAATCAGATTCCCCTGCCGTCAGATTTTCGGGCAGAGGCTCAAGCTTTTCATTCACATGGTAATAAATTACCTCCGCTCCGGCCCTTTTCGCACCTTCCATAACTGCCTCACAGGCAAAATATGGAATCCGGACCCTCCCGGCCTTCCTTGACCTGAGCAAATGTTCGAAAGCCGTACGGCCCAGGTTAAGAGCCAGCGCATCAGCATGATAGCCCCTTCCCCTGTTCAGTTCCAGTTCAAGAAATCCTCCTATCTCTCTCATGTAAGTGTGTAATTATCTAGCATCTTTCGTGTTTCAGCGGCAGAATTGAACATCAGGACATCAATTATCGAAAGCCACGGAATAAAATCACTGCCGAACTGGGTGTACAATAATTCACCCGGCTGTAAAAAGAACAGGTTGATTCCGTTTTCGGTAAAATCCTGTTTCGAATAGAGCATCCTTCCTCCCGGCGAATTGAGGTATTCCTTTGCCCCCAGTCTCTTACAGATGTCAATAACTCTTGCCTGACCTTTCAGTAAGCTGCTCTTCTCAATCAAGGAAGATCTTACGCATTCCGCATTCACCTCCAGGTAGTCAAGGATCACTCTGTGTGTTTCAATTATGTATTCCGTAAGGTCAGTTTGAGTAGAAGAAAGGATGGAATTAATGACCGGTAACATCGCATCAAAATAAGGGGCCTTCCGGTAGGCCTGGATGAAGGTTTTTAAAAGCTTCTGACGGTTATTCCCGACCGTTACCATGTTGATATTCCTGAATGAACCGGCCCCCTTCAGTTCAAGAGTAAAGAGGAATTCCTTCCCGTTGAGAAGTATCCGGTTGCGGTTGATCCAGCTTTGCCTGATAAAGGCAACATCGTCATAATAGACAAACAGGTCAGCCGCTTTTATGAGCTGAAAATACCCTATATAGGGAAGGAAATATGGCTGCATTATTGCCAGCTTCATCGCTGTCCCTCCCGTATTAATGCAGAACACCTTTCAATGACATCACCGGCGAGGCCGGGATAAATGGGAAGACATATCACCTGTCCTGCAATGCGCGTAGCCACCGGCAGATTCTCCGGGGCCGATGAAGGAAGGTCCCTGTAGGTGGGAAACCGGCTGATAAGAGGATAAAAATACCTTCGCCCGAAAATATTATCATCCCTCAGCAACTGATAGACCTCGTCACGGGTCCTGCCATAACCAACAGCATCAATAAGCACCGGGAAATATGTATAAGAGTGCGTCATCCCCGCAATATCATCCAGAAACCTGATCCCCCTGATTCCATTCAGCAGTATACGGTACCTGGCAGCAATCTCCTGCCTGCTTCTGATATACCCGTCAATATACTTCAGCTGTAACAACCCGTAAGCCGACTGCAGTTCATTCATCTTGGCATTTATGCCCGGTTCAACCACTGTCACCTCATCCTCAAATCCAAAGTTTTTCAGATGATCTATATGCCGTTTCGTCTCCTCGTCATGGCAGATTATTGCTCCTCCCTCAATGGTATTGAATGCCTTGGTGGCATGGAAACTGAGGATCGAAAGATCACCGCAGTTCAGTATCGAATGCCCGTCCTGTTTTACGCCGAAGGCATGGGCTGCATCGTAAATAATCTTCAACCCGTGAGCATCGGCAATCCTTTGAAGCTCATCGGTCCTGCAAGGATTGCCGTACACATGAACCGCCATGATTGCTGTCGTCTCAGAGGTAATGGCCTTTTCAACTTTAAAAGGGTCAATAGTAAAATATTCCGGTTCAATGTCAACAAAAACCGGTTTGATGTTATTCCACCATAATGAATGGGTGGTAGCCACAAAACTGAATGGAGTGGTAATCACTTCACCCTTTATGCCCAGCGCCTGGAGAGCGGTGACAAGGGCCAGGGTGCCGTTGGCAAAAACCGAGATGTGACTTACACCCAGGTATTCAGCCAGCTCCTTTTCAAACCGCTGGTGATATGGACCATTATTCGTCAGAATCCGGCTCTCCCAGATCTTTTCCAGATCCCTGACAAATTCTTCCAGCGGGGGAAGAGCTGGCTGGGTAACATATACAGGAGTCACTTTATCTGCTTTCATCAAAGGATACTTTTTAGTTTGGGAACTTTACTGACCAGTACAGCCCTGATCTCAATATACCCGTTTAGCTTAAGGGCTTTCGATAACACGACAGACAGGAGGATCATCAGCACAAGCTGGATGACAAAGAGGGGAAGCTGACCGGTACCACCAATAAGCGATACCGGGAAGACAAGCCCGGCAATGACCAGGGCCAGGAGAAAGGATGGCAGAATATCTGCCAGCTGTTCCCTCACTGGATAACTGATAAGCCTGGCAGAATAATAACTGTTTATAAAATAGGAAATGACTGAAATTATTATCAACCCTGCAAGCAGAGCCTTGATGCCCATGGCGATACCGGCAATGATGACGGGAACCGCCAGTATCTTCTTGATTATCTCAAGCCTGAGAAACAGGTCTGACCTTCCCTTTACATTAAGTATGTTCAGATTCAGGGCATGAAGGGGAAAAAGCATCGCACTGAAACAGAGCAGCTGCAGATACTCAACTGACGGAAGCCACTTCTCACCGATCAGGGTTACGATCATCGGCTTCGCCATGGCTGCCATCCCGAGCATTATAAAGAAAGAGACATACATGGTTGACTGTATCAGTTTCCTGTATCCGGCCTTAAGCCGCTCATCCTCATCCTGCACCATACTTAATACCGGGTAACTTACCCGTTGAATGGTGCCGGTAAGATTTTGCGAGGCCAGCCGGCTGAACTGGTCAGCCCTGGTGTAATAACCCAGGTCTGCCGCCGAAAAGAACTTGCCTATAATAAGCAGGTAAATATTCCTGTAAACAGTGTCAATCAGCCCTGAGGCGAGCAACCGGGAACCAAAGGCAAACAGAGACCTGAACGAATCGCGACTGAATACGGCAAGGGGAACCCATTTACCCCTGTGCCAGAGAATGACAGCCTGCACAAGGCTTCCGGCAATACTTCTAGCCACCAGGCTCCATACACCAAAACCATACAGAGCCATGCCGATTGCCAGCAGGCCTGATAATAACGCCGCAGTCAGGTTAACCCTCATCAGACGGCTGAAATCAATGCTCCTTACCAGCCTCGTGCGCTGCGTTATGCTTGTGGCATTGATGAGGATGATTACAGCCAGCGCCCTCGACAGGTTTTTCAGCTCCGGCCTCTCGTAGAAAGTGGATATCCATGGCGATGCCAGGTAGAACAGGAGAAAGAGCAGAAGCCCTGTGAACAGATTGAAGTAAAAGACCGTGGAATAATCAGTCTCGCTTACCTCCTGCTTCCGTACCAGCGCCTGCCCGAACCCGCTGTCAACAACACTCTGGCTGATAGCCAGGAATACCGTGATCATCCCTACTAGCCCGAACTCATCAGGCGAAAGAATCCTCGCCAGGACCAGGCCCGTAATAAACTGAACCAGCTGGGTCGACATGCTGTCGGAGAAACTCCATAACATCCCCGAGACAGCCTTTTCCTTTAATCCTTTGGAAGCCAATTACGATGATTTGGGATATCAGACACGCTTCAGAGTGACATCGGAAATCTTCGGATATAATAATCCTCCGGTCCGTCAGTCACACAGAACCTGTGTCCAACGTGCTGTATATGTGATCCTTAGGCCAGATGTGGCCAATGCGGTCTGTGCCAATAAGCACAAAGATAGAAAAGAACGATTCTCCAGCCTGTTAACAGCGTTACAGGTTATCAACATACCACTCAACTGCAAGCTTCAACCCTTCACTGAAAAGCACCAGCGGCTTATAACCGAGAAGCCTGACTGCCTTCCCGATGCTGGCCATGCTGTGGGGTATGTCACCCGGACGATTTGGGCCATGTGCCGGCTCCACCTTTGCGATCTTCGGGTCATAGCCTGCAAGATAACCTCTCAGCAGATTGGTCATCTCATTCAGATTCACCGAGTCGCCGCAGGCAACATTGTACACCTGGTTGAATGCTGCGGTATTTTCTGTGGTGGCGGCAAGATTGTTCGCCAGCACCACGTTGTCTATATAGGTGAAGTCGCGAGAGTTGCTTCCGTCACCATTGATGACTGGCGACTCATACTTCATGAATGCCATTGTGAATTTCGGGATGACTGCTGCGTAGGGTCCGTTCGGATCCTGCCTCCGGCCAAAGACGTTGAAATAGCGCAGCCCGATATTCTCCATGCCGTACAGGTTTCCGAAAACACGGGCATACTCCTCGTTGACCAGCTTGGTAACGGCATATGGAGATAGCACCTTTCCGGTCCGCTCCTCAACCTTGGGCAGCTCGGCAGAGTCTCCGTAGACCGATGAGCTTGATGCATACACGAAACGCTTAATCCCCGCA
>CAZOHL010000065.1:0-18973 GCA_964579645.1 uncultured Rikenella sp. | reverse complement strand
CCGTAATTGGTTTTTGTTACTGCAAGCAAACCGCTGACACAGATTGCAATGAATTTTTTCCACAGATCCGCAGTTATATCATCCGAGATAATTGAGTTGATTTCTGCCTTATAAAAAACCGATTTCAGCAATTCAACCCTTTCAGTTTCCCGGGAATCGAATTCCCCGAAAATGACAACCGGATCAAGGGCAAAATGGTGTATGACACCCGGTGATTCCACCTTGCTTACTATCTTGCATAATCCCCCCATAATGTTCGCTGCCGGGATATTCTCAGCCAGTTCCTCTGCTGTAAGCACACCATTCTGTAACGGGAGGACAATAGTATCTTTCTTTATGATCGACGCAAGTTCGTGGGAAATGCTACGTACCTGCCAGGCTTTTGTGGCAAGTATGATAATGTCAGTGAAACCAATCTTCCGGATACTGTCCGTTGCCTGGGCGTTTTCAACAATAAAATCGCCGTTTACACTCTTTACCCTGAGGCCGTGTTGTTGAATCTCCCTGAGATGTTCACCTCTTGCGAGGAACGTAACATCAAAGTTCGCTTTGGCGAGTCTTCCCCCGAAGTATCCTCCAACCCCGCCGGCTCCGATTACTGCAATCTTCATATGCCTTATACAAGCCTTGCCGCAAGTGTGATCTCAACAGCCCTCAATGCCCGTGAAACAGGACAGTTGACCTTTGCCTTGGCAGCCAGCGCGAGAAATTTTTCTTCGGTTATTCCCTTAACCTTGCCAGTCAGATCAAGATGGATGCCGGTGATCTCAAAATGATCCTCCGCCTTGTCGAGGGTGACATCTGCTCTGACCTGCAGCTCATCAGGAACGAATCCTGCCCCGGTAAGGGCATAGCTCAGCGCCATGGCATAGCATCCGCTGTGGGCGGCAGCAATAAGCTCTTCGGGATTGGTCCCGGCTTTGCCGTCTTCATTTTTGAACCGTGCTGCTGATGAATACGGGGTTTTATCGAGTAACCCGCTCATTGAGGTAAGAGTTCCTTTGCCTTCGGCGCCGTCACCCTGCCAGATTGCTGTTGATCTTCTTTTCATGATATTATGTTTTTGTTTGATGTTGGTTATACGATATCACTAACCATTAAATGTAGGACTTTGTTCAGACTGGTTGATCCATCAGCGCAAAGATTCTTTGTTTATACCTCAATTACTTCATGGTAAAGACCAACGCGGCTCATGAATCCATCTGCCCGTATATGCGATGCCGTTTCCTGACAAGCTGTGACCGGACCGGCAATTTCTATTATAAATAGGAGATATTCAGGAGGCAGGTATCAAATCCTGCTCAGCTCCTCCATCAATGCCGAACGCTGCGGGTATTCTTTTCGTAAAGCTGCAACCAGATTCGTGACGCGGTCCCTGGCGCCTAATTTTATCATACGGCGCACATACCGGCAGGCCTCTTTATAATGATTCCTCCCTATATTCTTTATAAGGAAATCGGGAATTCCCTTTTCATAAATTTCGGCAAGTTCGGTTGAATAATCAGTGGCCAGGTATTGTTCATAATGCTGAATGGAAGGAAGATGCTTCGTTTCGCTAACAAGCTTCAGCAGCCTGTTCCACCAGTGTTCGGCAATATAGATCTTCCCTATGACATCAATATTCACCCGCCTGCTTTTTCTCATGATCTCATCGATAAGTCCTTCAACATAAGCGTTCCAATCTGAAGGGTCGATATTTTGCTTCAGGATGCCATAGTAATCTTGCTCCCTTCGGAAGCCGTCGATGAAAAGATGCCTGGCATATTCGATAACATGAGTTTTGTCTTTTTCAGCAATTGCAGTGCGAAGCAGCCAATCATACCACTCCAGGGCAAGTCCCGGCTTCGTATCTGAATCATTTCTGATGCCTTCTTGAGAAAGTGATTTTACTCTTTCCAAATTCTTGTCCTTTAATGCTTTCGCCTGTACCTTCCTTCTCAGGTCAGGGGTATCTACATTCTGCGATGCAAATTTTTCAGCCTCGTCTGTTCCCATCATTTTAAGGATAAGGTCATATTCCAGCTTTATCATCTCTTCGTCCTCGAATTCCGAACGTGGGTGTGCATGAAGGAGAGATCTGACAATTCCGGCCTCTTTTTCAGTTTTCACTAGCTGTATCGCGAGATCCAGCAGGTCTCTGTGCCAGTCCCATCCGGAGAAAGTGTTTTTCCTATAGTTTCGGAGAACCTGATCCAGCAGGTAAACACGTATTTCCTCTGGTATCTTAGCCGCGGTAACAGAATAAGGTATCTCAAAAGCAGTCTCGTTATTACCGCCGATATCTCCATTGCTGTCATCAGCAAATTCGAAAGCCTTGACCATCTCTTCAGCTACCGGGAAGCAGATATGACATGCACTCAGCCAGTTGCCTGTATCAACATTTATCATGGCTGTATTGAGCATCGCATTCACTGCTTTACCTGCCATACTCGCGCGGGACCGGTTAATGAACCTGTTCCTGTCTTTTGCACTTCTGATAATATTCTTAACCTATTCGCGGTATTTGTCAGGTGACTCTACCGATGACCTGTAGAGAAAGCCTGAAAGGAATGACCTCCTGAATGCAGGGTCAGTGATGCACTGCTCATTAATGAAGGATTTCAGATCGCTATGCGAAAGCGACCCGAGCATCTCATCTACCTGTTCTGCAACTGTTATCCTTTTTCTTATGGCAGGTTTCCTGCCAGGCTCTTTTTTGTTGCCGGGCTTTTTTTCAGCTTCGTCTTCATTCTTTAAATAATAGAGCACTGCCACGATGTGCTTGCACATATTTCCGTAGTCATAGGGACAGGTGCATGAAAATTCTTTCGGCTTATTTCTCCTGAAAGTCAGTCTTATCTCATAGCCTTCCGATCCTTCAACCACCGCTTCAAATTCGCCCGGAGCGATCTCTTCACAGTATGTCACGCGTCTGTCTTTGAAATAGGACATGCCGCGACTGAGGATTTTATCATCGACATACTTAACGAAATCCGACATGGATAATGTGCTTTTCTGTTCCCGAAACTAGCAAAATACTAGTATGAAGGTAATCTGAATCGTTTAAAAAATATCAAACGACAAATGTACGGTTGAGCCGGATTTGAATTGCTTCATAGAAAGGTCGCCCTTTCAAATACTGGTTTATGGATCACCAAATTTGACGAAGAACCATTTCTTTTTCCTGTTTACACCTGAATCAACCGGCCTGGCATATATGGAAGAAGCTATCAGCCTGAACCATTAAGTAAACAATGTTAATAACTATGTTACTTTATTCTTGATTATTTCAATCCTTTTTGCTTAATTTTGAAATAATTGTTCTGAGTCTCAAAAAAATATGAATTCTAAATAAGGCAGATTAGGCTAGTAGTCTATTATGTTTTGAGGTATGTGATGATATTGATGTCTCCGGATAAGATCTTATGTTGGCTAATGTATAACTAATTCGAATGATTAATAGTGATCAATGATTGCGATACAAAATGAGTGAGGTTTGTAGATTTTAATTATCCCAAAACGAACTGTCATGATGAAAAAATGTCTAACTTTCTTAATGTCTTGTGTTTTCTTATATTCTTGTGGATATGAGAAGACGGAAATTGGTGATCCTAAAAACAATTTGAATCTGAATGGAACGCCTGTAATTGACTACCAGGATGAACCTTTTACTTTTGAAAAGGTAACAAAGCCTGAGGTTTGGCGTACTTTTAACAATCTGGAAGAAATGCTGGAAGCATGTCAGCTCCCTGAAGGGATGTTATCTGTTATGTCAACAAGGAATCTGATCCAAACCCTTATGAATCATCCATTATTTTTCATTTATACAGCGTACAATAATGAACTTGATGGAGTCAATGTCATTATCGATAACTTTAATGGATTTGAAGAATTGCAGAAAAGAGAGGATGTGGCTGAAGCTATAATAGATTATTATGCTGCAATCAATTTAAAGAATATAGTAGGGACTACAAAGTTGCCTAGCCTTTTACCTGATCTTACCATTATTCATCTAGGCTATTTGGAATTAGTAATTGCATCAAAGAAGATTCCTGAAATCTTCAATGCGAAATACATTGACAAACTGAACAATGCGATGTTAGAAATGTATGATGCTAAACTTAGTCTCATAAATGAAATTGATCTCTCTTCAATAAACAAATCCCTTCTCTTAGGAGCTCAAATTCAACTCTCAAAGAATCTTATAAGTCTGGAAGAAAGAAAAATTCTACAAGAATTTGTAGACAAAGGGGGCAATGTATCTGAGGAATCAATGTATACTACAGTCTCTCAAATCATCAACTCAAAATAGCTTAATTATGAAAAAGACAGTTTTTTTCTTCGTAATATTCATCTTTGTTTGTGGGTACTTAAAAAGCGTAACTGTTTATACAACATTTGGAAAGCCAGTTGAAGTGTTTTCGAGATCTGATGCTGGTTTTAATGCAGACTCAATTAATCAGCTTTATATAAATGCCTTCCCTCAGGCGGAATTTGTAGGCTCATCCACAATGACTTATAATTGCCATTATTATGCATGGCATATGCGTGACGGGGGAAGTGGCACATATTGGATGAATTGTGGCCCAAATCAGTATAATCCAAGCAATATTTCCAAGTACTGGACAAATGACTATTATGGACAAGTTTCATCCACTTATGCAACAAAAATACATTACTATAGTTCTGATCATTCTGCAGTAGTTTCATCTGTAAGTGGAATGTATGAATCCAAATGGGGAGATGGACCAGTAATGAGGCACGCTCCTGGTTATGGCCCATACCCTAATATGAGCAACCGACATTATTATGCTCATATGGATTATCATGGCCTATTGGATCCTAATGGGTATGGCGAAACTTATGTGGATATAACTAATCTTTATTTAGCACCGTACCTGGGAAATAATATATATGGTGAATGGATTATTTATAATGGCAAGGGCGAAGAAGAGGGGTACACCCAAAGCCCATCCGGAAGTTCGAATACCGTTGTTTTTCATAGTCCGGGTATTTATGAGCTGTATTATAATTTGTTTTTGATTAGTACCGATGAACCAGTAGGCGACCAGTGGTACGAAGTCCTGGTAGAATTATAAGACCACTTAAATGAAAGTAAACCTCACTCTTTTTTTCTTGTTATGTACCCTTTCTGTTTATTCTCAAGCAGTTGTGGTCAGCGGTTATATACGAGATGCAGAAAGCGGGGAGACGTTGGAGGGGGCTAACGTTTACATGACCGGAGTGAACCGTGGGTGTACTTCGAATAAAACCGGTTACTACCGGTTGAACCTCACTTCAGGAGAGGTACAACTGACCTGTAGCTATGTCGGCTATACCCGGGAGCATTTTAATTTCACCATTATGCGCGATACACTACTGAATATAACCTTGCATCCGGATACTCTCCTGAAGGACGTCGTGGTCTATGCCCCTCGAAGAGACTACGGGATACATAGCAGCCAGATAAGCGCTGTGGAAGTGCCCATAGCCCAGATAAAGAGTACACCTGCTTTGTTCGGAGAGGTTGATGTAATGAAAGTATTGCAGTTGCTTCCCGGTGTCCAGTCAGTGGGAGACGGTAATGCCGGTATTTATGTGCGGGGAGGGAATTATGACCAAAATATGATCACTCTGGATGGCTCTACACTTTATAATGCCGACCATCTAAAGGGATTTGTCTCTTGCCTCAATTCAGATATGATACAAAATGTTGTATTGTATAAGGGAGGCTTTCCGGCCCGTTTCGGTTCACGTCTTTCAAGTGTCATAGATGTAGGTATCAGGGAGGGTGACTATGATCATTACCATGCCGGAGCGACAATCGGGATTCTCTCATCCAAGATCCATGCTGAGGGTCCGCTTGAGCAGGGAAAGTCATCATTCATTATAGCAGCCCGTATGTCATATTTGGATTTGTTTGTACAACCGGTCATCATTAAGCTGGCAGACAACACCGGAACCCTGTCTTCTTTTTCAAATATGAATTACTACGATATCAATGCCAAGTTAACACGTAAATTTTCTGAACGCGATAAGTTATCGGCCGTCTTTTACCTTGGGAAAGATGTGGCCATAACAGCTCCCACCGACAGCAGACAGCAGTTCTTTCTTGAACTGTATAATTATAACTCTTTAAGCTACAAATCTGACAGGACTGAAAACCGCTGGGGGAACATGGTGTCAAGCATTTATTGGACTAGAATTATCAGCGACCGGATAAACAGTAATGTAAACTTCAGCTACAGCAACTACCAGTACAGGCTTAAAATGAGCTCTGTTGTTGAAAATGAAATCACAGACCAGAATATTGATAAACGTTTGAGTTATTATTACGAAAATTCCCGGGCTGTCTACAATTCAGGTATAACTGATATTTCACTGGCTGGAGACATAAATTTTGTTCCTGGTGACCTGCATCATGTACGCTTCGGAGGCAAGATCTCCACACAGCATTTTACTCCCACTGTGGATGCTTATAAATACGTCCTGACTGAAGACTTAGAACCTGGCGGTGAATATTTCATAACAGAAAATACTACGGATACTCTGCTTGGGAAGACCAATGGACTGCATACAATCGCAATCTATTCCGAAGATGACTTTTCTGCAGGGGAAAACCTGAAATTCAATACCGGGTTGCGATACACTCTCTTCATTGTAAAGGGCAAAGCCTGGCACTCACTTGAGCCGCGTTTAAGCGGACGCCTGCTGCTGAGTGATGCCATGGCACTTAAAGCCTCGTTCTCGCTGATGCAACAGGGTATTCATCTGCTAAGCAGCAACAACCTCGTGATGCCTTCTGACATCTGGGTTCCGGTTACCAAAATGTTTGCTCCCATGAAGTCATATCAATTTGCAGCGGGGATCAATTTCACCTCAGTCAAGGAAGTCGGAGTCTCCCTCGAAGGATATTACAAAACAATGAATAATGTCCTGGAGTATATGGAAGGTACCTCTTATATGACAGCAGCCGGAGGCTGGGAGGAGATGGTTGCGGCGGGCAGGGGGTGGTCCTATGGCATGGAACTTATGGCACAGAAAAAAACAGGCCGGACTACAGGTTGGCTGAGTTATACTATGTCATGGTCATGGCGGCAATTTGACAAGCCGGGACAACTGATAAACGGTGGTGATAAATTCTTTGCCAATAATGACTGTCGCCATAATCTGAGCCTGACAATTTCCCAACGCCTAGGGAAATCATTTGAGCTTTCCGGCACTTTTGTACTTAGCTCGGGCAAACGGGGAACTTTGACAACTGATGTGATGTATGGCGGGATCATTGATGAATTTGATCCTTATTGTATTCCATCTACACTTGCTTCAAGTGATATTTACAAAATTGTCGGGCCTGATTCCTGGAGCGAGATTCCTGACGGACCTGCTTACATTCGGAAATATTCCCGTTTTTCTACTTATACCGGGAGAAATAGCTATGAGCTTCCTGTGTATCATCGTCTTGACATGGGAGTTAGTTATTTTATTTTCCACAAGACAGGCAAAAGCACTATAAACCTGAGTGTGTACAATTTATATAACAGGCAGAACATATCAAATATCTATATCGGATATCATGATGACAAGACTGTTCTCAAGGGTGTATGCCTTCTGCCGGTTATGCCTTCAATAAGCTATTCCTATCAATTCTGATCGTGATGAAGACTACTTTACATATTCTGTTACTTTTAATCGCTCTTCTGACTGGTTGCGAAAAGA
Organism: uncultured Rikenella sp.; assembly: GCA_964579645.1. Lineage (GTDB taxonomy): Bacteria > Bacteroidota > Bacteroidia > Bacteroidales > VadinHA17 > SR-FBR-E99. The sequence goes on along the minus strand of CAZOHL010000065.1, from coordinate 11,275 downwards.
TTTTAGAGTTTGATGGCGAAATAACAAAGCCGAAAATAACTGTAAACGCCGTGGCTACTACGGATACAGTCTTTATTGCAGCGATCTCCAGATCGGAATTTTTTATGGATTTCATTCCGGAGAGATATTTACAATCACGGTACCAGGAATATGTTCTGGAGAATGCTGAAGCCACAATAACGGTTAATGGCAGTGATATCTACCCAATGCAATATAATCCTGAAAGTCTGAATTACGAAAGCACATATATACCTGCCGGAGGTGACGAGATTTTGCTGAATGTCAGCTCTCAGGACCTTGAGCCTGTAGAGTCCAGGGTTGTTATACCTGGTAAGGGCGATCTTGAAATTCTTAGCAATGAAATATTGTATAGTGAAAATTATTTTGTTTATGATGATTGGACGGATCCTTTTGCCCACGATACAATTATGCGGATCACAGCCAGAATAACCGACCCACCCGGCGAGACCAACTATTACAGGTTAAAAGTACGGAGTGAAGGTTATGTCAAATACACAATTGTGTATACTCCCGGAGTTGATTCGGCAAGTTATGAAGGTTATGAAACCAGTGATGTATTTTCTTCCGCAGATGTCATTTTCAAAGATGATCGTCTGGTGGAGAGATACAGGGGATGGCCTGCCGGATTTTCAAATGTATTTGATGACCACCTGTTTGACGGGAAGGATTACACATTTACTGTAGAAAGCCGGATGCGTAGGGGTACTGACCAGCACATTACGGTTGAACTTCAGTCAATCACACGCGAATTGTTCAACTACCTGAAATCAGTAATGCTTTATCGTATTATTGATCAGGATTCATATACCGAGTCAGTTCAGATTTATTCCAATATCACCGGAGGCTACGGAATACTTGGGGCCTTAAATGGTGAAAAGCATCTGTTATATTTTAATACTGGAATGAATCGGTGAAGGTTCCTGACCAAACATGATTCTGATGAAATAATTCGAAAACATGTCATCCGGCAAATGCGGATGTCGAACAGACACATACCCTTTGTTGGAAGTTCTGATCCTCGTTTGGCGACATGGAGTATCTTCTTGAGGACGAGGGGCCTGTGGTGCTGGTCTCTCATGGTGTCACCGGTGGCATCGACCAGGGGAAGTGGATCACCTCCACGCTGGGCGGAGGCTGCAGGTACCTGTATGTATCGCGATTCGGGTATATGCGTAGTGCGTTGCCCGCAGATCCTTCACCGGCGAAGCAGGCAGCAGCGTACGTGGAGTTGCTCGATCACCTCGGGATAGACAGCGTTTTTGTCATCGGCAACTCGGCAGGAGGCACCTCTCTCTATCATTTCGCGCGCGACTATCCCGGCAGGTGCAGGGGCATGATCCTGCAGTCATCAGTGGTGCCCGGCAATACGAAGGCGTTGCCGCCGCGATTCCTTATGAAGACCGTTTTTGGCTCCGATTTCATCTACTGGAGCAGTGTGAGGCTATTTGGCACCTTGATGTCACGGATGTTCATACCGAAGGAGGTCTTCGGGTCACTGTCAGAGGATGAGCAGAAAAAGCTGATATCGGACATCTATCTCTCTGCGCTGCCCGTCTCCGCCAGGACAAAGGGCATCCTGTTTGACATGTATGTCTCGAACCTTTCGCTTGATGAGACCTTTCCATTTGAGGAGATCAGAGTCCCTGTGCTGGTTGTGCATGCGAAGGATGATCCCGCACCGCCTTATGCAGGTGCGGTCCTGGTCTCAGAAAGGATCCCCCACTGCCGGCTGGTGTCGGTTGACACCGGCGGTCACCTCCTTATAGGGCATGATGAAGAGATCAGGGATGCTATACAGGAGTTCCTCAGGCAATAAGACGTCAAAAACCGCTCTTCCTTTCGGTTACCTCACCAGTGTACCTTTGGGCGCGAGAAGGTAGAACGGCTTTCTGCGCGGTCTCCTGTACTCATCTGCCTTCACCAAAATCTCACGGCCGTCCGAATTGCTGGAATAATTTTCGCCTGTTAATTGCCCGGTTCCATTCCTCTCTTCAGCGTCTCCAGGAACTGGTTCATGAACCGTGCTGCGGGCGCCCCGTCAATGATGTCATGATCAAATGAGCCGGTCAGGCAGAGGAACTCCCTCTCCTCATGCTTCTCGCCGTTGAAGACCATCCGTTTTTCTATACTGCCGACCGTTATCAACACCGTCCCGCTGCCATGAGGGATGAACCATACCGGCTCGCGACTGAACATCCCGACTGCCGTCACGGCAACCTTGCCGTACCGCCTCGCCAGCCTTATGTTCCTGTCGGCGAGACGCACAAACGCTTTCAGCAGGAATCCCGGTATATGCCGTATCCATGTCATGCCTGAGAACCCTCCCAGGGAAGAATCTGTGCGGGTCCGCGCCGACCTGATCCTCTCATTGATCTCCCGGAAGGTGAGGTTCTGTGCCGCCTCAATTGCCAGCGGCTCGGGGACTCTCTCCCCGGAGATCTCCCTCTCCACCAGCACGCTGACAGTGACATCGTCAAGGGTGATTAGCCTGTTCCCCCGCCTGAACGAGTTGAGATGAGGGTGTTCCTTCACCACCTGTGCCAGGCAGTAAACGATATAAGCCGTGAAGGAGAGCTTCTCCCCGGTGCGCTCCCGGTGCTCCCGCATCATCTGCCTCGGCACCGTTACATCGGCCTCGCAGAGCGAATGGATCGTGCTTTTCCGTGCAGTGACGGCTGCCGAAGCGGCCACAATCTTCCGGTTGAAGCTCAGCCTTTCGGAGGTGTAGCCTCTGTTCACCGACGCGTTCTCCCCCTGCAACGGCAATCCGCTCTTCCCGGAGCTGTACCCCGGCAATCCGCTCTTCCCGGAGCTGTGCCCTTTCCCCGCCGCGGCGGTCACCCCGGCCCCTGAACTGATGTTTTTCTTCATGACCTATTGCCTTGACCGTACCCAGTTCTCAAAATCAGTCGCGGGCCTGCCCATCAGGGCAAGATCAGCCTCTGGCACCTCCGGCTCCTTCACCTTCCCGAAATACCCGAAGAGCGAGGCGGCAAACTTCAGCTGCCTGTTGCGGGTCACGAAGGCTATGATCTTCAGGGGGAGGAGGGGAGTGGTGGTCACCGTCCTGATCCCGGGGTGGAACGCCGCGCAGTATTTTGCAAGCATCTCCTTCATCGTGTATCTCTCCGGACCGTAGACATAATATATCCTGTTCTCCGCCCCCGCGGTGGAATAGGCGTTTGCCACCATTGTTCCCAGGTCATCGGCGGCCACCCAGTGATACCGGTCGGTTAGATTGCCGAGAACCGAGGCCTTGCCGTTCCTGACGAACATGGGCAGCGACTCGAAGAACCATGTAGGCCGGAAGATATAGTACGGTATGCCGCTATGCATGATCATCTGTTCCGTCCGGAACTTGTCGTCCGTGAACCTGAACCACCTGTTCTCCTCCGACACGGTGCATCCCGAGACGAGACTGATCCGCGTGACACCGTACTTCTTCGACGCTTCGATAATGTTCGCGACCGCTTTTACATCATCCGCCGAGGCGAGTGAAATATGCACCGCATCGCACCCTTTCACTGCCTTCTCGAGATCTGCCACATTGAAGACATCGCCCTGCGCAATGTCATGATCGTTGATGAACATCGACGGTTTCACAGACCGCGAGAAGAGTCGCAGGTCATACCCTTTCTCGTCCAGTTTTCTGATGACCGGGCCGGCAAGCAGGCCGCTGGCGCCGATAACAAGAATCTTCAGTTTTTCCATTGTTAAGATTGCTTCATGTGTTTATGAGGCAAAATTACCCCCTCGGTTTGGGAGGGTTGTTTGACAAAAGTCAAAAAAGGAAGTCAGACCGATTTTCTTATGCGGCTCAGGGTGGCGATATCAATGCCGAGGTAGGATGCAATATGCTTGAGGGCCACTTTCTGCAGGATGTCAGGGTGTTTTTTGATGAAGAGGCCATACCGTTCCGAGGCTGTCAGCGTCTGGAGCTGTATTGAGCGGTTCATGAGGGAGTTGTACATAGCCTCGTCCACATCCTTGCCTATCTGCCGCCATGCCGGCACCTCGCGTATCAGCTCCTGCATCCGGTCATAGGTGATCACATCCATCTCGCAGTCCTCGATTGCAATTATGTTTTCCCTCGACGGCACCTGCTCATTGAAGCTCTTCATCGAGATCACCACCGAGCCCTGCTTGAAGAAGTGTGTGGTGATCTCATTGGCCCTGTCGTCATAGATGAATGACCGCATCATGCCAGACCGCAGGTATGCAATGCGGGTTGCTGTTTTCCCCTGTTCAAGGAACAGCGACCTGGCCGGCAGGGTTTCGGGCAGGTAGCGACTGACGGTCTCATCCCAGTCCCTGTCGGTGAAACCGTAATGCTCAATCAGTCTGTTTTTGAAGTCCATGCAGGAAAGATAATGCCGGGCTGCAGTTAAATCTTCCTGCCTATGTAAAACACATAGCCGTACCAGGCCTTGTACTTCCTGTAAATTTCAGCCTCATGCTTCTGAAAGGCGACAAGATCTTCGGCAGCCTTTTTCCCTTTATACTTTTCAAGGAAAGCCTCCTGTATGGGGCCCTGCTGGTCATGGTAGTTTACGGTCCAGCAGTTCTCGGGAAGGATAAACGTGGCAACCGGGATGTACCCGGCTTTCTGCATCTGGGCAACCTTCACCGGGATGGTGTCAATCTCAGCATAGGCATCCTGCCAGAATTTGATGATCTCTTCAGGCCGCTCCTCAGTAAACCATGAACTCTCTGACACTGCAATATATCCCCCCTTCCTGAGAAATTTGCGCCATTCATTCAAGCCCCGTTCAAACCCGATATTGTAAATTGATCCCTCGGACCAGATCAGGTCCAGCTCTTCATCCTGAAAAGAAAGCTTATCCATTGAACCGACAATACCTTCGACCCTGTCCTGCAGGTTCAGCCTCGCGGCACTGGCATTGAAAAGGTCAATGAATTTCGGGAACAGGTCAATGCCGGTGATCTTTCCCGGTGCATTCTGCGCCAGCACCATCGTCTGTCCGCCTGTGCCACAGCCGAGATCGGCGATCCTTGATGCATCGGTCAGGTTGTCGACGAAACCCAGTGCCTTCATGGTCACCTCCGGACTGCCGGGTCCCTGTCTTTCCAGGCCTGAGAAATAATCACAGATCAGATCGAAGTCGATCTCGTGAATCGATTTATTGTCACTGCTCATGATGAATGATTTGAAGGAGCAAGTTATGAAACTTCCGCGGAATGCCGGGGCTGTCGCCATACTAAAATCGGGCTTCGGGAATCCGGCGGAGTCAGAAGAAAATATTTTTTCTTCACTTCTTCGCATTGCGTAACTTTGTGTAAGTGTGATGGGAGAGGGGGTGATTATCAGACACATATAAAAATTATAACATGAAAGTTACAGCATTTATCGGAAGCGGGAGGAAGCGCCATTCGTACAATGCCTGTGAAAAATTCCTGCAGATTCTGCAGGCGCAGGGCGATTTGGAATATGAGATGGTACGGCTGAGCGAGTACAACATCTCGACCTGCAGGGGCTGCAGGACATGCTTCGACAGGGGCGAGGAGTTCTGTCCCCTGAAGGACGACAGGGACAAACTGATTGCGAAGATGAAAGAGTCTGACGGTGTGATTTTTGCGTCGCCAAACTATTCGTTCCAGGTATCAGGAATGATGAAGGTTTTCCTTGACAGGCTCGGGTTCGGGTTTCACCGGCCCGACTTCTTCGGCAAGACGTTTACAAGCATCGTGGTACAGGGGATAGGAAAGGGGGAGAGTATTGTCAAATACCTCGATTTCACCGGTAAGGGGTTGGGATTCAATGTGGTCAAAGGGTGCTGTATCAAGACCCTTGAGCCGATGACCGAGAAGTCGCAGAAGGCGTTTGACAGCACGATTGAATCGCAGAGTAAAAAATTCCATGCACAGCTTGTAAAACACGAATTCCCCTCGCCGTCGCTGTGGTGGCTGATGATATTCAGGATGGCGAGGACGAGTATGCGTAAGATGCTGGATGACAGCTGCCGTGATTATACTTACTTCAGGGACAAGGGGTGGTTCGAATCGGATTATTTCTACCCGGTGAAGCTTAATCCGCTGAAGAGGTTGTCAGGGAAGGTGTTCGACAAACTGGCCATTCAGATAATAAGAAGCTGATATGTAGCCGGGAGAACAGATGCGCGTATATTTCGTTTTCTGTTCCCGGGTCAGTTTTGCCTCTTCCTGGCTTTGATCTCCATCGGTAAAATACAGTTGTAGACAAACCTGTTGACAGGAGTTGCCACACCGTATTTTTCGCCGAGTCTTACTACCGTACCGTTCTGGTATTCAATCTCTGACGGCCGCCCGTCCCATACATCCCTGGTCAGCGAAGAAGTGGTTTCGCGGGGATAGGTATCAATAACCGATATCAGTTTGTCCGGGAACTCAGGTTCTATATTTATCTTCAGGCGTTGGGACAGATCGTATATCTCCCTGATCAGCTCTGTCATAAGCTGACGTGTCTCCTTCAGTTCTCTCAGTTCACCATAGTTGGTTCCGGTAACTGCAAGCAAACCGCTGACACAGATTGCAATGAATTTTTTCCACAGTTCCGCGGTTATGTCATAAGAAATCAGTGAGTTGACCCCGGCCCTGTCAAAAGCCGATTTGAGCAACTCTGCCCTCTCCGTTCTGCGGGAATCGAATTCACCGAAGATGACTATCGGGTCAAGGGCAAAATGGTTTATGACACCGGGCGATTCAACCTTGCTTATGATCTTGCATAATCCCCCGATTATGTTCGCTGACGGTATGTTCTCAGCCAGTTCATCAGCCGTAACCACGCCATTCTGCAAGGGCAGGACTATTGTATCTTTCTTTAAAATCGAAGCAAGTTCACGGGATATGTCACGTACCTGCCAGGCTTTTACGGCAAGTATGATTATGTCCGCGAAGCCTATTTCCCGGATACTGTCTGTTGCCTGTGCGTTTTTAACAACAAAATCGCCATTTACGCTCTTCACCCGCAGACCGTTGCGCCTGATCTCCCTGAGGTGTTCACCTCTTGCGAGGAACGTAACATCAAAGTTCGCCCTCGCGAGTCTCCCCCCGAAGTATCCGCCCACTCCGCCTGCTCCGATTACTGCTATCTTCATAGGAGAAAGGTTATAGTAAACATTCCGGAATATAGGAATTATTAATATAGCCTCAGCGCCGGGCTTTAGTATATACGTTTACCCTATACCAGCCTGGCTGCCAGTGTGATCTCAACAGCGCTCAGCGCCCGTGAGACAGGGCAGTTGACCTTTGCCGCTATTGCCAGCTCAAGAAACTTTTCCTCGGAAATTCCCTTAACCTTTCCTGCCAGATCAAGATGGATTCCGGTGATCTCAAAATGATCCTCCACCTTGTCGAGGGTGACATCTGCCCTGACCTGCAGCTCATCAGGAACGAATCCTGCTGCGGTGAGGGCATAGCTCAGCGCCATGGCATAGCAACCGCTGTGGGCGGCGGCAATAAGCTCCTCGGGATTGGTTCCGGCCTTGCCGTCTTCATTCTTAAACCGTGCTGCTGATGAGTAGGGGGTCTTGTCTAGTAACCCGCTCATGGAGGTCAGAGTTCCTTTTCCTTCAGCGCCGTCACCCTGCCATATTGCTGTTGATCTTCTTTTCATATTTATGTGTTTTTGTTTCACGTAAGTTATACAATATTATTAACCAATAAGTGTATGGCTTTGTTCAGTACAGAAGAGACATAAGCGTATAGATTTTTTGTTTTTGCATACATCACTTCAGAGATGCGGACCGGCTACGGCTCATGTATCGGTATGTAAGTCAAAGCAGTGGCATTTCCGGAACATGCCTTGACCGGAGCTGCAAGTTCCGTTATGAATAGCGGGTATTGAGCGGGCAAGGATTAAATCCTGTCCAGTTCCTCCATCAGGGCAGTACGCTGCGGGTATTCTTTACGCAACGCGGCAACCAGATTTGTGACCCGGTCTCTGGCGCCTAACTTTATCATGCGGCGCATATACCGGCATGCCTCTTTATAATGATTCCTTCCTATGTTCTTTTTCAGGAAATCAATGATTCCCTTTTCATAAAGCTCAGCAAGTTCTGCAGAATAGTCAGCGACAAGGTATTGTTCATAATGTTGGATGTAAGGAAGATGCCTCGTCCCGGTGACAAGATCCAGCAGCCTGTTCCACCACTGTTCGGTAATATAGATCTTCCCTATGACATCAATATTAACCCACCTGCTTTTTCTCCTGATTTCTTCGATGAGTCCCTCAACATACCCATGCCATACGGAAGGGTCAGTATTTTCCTTCAGGATGCGATAGTAATCCTGCTCCCTGCGGAAACCGTCGACGAAAAGGTGCCTGGCATATTCGATAACATGAGGTTTGTCTTTTTCTGCTATTGCTGTGCGAAGCAACCAGTCGTACCATTCAAGAGCTAGTCCCGGCTTCGTATCTGAATCATTTCTGATGCCTTCCTGGGCCAGTGATTTTACTCTTTCAAAATTCTTATCCTTCAATGCCTTCTCCAGCGCCTTCCTCCTCAGGTCAGGTGTATCGAGATGCTGTGAGGCGAATTTTTCAGCCTCGTCAGTTCCCTTCATTTTCAGGATAAGGTCGTATTCAAGCTTTATCATCTGTTCGCCTTCGAATTCCGAACGTGGATGTGAATGAAGGAGGGATCTGACAACTGCGGCCTCCTTTTCTGTTTTTATAAGCTGTATCGCGAGATCCAGCAGGTCTTCGTGCCAGTCCCATCCGGAGAAAGTATTTTTCTTATAGTCACTGAGAACCTGATTCAGCAGGTACACTCGTATTTCCTCAGGTATCTGTGCAGTGGCAACAGAATAGAGTATCTCGAAAGCATCCTCGATGTTGCCGCCGATATCTCCGTTGCTGTCATCTGCAAAATCGAGAGCCTTGACCATTTCTTCAGCTACCGGGAAACATATATGGCATGCATTCAGCCAGTTGCCTGTTTCAGCATGTTTTCTGGCTATTTTGAGCATCGCATTCACTGCTTTGCCAACCATGCTTGCGCGGGACCAGTTTATAAATCTGTCCTTGTCTTTGGCACCTTTGAGTATATTCCTGACCTGTTCACGGTATTTGTCAGGCGATTCGGCCGATGACCTGTACAATAAGCCGGACAGGAATGATCTCCTGAATGCCGGGTCATTTATGCACTGCTCCCTGATGAAGGCTTTCAGATCGCTGTGCGAGATCGAGCCGAGCATCTCATCGACTTGCTTTTCGAAATCTGACATGGGTAATGCGCTTTTCTGTCCCGAAATTAGCAAAATAGTATTCCTTCTTCTGCATTATTTTACTCCACTTCGAAGGCCCATTTTTATCTGTCAGGAATGATGTATTTCAATAAATAATAGTATACATCAAATATAAATGAAGAAAAGCATTATATTTGTTAAATAGTAAATTACAATAGAAGGATGAAAGATTACATTGACAGACCTTTCTATATTGACAGAATAAAACCCTACATAGGCAAAAGTCTGATAAAGGTGATTACCGGTCAGAGGAGGGTTGGCAAGAGCTGCATGCTTATGCAGATCAGGGATCTAATAACGGAGAATGACCCAGGCACCCACATCATATTCATTAATAAGGAACAGCATGAGTTCTCATCGGTTACTGACCATGTTTCGCTTCTTGAATATGTTGGCCTTCATTCAAAGGGAAAAGGGAAGGTGGCGTTGTTCATCGATGAGATTCAGGATATTGATTCATTTGAAGTAGCGCTGAGGGATCTGTCCACGAGGGAAAAGTATGACATCTACTGTACTGGCAGCAACGCGAGGCTTCTGTCAGGCGAGCTGGCAACTCTTCTGGCGGGGCGATATATTGAGATAAGGGTGTATGGCCTGAGTTATTCCGAATACCTGATGTTTCACGATGCCGCTGATTCTGCAGATACATTCAGGACATATCTGCGGGAAGGAGGTCTTCCCTATCTGATCCATCTGGGAAGTGACATAAATATTGTCAATGAGTATCTTAACAATATCTTTAATACCATTCTGCTGAAGGATGTGGTGGCAAGGTATAATGTGCGGAATGTTAAATTCCTGGAGAGCCTGGTTCTCTTTCTTGCCGATAATACCGGAAGCCTTGTATCCGCAAAAAAAATAAGCGAATATCTGAAATCACAGAAGATCAATATTTCAACGCAGGTAGTGATAGATTATATCGGATACCTGGAATCCTCTTTCATGATACACAGGGTGAGGCGAACGGGTATCCGGGGAAATAGACTCTTTGAAATAGGAGAGAAGTATTTCTTTGGTGACACCGGAATCAGGAATGTCATCGCAGGATACAATCTGGCCGATGTGCATAAAATGCTGGAGAATATTGTTTTTCTTCATCTCAGGATTGCCGGCTATGAAGTAACGGTTGGATCGGAAAACGGAAAAGAAATTGATTTCATCGCTAGCCGGGGAGGAGAGAAGATATATGTTCAGGTTGCATATCTTCTCGAAACGCCTGAGACGGCGGAGCGTGAATTCGGGAATCTGCTTGAAATAAGGGATAATTACCCCAAGTATGTGGTGACGATGGATGAACTTAACAAAACGTCAACTTACCAGGGTATCCTGAGAATGCATTTGAAGGATTTCTGCCGGATGATAACAGGTTGATTGCACGCAAGTGGCTCAGTCTGGTCAGGGAGTTCTTCTGGCTGTACGTTTGTGCAATGACATTTTTCAGACTGTTGGGAGGAAACGGATCATTTCCTGTCTGAGTTGCTCCTTCGTCGCTCTTTTCAATTTCTTCATTTTCCATGATGCAAATAGTATATAGGGTTAAACAATCTGCATTCCGGCAAACATAAAAGGGGAGTTCCAAACCTTTGTTTTTGGCTTATGTCGCCCGCATTGTTTCTCCACCGCGGCCGGTCAGGCTCGGTTGGCTCCGTTCGCCATCTGGCGGAACGGACTCGGAATGCATTGCAAAAAAACCATTATTTCCTGTAGATCTCCGTTTCACACTCCATACATTTCCAGGCCGGGTCATCACCGGTTATGCAGCAGCCTCCGATCGCCACCCTGCCGGCTTTAAGGTCAGCTTCCAGCTCTTCTGACCAGGCCGGGAAGCCATAAAGAATCCTTGCAACAATCAGTGAGCCGCATTTCGGATATTTTTTGGGTTTTCCCCCTGCTTCAAATCTCTCCGTCATGACTTTGAATCAGGATTATCAGGTTTCTTGTAGAAATCGTCATCAGTCGGCATTTTGTATCTTATTTTGCTGCTGTAACCTGCCCTGGCTGCCTTCTC
>CAZOHL010000064.1:0-19270 GCA_964579645.1 uncultured Rikenella sp. | reverse complement strand
GCCGTTCTCTGTGACATCAAGATGGCAAAGATGGATGGTATCGAGGTGCTGCAGAAGCTTCACGAGTTATCATCCGATGTACCCGTAATAATGATCTCAGGCCATGGAAACATTGATACGGCCGTTGACTCAATAAAGAAGGGCGCCTTTGACTTCCTTGAGAAGCCCCTCGATCTCAACCGTCTGCTCATTACAATTCGCAACGCGCTTGAGAGAGGCTCGCTGATCACCCAGACCAAGGTACTTAAGAAACAGGTCAGCAGGAAGTACGAGATAGTGGGCAACTCACCCGCAATAGTTCAGGTCAAGGAGATGATTGACAGGGTTGCTCCCACTGAAGCCCGCGTGCTTATAACCGGCTCCAACGGTACCGGGAAGGAGCTTGTGGCGCACCAGATACATGAAAAGAGCAATCGTGCACGCGGACCCTTCGTTGAAGTAAACTGCGCTGCCATACCATCTGAACTGATTGAGAGCGAGCTCTTCGGCCACGAAAAGGGATCATTCACCTCTGCAATCAAACAGCGTATCGGAAAGTTTGAACAGGCTACCGGAGGTACTATATTCCTTGACGAGGTGGGCGATATGAGCCTGGCAGCACAGGCCAAGGTTCTCAGGGCATTGCAGGAAAACAAGATAACGCGGGTGGGATCCGACAAGGATATCCATGTCGACGTCAGGGTAATTGCGGCTACAAACAAAAACATCAGGGAGGAGATCGACCGCAACACCTTCAGGGAAGACCTGTATCACCGCCTGAGCGTGATACTTATACATGTTCCCACTCTCAATGAAAGGAAAGAGGATATACCAATCCTTGCTGATCATTTCAACACTCTCATCTGCGGTGAATATGGCATGGGTAAAAAGAAGATAAAACCTGACGCCATAGCTGAGCTGCAGAAAATCATCTGGACCGGCAACATCAGGGAATTCAGGAACGTGCTTGAGAGACTTATCATACTGTGCCCCGAAGAAATCACCGGCAGGGATGTGGTTGCATATGCACATCCGGTATCTGGGTTCGGAGATATATGAGCACAAGAGTCGTCATACAACTGCGGCTGGTATTCCCGGCAGCGCTGGTACCATTACTGGCCGGAGCACTGCTGATATTTATCGCCTGCGGAAGGAAGGCGACTGACGGTACGCCACTCTCATTCAACGACGAATGGCTCTTCATCAGGCAGGACTCCGCAAATGCTGACAAGATACTTCCCGGCATTGTCCCCAACCATAAATGGGAAGAGGTGACCCTTCCGCATTCGGCAGTAATTGAGCCACTGGTGATTACAGGGGCACAGTGGACCGGTATCTGCTGGTACAAAAAGCTGTACAGGCCTGACAGACGGCAACGGCATATGCACACCGGCCTGCTTTTTGACGGGGCCATGAATGATGCAATAGTTTACCTCAACGGCGCAGAAATAGCCCGTCACACCGGCGGGTATCTTCCCTTCTACGTCAATCTCAGCGATGACCTTGACTACAGCAGGGAAAATGAGATCCTGGTAAAGCTTGATAACCGGGAGAATCAGCATATCCCACCCGGCAAACCCCTTAATGAACTTGATTTCCTGTGGTACAGCGGCCTCTATCGGAATGTAAGCATATTTATTACTGACAAACTGCACATCACTGCTCCTCCTGAGTATCATTCAACACTTGGTGGAGGAATCCTCACCGGGGTAAGAGATGTGAGCCGTGAGTCAGCCACTCTGACACTCTCGGTGCATGTAAGCAACGATGACCGCATCCCCAGGTCTTTCAGGATGAAAAACACCCTTCTTGATGCTGCGGGACTTGAAGTTGCCTCCTCACTCTCGGAGCTCACCGACCTGGAGCCGGGCCAGGGACAGCGTCTCATAACCAGGATGATTGTTATGCAGCCTTCATTGTGGACACCCGCCACTCCATTTCTGTATACAGTACGCACCGAACTTCTCTCTGACAACGGCACTGTGATTGACAGCAGGGAAATCCGCACAGGCATAAGGACAGTCAGAATCACACCCGAGAAGGGACTGATGCTGAACGGTGAGACTGTCAGCATCACAGGAACCAACAGGCACCAGGAGTACCCGTACATCGGTTATGCCCTGTCAGATAATGCAAGTTACCGTGATGCCTTCAAAATCAGGGAAGCAGGCTTCAACCTTGTCCGGTGCTCACATTACCCCCCGGCACCGGCATTTCTTGACGCCTGTGATGAGCTTGGCCTGATGGTTATTGACGCCATTCCGGGATGGCAGTTCATGGGAGATTCACTTTTTGCGGAAGCGGCTGTGCGTGATACACGCATGATGTGCCGGCGTGACCGCAACCACCCGTCAGTGGTGATATGGGAATCGTCACTTAATGAAACAGCCATGCCGGTAAGTTTCCTTTACCGGCTCCACCAGACTGTAAGGGAGGAGCTCCCTCTTGGCAATAACCTGACCTGCAGCTGGATGGATACTATTTGTGATGTCTTCATTCCGGCCCGCCAGCATGCCGGTGCTCCCAGGTACTGGAAGGATTACCGAAAGGCTAAGCCTCTGTTTATCTGTGAATACGGCGACTGGGAATATTATGCGCAGAATGCGGGTTTAAACCAGGCGGAGTTTGCTGACCTTCAGCCTGCCGAAAGAAACTCAAGGCAGCTGAGGGGTGACGGCGACAGGCGAATGCTTCAGCAGGCCTGGAATTTCCAGGAGGCTCACAATGACAACCTGTATGGTCCCGGTTTTGGTGATGCCGCCTGGCTGATGTTCGACTACAACAGGGGCTATGCACCCGATATTGAAGCATCAGGCATAATGGACATCTTCAGGCTCCCCAAGTTTGCCTGGTATTTCTACCGGAGCCAGACTGAAGAGGGCCCGGTATGCTTCATCTCCCACTATAACCTTCCCTCCTCAGGCAATACGGTAAGGGTATACAGCAATGCTGATACAGTTCAGCTCTTCCGCAATGACACACTCATTGCAGTTCAGGGCCCTGACACTGACGGCAGTGCTGTCAATCTTCACCATCCGCCGTTCACCTTCACCCTCCCGGATTACTCGCCCGGAACAATAAAGGCAAAAGCGCTGCATGAGGGGAAGGAGACAGCATCCCACTCAGTCACAACCCATGGCAAGCCTGCCTCCCTCCGTCTTTCTGCTGACTTCAGTAACAAACCGCTGAGGGCCGACAATTCGGATGTGATCTTCGTTTACGCAACAGTAACGGATTCAGCCGGCAACCAGGTCCACTCCTCTGATGTAATGGTGGAGTTCGCCGTCAGGGGTAATGCATGGCTGATTGGCGACAATCCGGCAAAAGCCGAGGACGGAATTGCATCCATTCTGCTCAGGGCAGGCAATCCGGGTAAAATTATGATCAGGGTATCATCCCCCGGAATGTCTGAAGCAGAAATGATGACCGAGTCAAACTGACTCCCCTTCCGGTCTCCCGGAAAAAATTATCAGAAACGGAAATAGATGAATGGTTGCACCACCTCTGATCCCACCCTGTGGAGCAGCAACGCCACAACCAGGGTGACAAGCAGCTGTGCCACCACCGGGAGCCTTATAAAAAGTCCCCTGTATGACTCCTTGACTGTTACAGGCAGGAAATGGAGGATGTATCCTGACACTATGAGAACTGCCACAGGCAGATATGACATGAGCACCAGGCCATAGTCGCCGGGAGAAAAAGCTGAGAAAATCTGGTTAAGCATCACTCCTGCCTGTTCCATCGAGCCGGCTCTGAAGAATATCCATGCGAAGCTGACAAAATTGAATGTAACCAGAATCCCTGCGATGTGTGCGCTTCGCCTTTTAACAGTCACCTTCCTGAAGAGCCAGTGCCAGATTTTTTCCATAATCAGTGCCGTCCCGTGCAGTCCGCCCCAGACCACGAACCTTGTGGCAGCCCCGTGCCAGAGACCGCCCAGCAGCATGGTGACCATCAGGTTTATTCCGGTGCGGATGGGACCCTTCCTGCTTCCCCCGAGGGGGATATATAAATAATCCTTCAGCCACCTCGAGAGGGATATATGCCACCTCCTCCAGAAATCTCCTATATTGGCAGCCTTGTATGGCGAGTTAAAGTTGAGGGGAAGCCTGAATCCCATTAACATGGCGACGCCTATTGCAATATCTGTATAGCCCGAGAAGTCACAATAGATCTGCAATCCATACCCATATACCGCCATCAGGTTTTCGAAACCCGAATAGATAGCCGGTGCATCAAATACCCTGTCAATGAACCCACTTGAGATAAAATCGGAGATCAGCATCTTCTTGATCAATCCCTGGAGGATCAGGAACAACCCGTAGCCGAACTCATTGCGGCTGATTGAATAGTTGCCGTGCATCTGAGGGATGAACTCAGAGGCCCTGACAATTGGGCCTGCCACAAGCTGGGGAAAAAAAGTAAGATAAAAGGCAAAATCGACGATGTTGGGTTCCGCCGCCATCCTCCCGCGGTAAACATCAATGCTGTAGCTGAGCGCCTGGAATGTGAAGAAAGAAATGCCCACAGGCAATATGATTGTGCTGACATTGAAGTTCGTTCCGAACAGGCCGTTTGACCAGGCTGAAAAGATGTCACGGCTGACCAGGGAGGTATCGAATACCGAGTTTATCAGCTCCGTAAAGAACCCGGCATATTTGAAGTAGGAAAGGAATCCGAGCAGGAGAACAATGTTGGTAACCAGCCAGAACTTTTTGCCGGCTCTGCTCAGGGCCCTGCCTGTCATCATGGCGGTGAACCATGTAAGAAGGGTGGTGAGCAGCAGGAGGATTATGAAGAGTCCGCCAGCACGATAATAAAAATAGAGGCTGACAAGCAGCAGCCATGTATGACACATGGCTCTCTTCCTGTGCAGAAGTGCAAACCCTGCCATCACAACGAGGAAGAAGATCCAGAAGGCAGGTGTTGTAAAGATGAATGACTGGTCAGGCTGATACCTGAGTACTGATCCGATCCATCCTATGATCTGGCTGGCGATACTGTACCTTCTGCCCTCTGACGGTTCTGCTTCGGAGTACAGTTCCCCTGGTGCTGTTCCGTCTTTTGAACCATATCCGGGGCCTGAGGCGGCCACTGCGGTGTCAGCCCGGGTTGATTCGCCTTCAGGTTGTGAGCCGGCACCGGTCACCGTAACTGCCGGAACCGAATCAATGCCTGACTGAGGTGCCTGTATCCTGACCGGTGTGACAACATTACGCACAGCCAAAAGTGAGGTATATATCCGTGCAGCTATTGTATCTGTTCCTTCATTGGAGAGATGCGTCAGGTCTCTGGATGACAGCGGAGGCTTGAGGTTATACCAGGTGAGTATTGATCCCGGGCCGCCCATTGACTCCCAGGCGTCCCAGAAGAGTGCTCCGCTGCGGGCGGCTGCTACCTTCTGTGCATCACGGATGGCTCTTATGTTGGGAAAGCGGAGAATTGTGTCATTGTCCCTCAGCGCCATGTCTGTCACGCTGACAAGCACAACCGGAACCCCGCCGGAGACCTTTTTCAGGTAGTTGACCTGCTTTACAAGACCCTCTTCATAGTAATGGTACTCGCTCCTTACATTCCTTACCACATTCAGGCCGAACTGAAGGAAAATGATGTCAGGCTTCAGGCCGGCATAACACCCCTCAAAGCCCCGGCTGTCAGTCATAACGAACTCCAGTCCTGCGCTTCCGCGGACGGGAACATTATCTACAATTACGCCGGTGCTGCTCTCGAGGCTCAATGCGTAGATATCAGGTGAATTGCGGCCGGTGAACTCTACGGTCACCTCAGAGACTGACGGAAGAGGCACTGAATATTCCATCGGCCCCTCACCCATCTGAAGCATTGCAATATCAACCAGGGAACTGCCTGACTTTATGCCGACGAGTACCGTGTCATAATTGTTGCCGTAGAATATCCTGAGGTTGTCATATTGTGATACTGCCGGGTCAGCGCCCGGTACGGCACTTATTTTAACTGTGGCGAATGAGTGTGTCTGCATGCTGTCACCCGGGGGGGTGAAACGGCACAGCGCCAGCATCGGACCGAGCCTGTTGTGAGGCAATGTGCCTCCCCTGTAATCAAGAAGGGTATATCTCTTCCAGTTTGACGAGGAGCGAACCACCCATGACCTTGTGTACATCACCGGCATCACCGGCGAGATCATGCCCGGACCTGTACCTCCTCCGTCCTCCCGGAGCTCACGCCTGAGAAGCGATGTGACACGGTCACCCTCTACCTGTGAGTCGCCGTAATAGATCACTCTTACCTGCCTGCCGGCGGCAACCGAATCCCTGACTGCACTGCCCGGATAAAAGGGTACAGATGCTGCAGCGGAGGTTCGCTCATTGCTACGGGAAGGATCTGCGGCAACGGATTCTGTAACACTGCGGGAGTCACCGGCGGTCAGAGTATCTTCATGTACGGAAGGAGGGTAACCCGGTCTGTCATACAGCACGCCTTCAGTGCCATTTCCGGCATCGGGAACCGATGAGCTGTCATATGCGGCATTCTCCTGCTCATGCGGCACAATTGCCTCTCCCGGTCGCCGGCTGACGGTCAGCAGGCTCAGGAGGAACGATGTCAGAACGACAGCAAGCAGAAATAGCAGGATTCTGCCGGGGCGCATTTTTCTTTGTTATTCAGCTTTTCTTTCTGATCCGAAGCTTTTGTCCCACCATAATCCTTGAAGCATCGGATATATTATTCAGGCTAAGAATGTCATTGGCCGAAACACCATTGAACTTTTTGGCTATATCCCATACAGTATCGCCATTCCTGACCGTATAGAACTCATAGTCAACGTCTCCGGAAACGGTGGCGGACTGCTGGGGTGAGGCCAGGGCCAGTGTTGTGGTTCCCGCTGGTTTACCCTCCATCTGCTGCTTCTCGGCAAAGGTCATGCTGTTGATCTTGCTGTAACGCTCAGCCTTTGACGGAGCGACGTATACCGAAAGCTTCTGCCCTACCCTGATTGTGTTACGGTAGATGTTGTTCCAGTATCTCAGTTCTGAAAGAGGTACATCATACCACTCAGAGATATATCCAAGATTATCGCCATCCTTTACTGTGTATGTCAGTTTGGTCTTGCCGCTTACATCTGGCGGTGAATATGTTGATGTTGATTGCTGAGGCAGGGTGGTCTGATTGACCGTGGTCAGGTACTGGTCTTTCCTGTAGCCTGTAATTGTGTCTGACATTGCGATGAAATCACCCAGCCTGTCAAGAGGCATTGTGACGGGGCTGGGCCTGCTTCGCCCTGGAACAAGGCCTGTCCGGTATTGCGGATTCATGGCCCTGAGCTCCTCCAGCGGCAGGTCAAGTACGGCAGCTATCTGTTCAAGATGCATGTCGGTTGATACCATGACGGTATCAACGGCAAGCGGCAGATTGATCTGCAACGGGGTGATATTATGCTCACGGTAGTAGTTCATCGCATATGTGGCAGCCACATATGCAGGTATGTAACCTCGGGTTTCACGGGGCAGACGATAGTAAATCTCCCAGTAATCCTTCCGGTTGCCTGACCTGCGTATAGCCTTGTTGACGTTTCCCGGACCACAGTTGTATGCTGCAATTACCAGGATCCAGTCATTGTAAATGCCATAAAGATCCTTCAGGTATTTTGCCGCAGCATGGGTTGCCTTGACCGGATCACGCCGCTCATCCACAACCGAGTTGATCGTAAGACCGTACATCCTTCCCGTGCTGTACATGAACTGCCACAATCCGGTGGCCCCGACACGACTGACAGCATTGGGATTGAGGGCTGATTCGATGACGGCCATGTATTTGAGCTCCACGGGCAGCCCGTATGAATCGAAAATATCCTCTATCATCGGGAAATAAAAATCCTGCATACCCAGCATTACCCGGAACTTGTCGACCTTCCGTTCCGTGTAAACATGAATGTGATTACGGACTATATTGTTGTAAGGCGGAATTATAATTGAGTTGATCCGGCTGAGCCGGTCCTTGTATATCGAATCGCTGAATTCGTATATAACCGAATCGGCAGCAGAAATGTCTGTTCCGGCCACTGACATCCTGATGAACCAGTTGTTCAGAAGACTGTCGAGATCACGTTCTATCAGCTCGGTTGATTCATCACTTCTGATAATTATCGTATCATTGACCGCTATGGCGGGAAGTGCCATAATTGACAGCAGCAAGGGAAAGATGAGCTTTTTAAAGTTCTTTTTCATTCGTTTATCTTCTCTTAATTCATTGGACGAATGAAACTTGCATGAATTATTATGTCAGATTCAATATTTGAGATTCCGGTCATGCAGGTTTCATAAAATTAGAACGTCTTTACAAGGGCAAATGTTATACCCGGAGAAACTCCGGTGTAATTAAAGTTCAGCGGTACAACTGAAGCCCTGAGGTCATCGGTTATATCATAGTCAAAAAGACTTCCATCGACATGGGCGTCAATAATAGTAAACAGGTACCAGGCGACAATGCCGATATAAGACAGATCACGGTATTTCCGGTAATAATCAACACCGTTCAGCAGGTTGGTTTTCACCCAGGCTGAAGTGGATGGGTTGTAGGTTTCAGGGTGCAGCACCGGGTCATACTGTTCAGGATTAAGGTTGACGAGCACATCAAGGTAGCTGTCAGTCTCGGGAATAATGTCTGTAAAATCCTGGTATGCACTTATCAATGAGTTATAGTTTCGGGTATTATAGGTGACTGCATAGCCCAGTGCTCCGAAGCCGGCGTAGACAATCGGCACTTTCCAGTATTTACGGTTGTATATCTGTCCGAGGCCCGGAAGTGCGGCAGCGAACATTGTTGACCTGATAGGTTCGATTGTGTATCTCCTTGCCCTCTCTTTGCGGACGGGAACAGAGTCAGCCGGCTGCGCCGAACAGGTTATAGCGACGGCAAGGAGAATAAAAGCTGCTATTGTGCTTTTGGGCTTCAAGGGCAAACAAGTTCGTTTGCCGGCAAATATAAATAAAATTACCTGTTAAGTTTGTCGAGCAATCCTATTATGCGTTCCATCTCCTCGGTGTCTGAGAACGGAATGACGATTTTTCCCCGGCCCTTTTCATTTATCCGGAACTGCACCTCTGACCGGAAGAGGCTGCTGAGCTGTTTTGACAGCTCTTCGTATTCGGTGTTCAGCCTTTTCTTTTTCTCAATTTTCACAGGGTCTTTTGAAGCTGCGCTCTGGAGATGCCTGACGAGGTCCTCAGTTGCTCTGACAGAAAGATCCTCCTCAATAATATGATAGAAAACATTGATTTGTTTGGCCGGGTCTTCGATGTTCACCAGGGTTCTGGCATGCCCCATTGTGAGGTTGCGGTTGCGGATGCCAAGCTGTATCTCTGCAGGGAGTCTCAGCAGCCGCAGGTAGTTTGCAACTGTTGATCGCTGCTTCCCCACCCTGTCACTCAGCTGTTCCTGTGTAAGGCTGCACTCCTCTATCAGGCGCTGGTATGTAATCGCTACTTCAATTGCATCGAGGTCTTCTCTCTGAATGTTTTCGACGAGCGCCATCTCAAGCATGGCGGTATCATCAGCTGTGCGGACATAGGCTGGCACATGTGTCAGCCCGGCCATCCGCGCTGCGCGAAGCCGTCGCTCACCGGCAATCAGCTGGTAACGTCCGTCACCCGTCTCACGTACTGTAAGGGGAACAACTATACCTACCTGGCGGATCGAGGCAGCCAGCTCTTCGAGTGACTGGCTGTCAAAGCGGGTGCGGGGCTGAAAGGGATTGGCATCTATTGTATTGATGTCAATCTGAAGGTTAGCCTCAATTTTTTTCTCAAGGGCCTCTTTTTCAACACCTTCAATAAGGGCACCGAGACCTCTGCCCAGCGGGCTCTTTTTGTTTGTGTTCATTGTGCGGTTAAGCGGGTTTTAATTCTTCTGCCTGGCTTCCACCCTCTCGAGCAGTTCACGTGCCAGGTTGAGATAATTGACCGTACCCCTTGATTCAGCATCATAGAGTATGGCGGGCTGCCCGTAGCTGGGAGCCTCTGAGAGCTTTACGTTACGCTGAATGATTGTGTTGAAGACCATCTGCTGAAAATGGCGCGTGACCTCCTCTACCACCTGGTTGGCCAGGCGGAGGCGTGAGTCATACATTGTAAGAAGGAACCCCTCTATCTCCAGTGCCGGATTCAGGTTGGTCTGAATGATCTTGATTGTGTTGAGCAGCTTGCCCAGACCCTCCAGCGCGAAGTACTCACACTGAACGGGTATGATCACCGAGTCAGCAGCAGTGAGGGCATTTACAGTCAGCAGTCCGAGTGACGGCGAACAGTCTATAAGCACATAATCATAATCAGCAGCTACAGGTGCAATGATTTTCTTCAGTGTTTTCTCCCTCTCCGGCCTTTCGAGCATCTCTATCTCGGCCCCTACAAGGTCAATATTTGAAGGTATGACTGACAGATTGTCAATACTGCACTGCAATACAGCCTGCCTGGGATTTACCCCGTCAATCAGACAGTCATATATTGTTGTTTTCACCTGCTTGAGGTCTATGCCCACACCGGAGGTGGCATTTGCCTGCGGATCAGCATCAACAATCAAAACCTTCTTTTCAAGTGCGGCCAGACTCGCGGCCAGATTGATTGCAGTGGTCGTCTTTCCAACTCCTCCCTTCTGATTGGCCAGTGCTATTATCCTTGACATATGATCCCTTTTTTCCTTAAATTAATGAGCTTCAAATTTACAATTAATGCCCTTGCCCGTAAGCCGGCCCCTTATGTTATTGTAAACAATTTTTTCGGGGTTATTAACACGTTTTGAACAGGCTTTCCGGCCTTTCCGGCTTTCCCGGCCGTGTCAGTTCCGGGATGCGGGCGAAACTGTAATCTCGTATAAGCGAGGCCAGTACTTGCCTGTGACAAAGAGTCGTCTGCCTGCAGCATCCCAGGCAATGCCGTTAAGCACATCCGTCCCGGGTTCGCGCTCCTCGCGCGGAAGAAGGTTATTAAGCTCGACGTAACCCAGCACCTTTCCTGTCCGCGGATCAATACGGGCGATCCTGTCAGTCTGCCATATGTTTGCCCAGAGTTCGCCGTCAATCATCTCAAGCTCGTTCATGTTTTCAACAATACCTTTGTTGTCCCAGACGTCTACTGAAGAGAGAACGTTGAAATCAGCATCGAGGAACCATATCACGTTCGTTCCGTCACTCATCACCAGGCTGTCGCCCGCTGTTGTCAGCCCCCATCCCTGTGTCTGGTAATAGATCCGGTTTACCTGGCGGAGGGTTTCCTTTTCATAAACGAACCCGACCTTGCTTGTCCATGTAAGCTGATAAATCCGGTCACCAAGCAGCGCCACTCCCTCGCCAAAGAGTGAACCGTCAAGATTGACCTGGCTGATTACCTTACCTGTCCCAGGCTCTACCTTTCTGAGCGACGACTCTCCCTGCTGGCCGGTTCCCTCGTAGAAAAAACCGTTGTCGTAGACAAGTCCCTGGGTGTAAGCCCTGCTGTCATGCGGATAGCTTTTGACAACTCTGTACCGGTATATTATTGGGGTGATGTCTGAAACCAGATTTACGAAAAGGGCCACCGTCTGGGGCTTTACGGCCTGAGAGTAAGCTACTGCCCTTACAGAGATCCGTCCCGGATCTCCGTTCATTTCCAGTTCCGCAGTGGCTGGAAGGGTCAGCAGCGTCTCAACCAGCCTGCTTCCCATCCACACCTGCACGGAGTCAACCACAGCCTGTCCTGCTGCGGGAGCCACGGAAAATATTATCCTGTCTGTGCAGGGAAAGGAGGCGTTGTCAGCGGGTGAGAGCACCTCTATCAGCCTTTTGGCAGGCCTCTGGTCAGTATCTGTTACTGTTGAAGTATCTTCTCCGGCTTTTATTGCCCTTTTGCCGGCCGAACCGGAACAAGAGATCACGGCTGCAAGCACGAGGCTAAGCCCTGAGATGTAAACAGCTAGTCTCTTCATGGATTTTGTTCATTTTTTTCCAAACAGATTGAATCGGCGTTTTTTTATTTCGCGCATCGCCTGTTCCTCCCTGTCAGACCATGGGTCAATCATATTGAGAACCTCGCCCCATCCCGGGAAACCACCCACGTTCTTGTCATCGATGAATATGTCCACATTGATTTTCCGGGGAGTCCCGTCTGTCCATTGCTCCTCCGGGTAGTTGCGGTTCACCGCATAGAACACAATTCCGTTCTGACTGCAGTAGTCAACGGCCTCCTGCAACTCCTTTCCCTCACGGAAGGTCCAAAGGATCAGAAGTGCACCCCGCTTCTGAAGTTCCTTCAGGGTGATGAAGGCGAAGAGCTTCTCCTTGCCGATGGCGGGATACTCATGGTCAACAATTGTGCCGTCAAAGTCAACTGCTATTTTTATATTAGTCAGGTCTCTCATAATCCGAAACAAAAATAAACAAATAATAGTTGCCACTATTGTTGTATTTTTGGGATGCCTCAAAAAGAGTTATGACAAGACATATCCCGAACACCCTGACCCTGCTGAACCTGGTGTGTGGTTTTGCCGCAACAATTTGTGCAATAAAAGGTTACAGTGACTATGCGTCATATTGCATCATGGCCGGGATGGTGCTGGATTTTTCCGACGGGTTTGCAGCCAGGCTGCTGAAGGCATATTCCGCCCTGGGCAAAGAGCTTGACAGCCTTGCTGACGTGGTCACCTTCGGAATCGCTCCCGGCGCCATATTATTCAATCTGCTTACAGCGGGTGGCATGACCGGACTGAAAGCCTTCGCTGTGGCGGTCATCATACCTGCCGCTTCAGCATTGAGGCTCGCAAAATTCAACAATGATCCCAGCCAGTCATCATCGTTCAAAGGCATGGCCACTCCCGCAAGCGCCTTCACGGTAGTGTCACTGGCACTGGCGGCTGAATTGACTGACTGCCGCATTTACGACACAATGACCGGATCACCCTGGTTCATTGGAATCCTTACTTTCTCACTTGCAGTGATGATGTTGCTGAACGCACGAATGTTTTCACTGAAATTCTCCAACCTGAGATGGAAGGGAAACGAGGAACGCTACCTGTTCGTGACGGTAAGTCTTCTGCTGCTCGCAATATTTCAATTGGCAGCACTGCCGATGATAATGGCTGCCTATATACTCATTTCATTCCTTTTCCCCGTCGTTGCCGGCAGGAGGACATCCCCCGGCGAGGTTTAGCCTCTTCATTACCACATCCTGGCACCGGATTGATTCCTCATGAATCATCCTTATCACCCTGCCCACAAACTCGCTGTCAAGTCCCTCGCTTATTCCGTGTACTGTCCTCGACTGCAGTATCTCGAGCCATCGTTCAAGCTGGAAGACGGTGACTCCGCTGCGGCACTTGTACTCTCCCATCTCCTCTGAGATGCGCATTCTCGATGCCAGCAGCCCAATAAGCTGGTGATCGATAGAGTCTATCCTGTTGCGCAATTCCTCAAGATGGTTAATGAATCCGATGTCGCCGCTGGTTGATGACCTGAAGAGAAGGCTCATCATCATCTTCTCAAACTGCTCAGGATTAAGCTGTTGTTCCTTATCGCTCAATGCATGTGCAGGGTCATTGTGCACCTCAACCATCAGCCCGGCCATGTTCATGTCAAGGGCTTTCTGTGCCGTTTCAGGAACCAGGTCTGCCTTGCCCGACATATGGCTCGGATCACATATGACAGGCAGTGAAGGTATCCTGCTACGGAGCTCGATAGCCAGCTCCCACTTGGGAAGATTGCGGTAGCGGCTCTTGTCGTAGGGAGTGAAGCCCCTGTGTATTGCTGCTATTTTTCTTATGCCGGCGCTGTATACTCTCTCAATGGCTCCCACCCAGAGATCCAGGTCAGGACTGAGCGGATTCTTAACCATCACCGGTATATCACACCCCTGAAGGGCTGAAACGATTGCGTCAACGCTGAACGGGTTAGACACAGTACGGGCTCCCAGCCACACGGCGTCAATTCCTGCCTCCAGGCAAGCCACGGCATGCTCCGGCGAGGCCACCTCCACGGTCACCGGCAGTTTTGTCTCCGTCTTTACCCTGCGGAGCCAATCCAGCGCCCGGAATCCCTCGCCGGTGAATGAAGAGGGTCGCGATCGCGGCTTCCATAACCCGGCCCTGAAAAGACTTACCCTTCCGGTTCCTTTCAGCGCCGTGGCCGTTGCCATGAGCTGCTCCTCGCTTTCGGCGCTGCATGGTCCGGCAATAATAAGAGGCCCTTCGCCAAAACCCCACGAACCCGTCTGCACTATTTCCATCAATACCTCCTTAAAGAAACTGTTGAGAATGATCAGTAGGAATGACCTTCACCTGACATCTCCTCACCGGTGATCCGTTCGCGGTTGATTGAACTCCATGCGTACCAGATGTATGCAACGACGAACGGGATTATGAACGAGACGTACATCATGGTTTTCAGTGTAAACAGACTTGATGATGCCTTTGCCAGGGTCAGGGAACTGTCAAGGTCCGCTGATGAAGGGTAGAAGGAGGTCTCGCCGTATCCTGCCAGGAAAAACAGGGACATTACAACGGGTACGGTACCGAAGCCTCCGTACCATATCGCCCTGCGCGAACCCCTGAATATTGCAAGCCATAACGAGACAAGTACAAGCACCACCCCGCAGAGGAAAAGAATCATTGTGAAAATGTTTCCTGTGAGGTTATGAAGGTAGTGGTACTTCACCAGGGAAACTTCGCCGGTGACGGCATCAGCCCTGTAGCCCTTTCCAATGAGAATGGCGGCAACGAAAGCCAGGAAGAAAACCAGGAACGGGATGGCGTTCCTTACAAGTGATTTTCTTATCGATGCCATGAGTTCATCATCATCAATGCTGTTCTCCAGGTACATCAGGCCAAGCACCCTTGCAAGGAACAGCACCGCGAGGCCCAGCAGCAGGTTGACCGGATTGATCAGCGCTTCCAGTCCGTGCCAGCCGGAGCCCCATTGCACGCGGTTGAAGAGATCCAGGGTAAAGTCAGAACCTGTGAAGAAAGTTGCCACAGCCACACCCAGGAGGAACGGGCCCAGGCAGCCGTTTAAAAAGAGGAAGGTGTCAAAGACACCGGTGCCAAATACGTTGCCGGGCTTTGACCGGTATTCATAGGCTACCGCCTGGATGATGAAGCTGAAGAGAATCGCCATCCATACCCAGTATGCTCCTCCGAAGCTGGTGGCATAGAAAAGAGGGAAGGAGGCGAAAAAAGCTCCGCCGAATGTCACAAGAGTTGTGAAGGTGAACTCCCACTTTCGCCCGAGGGAGTTGACAATCATTTTCCTCTGCATATCGTTGCGGGGAAGTGAGAAGATAAATGACTGCCCTCCCTGTACGAAGAGCAGGAAAACCAGGAGACCGGCGAGAAGCGATATTATCAGCCACCAGTAACTTTGCAGGAATGCGTGTGATATAATCATTGTCATGGTTTTCTCCTCCTAATGTTTTGGTCCTATCCTGATCTGCCTTACCATAATTGAAACCTCTGCAATCAGCAGGGCGGTGAAGAGTACGGCGAACAGCCAGAAAGTAGTCTGTACGGCACCGGCGCTGATGTTTGAAACTGCAACGTGTACAGGCATGAGGTTTTGTATTATCCATGGCTGCCGCCCCATCTCTGTCACTATCCAGCCCAGCTCACTTGCGAGGTAGGCCAGCGGTATTGAGAACAGAGCCAGCCAGAGGAACCACCTGTTCTTTTCCAGGGTCTCCCTCCGGTGAAACCATACTGCAAGAATGAACAGCACTATGAAGAAGAAACCCAGACCCACCATCACCCTGAAGGCATAGAAGATCACCGGCACGGAGGGGATAACCTGCCAGGGATGTTCGAAATAGCTGTACCCGAAGTACCTGAAGTAGTTATCCGTGAAGTCCTTATCCTCAAATTTCGCGGCGAGCGTGGCCATTGAGTCATTGTCACCCAGCTCCTTTGCCACCTTGTAATCAGTAAGAACCTGTCTTGCATAACGGCCTCTTTCAATCATTTCACTGACGGAAAGTATCCCCTTATCGGGATTACCGTTTATCAGGTCTTTCAAACCCGGCACATACCCTCCCTGCTGTCCGGTTGTCATTATTGACAGAAGCCCGGGTATCTCAATCTTCAGCTTCTTTTCATGCACCTTTTTTTCACCGAGGCGCTCACCGCTGTCCCTGAGTGCACTTATAACAGTCAGCCCCGCATCGGTGCTGCCGTCATAGAGTGCTTCCATGGCTGCGAATTTTACGGGCTGCACCTTTGCAATTGTCCTTGCCGAGGTGTCACCCGTCAGCGCAACCATCAGCCCTGACACAAGACCAAAGATCCCGGCTACCAGTATGCTTTTGCGGGCAAGCAGTTCCTCCCGCTTCCGGATGAGGAACCATGAGCTGATCCCGATAACAAACACGGATGCCAGCACAAAGCCGGAGGTTACGGTATGAAGGAACTTGTCGACGGCAACAGGATTGAGGACCACATCGCGAAAGCTGCTCATCTCGTTGCGTGCGGTATCAGGATTGAATACCATCCCGACGGGGTTCTCCATCCACGCGTTGGCAACAAGGATCCACAGTGCGGAGAGGTTGGCGCCTATGGCGACAAGCCAGGTGGAGGCAAGGTGGAATTTTTTGCTCACCTTGTTCCAGCCGAAAAACATCACTGCAACGAAGGTCGATTCGAGGAAGAAGGCAAGTATCCCTTCAACAGCCAGGGGCGCACCAAAGATGTCACCCACGAACCATGAGTAATTCGACCAGTTTGTGCCGAACTCAAACTCGAGGATGATCCCTGTTGCCACACCGATTGCGAAGTTGATCCCGAACAGGGTCATCCAGAACTTGGTAATCTTCTTCCACATCTCATCACCGGTGCGCACATAGATTGTCTCCATGAATGCCAGGATGAATGAAAGGCCCAGCGTCAGCGGCACAAAGAGCCAGTGATAGATGGCTGTCAGCGCGAACTGCCCCCTCGACCAGTTGACTAGTGACAGGTCAAAGTTTTCAATCATATTTTCAGTTATTTCCGGTTAATTGTTCGAGCACATAGTCTCCCCTTTCCCTGTCATCGCTGAAATTGACCTTCAGAAAATCAGGGAAGAAGAAGATCCTGAGTATTAAGAACATTATGAAGAGCTTGATCAGAATGATGATCCAGACCCTTTTCCCCCACCATGACATGGTCCGGAATCCGTCATAATAGAACCTGAATATCCTGTGCATTGTTTTGGCTGCGGTGTCCATTACGCCTCAGGTTCTGGTTCCTTGTTCTCTTTTCCCAGCCCCGAGGTTATCTTTCGCACAGGTCCGAAGTTGTAGAAGAATTCGCGGGCGAAGACTCTGAGAGCTGTATAAGCAGGCACTGCCAGTATCATTCCGGTTATGCCTGCGAAGCTCC
Organism: uncultured Rikenella sp.; assembly: GCA_964579645.1. Taxonomy (GTDB): domain Bacteria; phylum Bacteroidota; class Bacteroidia; order Bacteroidales; family VadinHA17; genus SR-FBR-E99. The sequence continues at coordinate 1,951 of CAZOHL010000064.1, read as the reverse complement.
CTACAGCGAAGATGACCAGGAAGATTTCAATGGGATGGGCATTGACACTTCGCGAATAGATCATAGGCTGGATAAGGTTATTGTCGATGATCTGGGTACAGGCTATGACTATAACCATATAAATAATGAGCAGCCAGATAACCGGATAACCTGTTGTGGTGACAGCCGTGGCAACACCCATCAGAACTGCCACAGAACCTCCGAGCCAGGGTCCGACGTAGGGAATGATGTTGAATATTCCTATGAGCAGCCCCATCACAAGAGCCTGGTGAAACGGGAAACCGACTATCGTCATACCGATCGTTATGTTGATCAGCACAACCGAACTCTGAATAATGATCCCGATAAAATACCTGATCAGCAGTTTTTTGATCGAATGAAGAACATTCCTTATACGCTTTTCATACTGGTCAGGGACCATCACCATGATCGTCTCCTTGAACAGGCCTTCATCTTTCAGGAAGAAGAATGCAAGGAAGGTTATTGCCACGAACGCCACAATCAGTTTGCGCAGCACGGTGACAATATTGCCGGCAAAATCAGTAATCGAGGCCGGATTGAGTATGTTGGTTATTGTTGTGACAGCTATGTCATAAAGGGTCTTGTCAGCCGGCATATCCCTGTAAACCTTCCTGATTGCTGTATCGAGTTTGTCAAACTGGTCACGCAATCCCTGCACAATAGAACCGGCGTCAAAACCTGCCAGAGCGTCAATCTGTCGGCTGATCAGCGGTATGAATACCACGAAGAAAAGAGCGAGCAATCCGTAGAGGAGAAGAAGCGTAAGCAGCGAACTGAGTGCCTTCGGGAACCTGAATTTCCATATGCGGATGCCATTCAGCAAATCAACTACCGGCCTGCCTATCAGCGATATCACTCCGGCAGCAAGCACATAGGCAATAATGTTTCTGAAATACCAGAAGAGATATACCAGTAATGCCAGTCCTATAATAATGAGGATGTTACGAAGCGTTGTATTCATCGGTCAGCAGTGTTCAGGTCAATCTTAACCGCACCTTCAGGCGCGTTTAAGACAGAACATTTTCAAATTTAGAAATAATTCCCGGTTTACCAACCGGACTCCCTAAAATGCCATAATGGCATGCCTTAATCCGGACATCATGCCATTATGGCATATTTTATACGGCGGCACATAAATTGAATTTATCGGGGTGTAAATGCAAATAAAGTTTAACAATATAAAAAAGGAGGTTACTATGTTACCAATGATTACAAGAAGGAATTACAAACCGCTTACGTTGTCGGATTTCCTCAATGAAGATTTCTTCCCCACATTTACACGGTCATCAACCAGTCTGCCTGCAGTAAATATCAGGGAAGATGAAAAGGCGTTCTATCTTGAGCTTGCCGTTCCGGGTATGGACAAGAAGAATCTGAAGATTGAAGTAAAGGATGAGGTTCTCACCATCTCTGCCGAGCAGAAGGAGGAGAAGCAGGAGGATCTCGAGGGCTACAGGCGCAGGGAGTTCAGTTACAGCTCATTCTGCCGCAGTTTCTACCTGCCCGAGGATGTCAACGGCGAGAAAATCGGAGCCACCTACAGGGATGGTATCCTGAATGTTGAGATTCCGAAGCTGGAGGAAGAGAAGAAGAAGGAAAAGATCCGCACAATCAGCATCTCATAATGCTGATCAGTTTTCAGGTTGGTTTTTGAAATTGAGGGAGACAGGTTGCGAGGCCTGTCTCCTTGTATTTATCATTTGTCACTCAATCCGGTCCCCGTCCAATTCCACCGTTTACCGCGCCTGTTTGAGATATCAGAAGCCGGTTTCCGTGGGTGGATTTCAGCATTGCCCGGGTTAATCCCGTCGGCAGCCGGGTCAATTTCCTGCAGATTCCTCCGTCAGCCTGCGGGCGAAACGGCCTCCGTACTCCACCAGCGGCTTTTCCTTGCTGCTTTCCGGAATGAACTTGTATGCTGCAGGTTCCT
>CAZOHL010000063.1:0-19376 GCA_964579645.1 uncultured Rikenella sp. | reverse complement strand
GAATGATGTGGCAGCCGGTGTGGCAGACCCGCTGTCACTGATTATGAGACAATAAAAGGAGACCGGAGATGGATTATGATCTTATAATTATCGGGGCGGGGCCGGCAGGTTACGTGGCCGCAATCAGAGCCGGACAGGCAGGTCTGAAGACAGCCGTGATAGAGAAGAAGCATGTCGGCGGCATGTGTCTCAACTGGGGCTGCATCCCGTCAAAGGCTATGCTCGAAAGTGCAAAGTATTTTTCAAGGCTCGGAATGGCAGCCGATTTCGGCGTCGAGGGTCTCGACCCGAAATCAATTAAATTCAGCTGGGAGAAGGGTGTGAAGCGTTCAGAACGGATTGTCAGGCGCCTCACAAAGGGTGTCGAATACCTGCTGAAGAAGAACAATGTTGAGACAATTTCCGGGACTGCCTCAATTGAAGCTGCCGATACCGTGGTGGTAGACAACCGCATGCTCAGGGCAAAGAATATAATCATCGCTACAGGGTCATACCCCAGGCCGCTCCCCTTCAAGGTGGGCGACGAGAGCCGGATAATCAACCTTGAGAACATGTTCTCCCAGAAGGAGGTACCGCAAAAATTACTGGTAGTTGGAGAGGGCCCCGTGGCTGCTGAAGTATCTCAGATGCTGGCTTTGGTAGGCAGGGATGTGACGCTGCTGAAAACTGCTGAGAAGGTTTTCCCGGCACTGGATGATTATCTGAATGCCTATATCTCAAAAAGACTTGACTCACTGAAGATAAAGACAATTGAGGGGACGGCAGGTTTTGATTCGGAGAATATTGACGACTACGAAGGTATTGTAAACTGCATGCCACGAAGGGGTATCAAGCCAACCGGTGCGCTCAGCCCGGAAGAAAAGGATAGTTTCTACGTTGTTGACGAACATTTCATGACCAGCGTCAAAGGTGTATATGCAGTTGGAGACGTCAACGGAAAAAGCATTTATGCTCATGCCGCATCAGCCCAGGCGCTGGCAGCTGTAAATCATATCCTGGGCATAACTGAAACGATGCAGACCGAACGAGTGCCGCTGACTCTCTACACTGACCCCGAGATTGCGCAGATAGGCAGGACTGAACAGCAACTGGCAGCCGAAGGTACAGAATACAAGGTAAATGAGTTCCCCCTCTCTGCAAACGGCAAGGCGCTTACAGAAGGGCAGCCGGAAGGGATCCTCAGAATCATATCTGAGCCAAAATACGGCGAGGTTCTGGGTGTTCAGATTATTGCCCACAATGCCACTGACCTGATCAGCGAAGCCGCAGCTTACATGGCCGTGGAAAGCACTGTCTGGGATGTGGCTCATACGATGCATGCCCACCCGACGATCTCAGAGGTCTTTCTCGAAGCAGGAGCCGACGCCGTCGGCAAACCGGTGCACAAGGCCTGAAACAGGCCGGATGACATTATCAACAATAAGTCTTCAGTCTCAGGACCGGAGAGCATGATTATTAATCAGCCATAAATGCCGGAACCAGAGGTTGATCAGTTCATTATGATTGTCATCCCTCCTCCGCCGGAGTTACCAAACCGGGGATTGACAACATTGTTGTAAATAGATCCGAAAGTGTATGTCAGCCCGAAACTTGTGAAGTACTCGAACTGTGTCTCCAGTTCTCTGAGCCGGAGCAATACATCCTGCTGTGTGGCACCTCCTTTTACAAGGCCAAGCTGATCGTGAACAATTGCTCCGCCACCACCGAAATTAAGTGAAAGTCCCTTTGCTATTCTCAGGTCCAGGAATGCATTGAGAGAGACATTGTTTTTAGTCCAGTCATGCAGATAATTGCTGTAACCCAGAGACAAATCGACAGATCCCCATTTTTGTATAATCTCATAGTTAATTGTAAGTGAATGCGAAAGGAGGTTTTCCTTTACCTTGTTATAGATGGTGGTATCAATATAATTCACATAACTGAATCCTGCCTTGTATGCAATCCTCAATTGCCGACGCGTTGATTCCGAGTATGGAAACACGTTGTATTCTATCCCGGGTTGAATGTCAAAGGAAAGGTCGGTATTATTGTATTTCGATGCACCTGCATATAAGCTGCCTCCGACTGACCAGTGATCAGTCAGGCTGCCCACCAGAAGTCCGCTGAGTGATTTTGAATTATATTCACTCTTGATCAGTTCATCATCCACCTCATATTCGTCTGCGGAGTAACTGTACCTCATTGACAGACTTGACTTCAGTTTTTCAGTTACCCTGTTGGCGGAGAAGCTGCCGTTCAGGTATGACGTCCTGTATGATTTCTCCCCTGAAGCATAACCTGAGACTGAGGTTTTGAAAACCCAGCTGTTCCATTTGTCTGAGGTTACAGTTTCAGAAAGCGGCTCGCTGAAGCCAATTGATATATACTTCGAGAGCGGTGTACGTGCCACATAACGTACGAGACCCAGTTTCAATGTTTTTACCTGGTTTGCCCTGATTATTTCTGAAGTCTCATCTGGATTTGATGTGAACATGAGCGTGTCACGCATGCCTTCATTCTCATTCTGACCGATGAAAAAATATGTATACTCAACTCCCCCTGATCCGGTGCTTTGTGATGTTGAAATAATATATAAACCGGCGTCTTTAATATCACGCACGTAATTGACATAGGGTATTTCCTTACGGATATAGTCAGATGCCTCCATGAACACATTAAGTGCATCTTTCCTGAGTGTATCCGCCACCGCCTGACTGAAGACAGAAACGGAGCCCAGTATTATCAGGCCTGTTAAAATGATCTTTTTCATAGTTTTGATTCCCCCGGTTTTGTTTCACTGAAATGGTACAGACAGGATGTAATTCAAAGTTACTGTTTTGGCAGTACAATTCACTTCATTATTTGCTACTTTTATGCTTCTTCGGATAATAAGTTGTCACTGCATGACCAGATCACTGATTTTAATGCTGGGTCTGCTGATTACCTGCACTATGGAGTCACAGAACCTGGCCAACAGCCGTACTACCAGCCCTTACACCTATATATTCTCAATAACCGAGGAACAGGCTCTCGACCTCATCCGCAAGGGTTCAACCGGCAAGGATGAGAGTCTTTTCATGACAGTTATTGACTCCTTCCCTACCGGAACAAACTATACCGGAAGACTGAAGCCCGGCAATTATGTCACGGCACTCGTAGATGGTGACAGGGTGAGGGTTTCATATACTTCCGTTCCAAATGTTCACCTTTCAGTGGTTGACAACAAGACCGATCTTATCATCCAGGTACGTGATACCACTGGACAGACAATTGAAAACGCAATTGTAAAAAGGGGTTTGATAACGCTCAAGCATGACCCTGCCACAAATGCATACCGGATTCCCAAGAGCAACCTAAAGGGTATTCTATCAGTTACATACGAAGATGTTTCCAGTCTGTTCAGGCTTGACAGGACTTATAATAACTCGTCTCTGCGCAGAAATGCACGTAAACTGGCTTATGCCACTCCGGTAAGGTATGTCTGGATACCTGTAAAAACAGTTGTAATGCTCCCCTATGATGCGGTGCGCTCCGCAATAAGAGGTTACGGATTCTATACACCACGCAGAGTCTGGTGGGCAATGAAAAGATTGTTTGAGCCCGGGGCAACCGACGGTTTCATGCTTTTCAGCAAACCGAGCTACATGCCCGGTGATACAGTGATGATGAAAGCCTTTGTACTTACCGGGAAAAACAAAATACCGTACAAGGGAGAGACCGCTTTAAGGATTGACCTGACAGATCCATGGAGGCGTGTTACAATCGCCACCATCAAACCGTATGCTCCTGGCGGATACTCTTACTCATTCGTCCTTTCGGATACGCTCGGACTCAGGCTCGACAACAGTTACCTGCTGACTCTCACTCCCTCAGGAAAATCAAGGGACCTGGTATCAGGGGAGTTCACCTATGAATATTATGATCTCAGGAGCCTGAAACTGGTTGTCAGAATTCCTGACAGTGTACAGTACAGGGGAAGGCCCTTCATGGTAGGCCTCAAGGCGCTCAATGAAAATGACATGATCCTTCCTGACGCCAGGGTGACCATCCATATCCTGCGTGACAGGGTCAATGAGATTACCGGGCCTTTCCTGCCCGTAAAGGATACAATTGCAGTCATCCGCGAAAATCTCCAACCTGCAGGCGAGACTGTTGTAATGATTTCTGACACCCTCTTTCCGAAAGCCAACATGACCTGTAAAATCGTTGCCGTTGCCAATACGTCAGACAATGAGTCAGTCACTGAAACCAGGACCATGACATTCGTTCACAGGAAGGAGGAAATCTGCTATAACATGACAGGAGATTCGGTAAAGTTTTACCTGAAAGTCAACGGAGCAGAAACTGAAAGAGAGGCTGAACTAATAACGTCTGACGCATTCGGGAATGAAAGCCCTGCAGCGAGCATAAGACTCCCCTGGCAGATTAAGGCTGATCCGTTCGTTACAAGCTACTCAATAGTCTCCGGGAATGCCCGCCGTACAGTTGAGACACAGGACCTTCCTCATGGTTTTGCACCACGGATCTCCAGAACATCCGATTCCGTCTTTATAAGAGTTACAGGCAATACAGGACTGGCTTTCAGCTACTTCATCTATGACCTAAACCGGGAGGTGACCCGGGGAACGGCCGAGGCCCTTGATTTCAGTGAGCGGGTAACCTCTGACAGGAAATGGTATCTCTCGCTCAGCTATCTGTGGGGAGGAGTAATGAACAGCAACATCTATGAGATCTCAAGAGACGAAAGCAGGCTGAACATACTCGCAGAGCAGCCGGAAAAGATTATTCCCGGTAAGGAGACCGCCATCACACTAACAGTAACGGATGCCGACGGAAGGCCCGTCAGTAACACTGACATAACAGCTTTTTCCCTGACCCGGAAATTCGGATACAATCTGCAAGCCCTTCCGTACCTGGCGAAACCTCAGAAAAGCAAGGAACATATAAACTCATTCCGCACCACAGCCACCACCGCCGGATACCTCACCCATCCCCTTGAATTTGACTGGTGGAACCGCAAGGCAAAACTTGACACAATTGAATACTTCAGATTCCGATATCACCCGGAGGAGATTGCAGTCTTTCAGTGTGACATGGGCGACAGCATCACTCAGTTCGCACCTTTCATCTTCCGTGACGGCGCGCCTGTGCGGATCAACCAGGTACATGTTGACAACAGGCCGGTTTTCATTGATTTCGCCTCTGCCAACCAGCCTTACTCCTTCAGAGTTGACACAGGCTATCATTTCATCAGCATCAGGACTCCCGAAGCAGTCTACGAAGTTGACAGCTTAAGGTTTGTCAGAGGTAAAAAGCTTGTTTTTTCTGTCAGGGATAACGATAAGCCCGTCAGTTACACCAGGAAGGAAGCCTCTTTCAAAATGGCAGACCGGGAACAACGTATGATTGCAAATTACGTGATGCCCTACAGGAAGTTTTTTGAGAACAGCGTGGCTTACATGCAACAGGGTGACAAACTTATCCTGCTGAGCGATGTTGATCAGCAACTGGCTAATCCCGACAGGGTATTCTCTTCACATGGCACACGCCTCGCGGGGCCGGTGATGCCTTCCGATGCACGGTTCGTCCTGCCCGGGAAATTTACAACTGACTTCAGGTTCGAACCTTTATATGAATATGACTTTGAGAAAGGGCTGCTGAGAATGAGGTCATTTGACCCTGAAAAAAGAATTCCCCGTTATTATGAAAGGGGGAACGCCATGCAGGACTGGCGGGACAGTGTCATTACTCTCGCCCGTCTTGAAAGAGTGAGCAGGGAGATCACTGAAAAGCGGACTGCCCCGCGTTACAGGTATTCCCGCAATGAAAGAACTCTCCCCGGAAACGGCACTGTTCAGATAATAGACAACCGGACAGGGCAGGATGCCGGCCCTGTGGTCAATTTCCTTGTCTCCATCGAAGGAAAAGCCATATATGACAGGCAGGGATATAACAACTCATTAACCAACATCATCCCCGGAAGGTACAGGTTCATCTCCTTCCTGCCGGGCGGGCACCAGTCAGTAATTGACTCCGTCGAGGTCAGAAGCAACAGTGCCACATTCATTGACCTGGCCCGGTCAGAAATTTCAGATGACCCGGAACTCTACAGGAAGATCATTGAGATGTTAAATGCCCCTGAAAGCCATTCAGGATCAACAACATCCCTGGAACAAAAGCTTATGCAGGAATTTACCAGGCCGGATGTAAATGTCTATGACGGTCCGGGATTCACAGTCTCCGGGGTGGTAACAAGTCTTTCAGACAATGAAGGGCTGCCAGGAGTGACAGTATATTGTCCGGATAACGGATTCGGCACAATCACTGATATCGACGGCAACTACTCAATAAGACTTCCCTTCGGAAATCACAGACTGGCATTCAACTTTATCGGAATGAAACCTTTTGAAACCGAAGTCTACTATGAAAACCATCTGGATGTGACTCTGGAAGAGGAGGTTCTGCACCTTGACGAGGTTATCGTTATAGGCTACGGCATCTCGCGGAAGGAAAGCCTCTCTGCATCTGTTGTCACAGTCAATTCGCTTCAGGGAAGGGTGGCAGGCCTGGAGGTCACAGGTGATCCGGCAATCCGGATCCGGGGCGTTTCATCAGCTGATACTCAGGCGCCTCTTATTATAATAGACGGCGTGCCGTACAGTGGCGACATGAGCCTTATTGATCCTGAACTTCTTAAGAATATGAAGATAGTCAAGGATCCGTCAATGACGTCCCTCTACGGTTCAAGAGCCGCGGGAGGAATCATCATGCTTACAATGAAGCCCGGCGGAGTCATTGCAGCAGCCTCCGAAAGTGCAAATGGCATTGACCAGCAGTTTCTTGACGAGGCTACGGCTGCCGGAACCCTTCGCAGGAACTTCCGCGACTACGGGTACTGGAAACCCGACCTGCGCACGGACGATTCAGGAAGAGTTACATTCACGGTTAAGTTCCCTGATGACATCACTTCATGGGAGACTTATGCCGTAGCAATCAACGGCAATCGCCAGGCAGGCTCGGCAAAAGGAAACATCAGGGCGTTCATGCCGGTGACGGGACTCCTCTCTGTGCCGCACTTTGTGGTTGAAGGCGACTCCCTGAACCTTATCGGCAGGATAATGAACCATACCGGTGCACCAATGTCGCTGACGGAAAGGTTTATCAGCAATGCTGACACACTGCTGAACCGGAAACGCGACCTGAACGAAGCAGTGGTTGACACCCTGCCGGTCATTGCTGCCGGATCAGACAGCCTGCGGCTCGAATACTCCTTCACAACAGAAACCGGCCTAAGGGACGGTGAGTTCCGTCCGCTCCCTGTCCTGAAGGCAGGAATTGAGGTTGATTCAGGAATGGTTGCCTTCATTGAGAAAGACTCGGCCTTATCGGCTGACCTCAGCCTCTGGCCCGGGGATGTGACGCTGACGGCCGTGTCCGGCCTTACAGACATAAGGAGAACAGCAAGTCACAGGCTCATAAGATACTTATATGGATGCAATGAACAGATGGCATCACGGCTTGCAGGTTATCTCTCCGCTATAGAAACGGACAGGCACCTGGGAAAAGTCAGCAGAAGCGATGAAAGAGAGATTAAAAGTCTTATCGGCAAACTGCTTGACAACCGCAATGAAGACGGGCTGTGGGGATGGTGGGGACGGTCGGAGACCGAGGACTGGATCTCACAGCATATTATAAAAACCCTGTTGAGGGCAGGCAGGCTGGGATACACAGTCAACATCGGGATGACCGGAATTACTGACTTCGCCGTTCTGGCCCTGGAAAAGAATCCTGCGCCATCTGCCGGGTTGTCACTCCTCGAGATACTTTCTGATATAGGTGCAAAGGCTGACTATAACCATTACCTGAAAATCATCTCGGACAAAGACAGCCTCTCTCTGACAGACAGTATACGTATTGCCTCCCTGAGGCTCAGGCACGGCATTCCCGCGAACCTGTCCTTCCTTGAAAAAGCCCGGCGGGAGACTGTCCTTGGCGGAGTGTACTTCACCACCGGTTCTGAGTGGTGCAATATAATGCAGACGGATGTGCAGACCACTCTCCTGGCCTGGGACCTCCTCTCCCGTGACACACTTCAGACAATTGCCCGGCCGGAACTGATCAGAAGGTACTTCTATGAATACCTGTCAATTAACGGCCCTCTGAATACCTTCCAGACGGCATCAGTGCTGAATGCACTGGCATTTTATCCGGAACCTGAACGGAAAAACGAAGACAGGGCAAGGATGATAATCGAAGGAGCGACAGAGATGGTCATTGATACATTCCCCTATAAATCAACCCTTTCAACGGAAAACCGGATTGTGACTCTTCGGAATAAGGGAGACATGCCTCTCTTCCTGAGCCTGGGAAGCAAACTCTTTATTGCAGATCCGCCGAAAGACACCACCGATTTCAGGGTGACAACCAGCTGGTCTGTGCCCGACAGTGAGGTGAAATCAGGAATACCAGTAACATTGACAGCCGATGTGGAATTCTTTAAAAGCGCAGAATATGTGGTGATTGAAATCCCTGTACCATCAGGCTTTGCATATAATGATAAAAATGGGTATTGGCCTGGCGAGGTTCACCGCGAGTTTTACCGTGACCATGTGGCAATATTCATCCGCCATGCATCACCCGGCTCGCGTACATTTGAAATCAGTCTGATGCCCCGCTTCACCGGTAAGTTCATGATGAATCCCGCAAAAGTATCACTGATGTATTTCCCGGTTATATTCTCGAATAATGAACTGAAGAAGATTACGATCAACTGAATAAATACGAAGGCAAATCAATGAAAAAAGCTGAGTTTTACCACATATCAACCGGTGGCAATCTTGAAAAGATCACCACCCTGGAAGAGGCGGCAGGCGCATTGAAGGATGGAGGCTATGTCTGGTTCAATTATACCAAGGCCTCCCGCGAGGAGCTGGCGGAGCTTTCAGCACCGCTTGGACTGCACCCCCTTTCACTGGAGGACTGCACCGATGAAACGCAGGTCCCGAAGATGGATGAGTTTCCGAACTATACCTTCATCGTTTTCAATGCTCTGAGGTATGACCCTGAGGAGCTTGTCTCTGATGAGGTGGATTTCTTCATCGGAAGCAATTTCCTGGTAACAGTCAGCGGTTACGCCGAATACACACGTTTCCCGATTGACGGAATAATGCCAGTAATTGACCGTAACATTTCTGCCGTGAAGAAAGGGCCGGCATGGCTCATGCATCTTATAATAGACTACATGGTTGACAACATGGCGGATGTTGTGGAACAGGCCGAAGTAGATATAGACCATGCTGAAGAAGAGATACTTGCCTCACCTTCAGACTTTGATCCCTCGCGCCTCACCTACCTCCGCCGCAACCTGTTGAGCCTTCGCAAAAGCCTGTTTTATGAACGTGAGATACTTATCAAAATCAGTCGCAATGATTGCGAATTTGTCCCCGAGAAAGCTACAGTACATTACCGTGATATTTTCGATCATATCTCCAACTTCCTGGAGATGACTGAAAGCAACCGTGATAATGTAACCAGCCTGATGGAACTTTATGCCTCGATGCTGAACAACAAGATGGCACGTGACTCAAACCAGACCAATGCCACTGTCAGAAGGCTTACGTTCATTACGACCATTTTCATGCCGCTTACACTGCTGGCCGGGATATTTGGGATGAGTGAGTGGACAGTAATGACCGGAGGAGAGAGTAATATGCGTCTGTCCTATCCACTGTTTGCGATTGTGATGTTTGCAATAGGACTTGCCGGGTACCTCTTTATCAGATGGCTTGAGTGGCGTGACCGCAAACGGTCAGGCTGACCCGCTGCCCCCCGGAGAATGGCCCGATGGTTCCTTATTCAGTGATTCCGGCACTTCAGGGTCTTGCCGGATACCATTGTAACCGGGTACCTGTATCACTTACCCGGCAATACCGGTCTCATTTATGATATCACGCACCATCTTCGTTACACTCCTGAAATCAATCTTTCCGGTACCCATCATCGGCAGGTTTTCAATGACAACGAACTGTCTGGGAAGGGCTATGCTCGGCAGGTCAGCCATCATTCTTCTCAGGATCTCGGTCTTGTTCACCTCGGAAGATACCGCTGCCACAATGTAAGAACCCTTCTTATCGTCCGGAATTTCAACCACGCAGCATGATACTCCATGGTGGAGGTACTTTTCCATCACGTTCTCAACCTTGACAAGTGACACCATTTCGCCACCTACCTTTGTGAACCTCTTGAAGCGACCTGCATGCCACAGATATCCATCCTCATCAAGGTAGCCCATGTCTCCGGTATTGTACCAGCCGTCATTAAGCACCTCTGCGGTCTGGGCAGGATCATCATAGTAGCCTCTCATGACAGACGGACCCTTAACGAGGATCTTTCCCACCTCTCTCACCTTGCACTCTTCTCCTGATTCAATGCTTTCAATTCTTACATTGATGCCGGGAATAACCTTGCCGGTGCTGCCCGGCCTGTTGAATTTCTGTGAGTTGACCGAGATTACCGGTGAGGTCTCTGTCGCACCGTAACCCTCGAGGAGCGTGACACCGTGTTTCTTCATGTACCCGTCGCGTAACGCATCCGGACATTTATCGGCTCCTGCAACCATCAGGCGGAGCGATTTGAAATCGCCCGGCTCGGACTTATTCAGGTAACCCCAGAAAAAGCTCGGAGTTCCTACCATGATGGTTGGTTTCTCCTCACGCGCTATTGTGCTGACCTTCTGGAAATCAAGCGGATTAGCGTATGTCACCATTGTCATCCCGTGGTAAAACGCAACCCACAGGTTAACAGTCAGGCCGAAGATATGATAGAATACAAGGTTGGCAAGTATCTTGTCCTCCCCGTTGATTTCAACATAACTGCTGAAGCTTTCTATGTTGGCAATGAGGTTGCGGTGTGACAGTGGCACTGCCTTGGGATCCTTCTCACTTCCGCTTGTAAAGAGCATTGCAGCAGTGTCATCATCACTGCCACCACTTATTGTTTTCAGCAGCATGCCCGGCGGCAGCTTCGTCTTTAAAGCAGCCTTGAGTTTGTCACCCGTTGTGACACCGGCCATAATATCCTCAATCATAACCATTCCCTCTACCAGCGGGCAGTTGATCTTCTCAAGCAGCGACCGCGAAGTGATAACCGTGGTGAACCTGCACTTCTTCTGAGCATATCTTACGTTTGCCTCGGCTCCGGTAGAGTAGTTTATCATAACGGGAATCCGTCCGCTCATAAGCGCTCCCACTGTCGCCAGTGCCGCACCTGCCGAGGTGGGAATCATTATCCCGATAAATCCCTTATCGTATTTGCTGAATTTCGAGCTCAGTATCAGGGCACCTATAAGGGCCCTGGAATAGGTTACGCTCTTACCTGTCGTCTTGTCTATGATTGCCAGCTTCGAGGCGTTCGCCTTCGCTATCCTGACAAATTGCTGATGCAGTAGCATTTTGATCTGGTTTTAATTCTTGTCCTTCCGATGTGTCAGGGGCCGAAGATAAAGAATTATACCAATCCTAAATGCGTCTGTTATAATTTCGTTCGAAAAACATTGTAAATATCACATGAACTTACATCATTGTTTATGTGATCTTTAGAAATATATCTGGAAATTAATAAAGACACCGCAATTACTTCGTTCGAATTTTATCCGGTGTTGTGTCAGGGCTTTCAGACAAGCCCCTTGAGTTTCTGGTTTGCCCGGAACAGGTCCATCTCCACTTTCTCACGGGCGATCCTTGATGATTGCCTGTAGGCAGCGAATTCATCCTTGAGCTCTTTAAGGTCTTTCTCGGTGCGGAGCAGCACTACCAGGTTTCTCTTAAAAATAAGAAAACCAATCGCCATTAGCAATATCAGTCCTCCTACAAGTATCCACATTATGGTGTTATAGGCTGTTTTGTTTATCTCCAGGCCGAGCACACTGATTTTGTTTTTAGTGGCGGTGATCTTTTCAAGCTGTTGTCTTGTGGTTGTCAGCAAAACGTTGAGTGAGTCTGTCAGGCCGTTCAGTTCAGCCGTACTGCCTTTCAGCTCTGCCACCCTGTTTTTCTCGGCTGAAAGTGAATCGAGGATATTCTTGTTGAGCTTCTGGTAAATATCTTCCCTTATGGCCCGGAAATTATCGTAAATCCGTGTATGATCCTCCACATATTCTATCTGCCCGCTTATTGTAGCAGTTGTCAGTTCATCCGGCATCTTCGTCTGGCCGGATACAAGTGTAACTGAAAAGAAAAGCGCGGAAATCAGCAGTACGTCTTTGATTCTGTTCTTATTCATTTTCCCCGGATTTTATGATGAATTAATATCCCTGATAATATCAACGAATGCAGGAGTAAAAAATTTTGTCTACCCTGCAGATAGACTTACGCATTAACTGTTTAGCTGCTATAATTTATGATTCATGACATGACTCCATTTCTTATTGTGCCGCAGGAAATGCAACGGATATGATCTCATTTGACTTGCAGCCGTAGAATTGCAATCAGAATTTGGTTTTGGCTCTCCATCTTGTTTCCTTTACATTGAATTGGTAATAATCCTGAAAACGTAAGCAAGATGCATAAGAGATTACTCCTTATTTGCCTGTACTTTTTCATAATGATCTCAACCGTCGCCCAGAGGGCAGAAGATTTTGCCACAGTTACTGAGGATGGGGCATGGTGCTGGTTTTCTGATCCCAGGGCAATCTATTTTAAGGGTGTCCATGAACGCACGTATACCGGATTTGTCACCTCCTCGGGAGATATTATGGTTGCCTCGTTAGACCACCGTACAGGTGATAAGGAACAGGCATTGATTTACCCTGACCTCCAGGCAGATGACCATGTAAATCCATCATTACTGATATTGCCTGACGGCCGGATAATGGTCTTCTTTACAAGGCACGGAGGCAAAGTGTATTACACTACCTCTGAAAAACCTGAAGAAATAGACATGTTTTCAAATGTTGACTCACTCGACCTGGGGAAAATGGCCTGTTATACAAATCCTGTCCTGCTGCGCAGCGAAAACAACCGGATCTACCTCTTCTTCAGGGGGGGATATGACTGGAAACCCTCCTTTGTCACATCTGATGATTATGGCAGAACATGGTCTGAACCAGGGACAATTGTGTCGAAGAAAATAAACAATATCTATAACCGTCCTTATACCAAGATCGTCTCTGACGGCAATTCATGTATCCATTTTGCCTTTACCGACGGACACCCGCGGGAGGAAAACTACAATTCAATTTATTATCTGAAGTATGAGAAAGGCAGCTTCTTCGACGCTGCCGGCAATAAGATGGGTGACATGAAGAGCCTGCCCATTGAACAGGAAAAAATACCGAAGGCGTATGACGGTGAAGCTGCAAACCAGAGAGCATGGATCTGGGATATCGCCCTTACAGGCGACCGAAAGCCTGTTATTGCCTACACAACACTTCCGGAAGAGACTCAGCATTTCTATAATTGGGGTATCTGGACAGGAACAGAATGGAAAAACAGCAGAATCTGCAAGGCTGGAAGCGCATTTCCCAGGTTCAACAGAAAGAAAGAGGAAAGAGATCCTGAACCACATTACTCCGGAGGCATCGCCCTTGATCACAAAGATCCCTGCAGGGTCTACCTTTCAAGACCCGTGAATGACCGGTATGAAATTGAGGAATGGGTAACCAGTGACGGGGGCGATAGTTTTTCAGGAACAGCCGTTACATCAAAATCACTGAAGGATAATGTGCGCCCCTTCGTGGTCAGAAATTCCCCGGCATCTTTATCTCCCCGCGTAATGTGGATGCATGTAAATCATTATGAGCACTATACAAACTACGGCACAGCGATTAAAGGAGACATGGCAGCCGGGAAGTTCTCCGCGGATCTGAAACCGGGTGATATAATGGAAGTAATGAGCACCGTCGCCGACTGGCAGATCGATAATTTTGCATCTGTGCCCCACCATCGGCTCGACTGGACAAACGGTGCACTCTATGCCGGTATGATGGAGTTTGCGAAAATCAGTGCCGACAAAAGGTACATTGACTGGCTATACAGTATCGGGAGAAGTCACGGATGGCAGCCGCACCAGAGGATGTATCATGCTGATGATGTTGCCGTCTGCCAGATGTACCTTGAAATGTACAATCAGAAGAAAACAGGTAAGGACAGTTACCTTATAGTTGCACCTACGCAGGCCAGAATTGATTATGTGATCACGCATCGCTCCGAAGGAAGCCTGCTGCTTGATTACAGTAACGCTCAGACCACTGAAAGGTGGTCGTGGTGTGATGCCCTCTTCATGGCGCCCCCGGTCTATGCAAAACTATCAGCCATTACCGGTGATGACAAATACCTGGAATTCATGGACAGAGAGTATAAGGCCACATGGGATTTCCTGTATGATAAGGATGAACACCTCTTTTACCGTGATCATCGCTATCTCCCGGAAAAAGTGCTGGAGGCAAACGGCAGGAAAGTTTTCTGGGGCCGTGGAAACGGCTGGGTGATGGCCGGGCTGGTTGAAATGCTGAAGGAACTGCCTGCCGGAAGTGTTTACCGGCCATTCTATCAAAAACTCTACACTGAGATGGCTGAAAAAGTGGCCTCATGCCAGGATAAGGATGGTTTCTGGCACGCCAGCATGCTCGACCATCAGAGTTACCCGAATCCGGAGACCAGTTCCTCGGCGTTCTTCTGTTATGCCCTGGCTTACGGGGTAAATTCAGGCCTTCTTGACAAAGAGATCTACGCTCCTGTAATAATCAACGCATGGCAGGCGCTTGTAACCGCCGTGCACCCCGATGGCAAGCTCGGCTGGGTGCAGCCTGTCGGTCAGGACCCGAAGGTTGTCACTGCTGATATGACTGAGGTGTATGGTGTCGGCGCCTTTCTCCTTGCAGGTACAGAAATGGTTAAATTCACACATGACAACCTGTAAATGCATAATCCGGTGAAGACCGGAATCTGCTCCGGATCTTAAATGACAACAAAATCCGCTTGCATTATAACCCGTAAAGCAAAATCCCGCAGATCAGTGATCATTCGGGATTTATGTTTTTGGGTTGTAGTACCGCCAGGACCAGGAGATCCTTACGTTGGATTTCTGATCGCCAAAAATGACGGCTGTTGGGGATATTACACTGTTCAGCTAATACTGCCTGTTAATTCGCATGTATTGAATATTGAAATTAAAATGAAGCAACATGGAAAATGAGCCAGCTTTGGGACCTAACCCCGGAAAACGTCCTGTTTGCGGGTCATAGAATCTTGCTCCGTAATCGTATTAGCTAATATTATCTGAACTGATATTTATTATATTACAGTGATTCTCAATCAATTTTTCTGAGATTTCGATGAATTATGATGTCAGAATATGTTCTTGTGCTTACTTTTTGATTGAAAATAACAGATTCAGATTTTGATTATAGATCAACCTTGGATATCATTTATAATCAAAGGTTAATCCATGTTTATTAAAGTGTCAATTTTCTTGAGAAACTCTTCTACTTTTGGGATAATAGGAATGATGTCCTTTTCTTTAAAGTCGAAAAAATCACCATAATCTCCTCTTTGTCTCAGATCAAATAAATCTCCATATAACATCCCTAATTCTTTATCTAGAAGACCTGATTTTACGAAATGAAGTGATAACTGGGTTTTGACACCAGAATGTGTTTGAGTGTTCAGGTTATGTTTGGCAAATAATGCAAGAACCGAATAGAAGCAGGCATAATACAGACGGTTCATTGAAGAATCCCAGCTCCTGGTATTTGCCAGTAACCTGGCATCCTCAAAAGTTTTCCAAGCTTTATCTAATCGATATTTTATGTACTCTTCCTTAGAAGCTTTCATAATTATATCCTTACACCTTCCCTTGACACATTCTTAAACAGAGGAGTCATCCAATATTTGGATCTCCAGTTTTCTCTGTTGTATACGGTAGTAGAAAACACTTCTCCTGTTTCCAGCTCAAGATCATATAACCTATGTCTGAATAACCTTTCATAATTTAGATCAACCTCAGCATCAACAAGAATAAGTATATCCCAATCAGACTCCGCATGATAATCTCCTCTGGCTCTTGAACCGTAGAGTATAACCTCTGCTGATGGATCTATCTCCCTGACAAGTGTCCGGATTCTTGTAGTGATGGCTGTATCAATTGATCTCATAAAACAAAGGTAATGAATAAAGTAATTGGCTGAAGTGGTTCAAATAATATCCAGATATTAAGTAATCTATGTGCAATGGTGCAAACTCCGGTGTCCATGATCACTTCTTGCCAGCATAAATTGACCACTAATAATCAGCATTATTCTTGTGATCTATATGCAGATATTAAGTTGCAAGTATTTCCGGCGAAATGTGGTCAACGCAGTCGGCCTGTGTAGTCTGAGGAATGAAATACTTGTCGTCAACACTTCCATTACCCTCACTAACGCAAAATCCCGCAGATCATTGATCTTGCGGGATTTGCGTTTTTAAGACGTGGTACCACCAGGAATCGAACCGGGGACACACGGATTTTCAGTCCGTTGCTCTACCATCTGAGCTATGGTACCTTTTCGGTCTGCAAATATACTGCTTTTTCTTTTTTATGCAACACTCCCTGATCACTTTATCAGCAGGTCAACTGCAGCACCCCCTGAGGAACAGCTCCTTCACTGTTCCGAATCCTTAATTCATTCTTATCTTTGTCAATTCTTTCGATAAAAATGGATCTGATACTCCACACCCTTCCCAACGGCATCAGGCTGGTACACATGCCAACCACAAGCGCTGTGGCTCATTGCGGAATCATTATCAACGCCGGATCACGCGATGAGTTCCCGGAAGAACATGGCGTCGCCCATTTTATTGAACATATGCTTTTCAAGGGGACAACCCACCGCAAATCATACCATATTCTCAGCCGCCTCGAGGACGTGGGCGGTGAACTAAATGCCTATACAACCAAGGAGGAGACAGCTCTTCACGCCTCCTTCCTCAGGGAACATTACACAAGGGCTGTTGAACTGATATCTGACCTCCTCTTCTCATCCACTTTTCCTCCCTCCGAGCTGGAAAAAGAAAAAGAAGTTGTGATAGAAGAGATCAACTCTTACCTCGATAATCCCGCTGAATATATATTCGACGAGTTCGAGGAAATGGTCTTCCCGGACCAGCCGATAGGAAGAAGCATTCTTGGCATGCCGGCAACAGTGAGAGCCATCTCGACAGACACGATCCGCAGATTCATCGCCCGGAACTATTCGACATCCCAGATGGTCTTCTGTTCCGTCGGAGCCATCTCTCCGAAACA
Organism: uncultured Rikenella sp.; assembly: GCA_964579645.1. GTDB lineage: Bacteria > Bacteroidota > Bacteroidia > Bacteroidales > VadinHA17 > SR-FBR-E99. The sequence goes on along the minus strand of CAZOHL010000063.1, from coordinate 2,117 downwards.
GATCATCACCCTCTTCGAAAAGCACTTCGGACATGTGCCGGCCGGTAACGACACCCGCAGAAGACGGTCAGAATACAAGTACAATCCGGTCAGCACCGAAAAGAAAACCGATACATGGCAGAATCACTGCATCATAGGCAACATTGCATACGACCTGCACGATAAGCGCAGGATGGGTCTGTTCATGCTCAATAACATCCTGGGTGGCCAGGGAATGAACTCGCGCCTTAATCTCTCGCTTCGCGAAAAGCGCGGCTATGCCTATAATGTTGAATCGGTCTATAATCCATATACCGACACCGGCCTGGTGACGATCTATTTCGGCACCGACAACCGCAACCTGGAGAAAAGCATTGCTCTGATTCACAGCGAGCTTGACAGGCTAAGACGCCAGCCCTTGGGCACCCTCCAGCTCACCAGGGCCAGGAACCAGATAAAAGGCTACCTGGCAAGAGCCTACGAGAATCACGAGAGCCTCATGCTCAGTCTCGGCAAGAGCCTGCTGGTCTTTGACAGGATTGACTCAATGGATGAGACATTCAGGAAGATCGATGCAGTAACTGCCGGAGAGCTAATGGAGACTGCCGCGGCTATATTTGACAGATCCTCACTTTCAACTTTAATATACAGGCAGAATGGAGAAAGAACTTGACAAATACATCAGGGAACACAGCACCCCCGAGGACAAGGTTTTGGAGGAGCTCTACCGCCAGACACATCTGTACGTGGTTAACCCGAATATGGTTTCGGGACATATCCAGGGCAAGTTCCTGGAGATGCTTTCGTACATGATACACCCCAGCAGAATTCTTGAGATAGGCACCTATACCGGTTACTCGGCAATCTGCCTGGCACGCGGACTGAAGAGTGGCGGGCAACTGCATACAATTGAGATGAATGACGAGCTCAATGAGATGAGTACCCACTACTTCGCCCTGGCAGGCGTGGCCGACAGGGTGACCCTCCACACCGGCAGGGCACAGGATGTCATCCCCACGCTCGATTATACATTTGACCTTGTATTTATCGACGGTGACAAGAGGGAATACAGTGAGTATTACGACCTCGCGTTTGAAAGGGTGCGCAAGGGAGGGTTCATAATAGCTGACAATGTTCTGTTTGGCGGTAAGGTGGAAGGAGAGGATGCGCTAAAGGATCCACAGACAAGAGGGATAATAATGTTTAACGAAAAGGTCCGCAGTGATCACCGGGTGGAGAAAATCGTCCTGCCCCTCAGGGACGGGTTGATGCTTATAAGAAAAAAATAGTTCAGCTCCACAAATACCAACCGATGATCCCCGGGAACAAATAATGGTGGTACGGTTTTTGAACGTTGATATATCAAACATCTGAAAATGAAAAAGGCAATACTTTTTGTATTCGTGCTGTTTGCCGGCCTCTCGCTGACGGCACAGGATCTGCAGAAACTGGCAACAAAAGGTGCCGTGAGGCTTTTCGCCGACAAGGATGACCTCACTTCGGTGATTCAAATAATACCTGACGGTACTGTAGTTGAGGCAGTCAGCGCTGATACTGCCTTTACACTTATCCGTCTTGGCGACGTGCAGGGATATGTTAAATCTGACAGGCTTACGGCGGCATTACCGGTTGTTACAACCACTCAGCCCGCAGTACAACCGGTACAGGAAGCTGCACCGGTGCAGCCAGTTGCTGATGTCCAGGCAAGGCAGATACCCACCGACCGTTACCAGGCGCTGTCTGAAAAGTACGGAGCAGACCTTGGTTTAAAGCTTTACCAGCATAAGGTCTGGAAGGGAATAACCTCGGATATGGCACGCGACAGCTGGGGTAAGCCGAAACAGATCAACCGCATGTACGTAGACAGCAGCGTTGACGAAGAATGGATTTATTCAAGGTCATATCTCTATTTCAGAGACGGGGTTCTTATTGAATGGGGCCCGGTGAAATAGCTGCCTGCTGATTCACCATATACCGGCACCCGGAAGGGTTTGTCGGCACAAAACCAGAGACGCCCTAATAGGGCGTTTCTCATATAACGGAGAAGTGCCCGTGCCAGGGGCACCTCATAAAAACAAAAAAGGTGCTCCATCTTCTGAAGCACCCCTGTTTTCTGAGCGGGAAACGAGACTCGAACT
>CAZOHL010000062.1:0-19573 GCA_964579645.1 uncultured Rikenella sp. | reverse complement strand
GCTTGAATTCGTCAAGCATCTCGTCAAGCTGCTTGCGGATACCCTTGCCGTCTGAGGGCTCGATACCTTCAGCCTTTTCCATAACCACGTCTGCGTACATCATTATCAGGCGGCGGTATGAATCCCATACGAAACGGGGATTTCCAGTCTTCCTGATAAGGCCGGGGATTGTCTCAGAGCAGAGGCCTATGTTGAGGACGGTGTCCATCATGCCGGGCATGGAGCTGCGGGCTCCGGAACGGCATGAGACGAGAAGTGCATTTTCCCTGTCACCGTATTTCATACCCATCGCCTGCTCGGTCTTCTTCATCGCTTCCCATACCTCAGGCATAAGCTCAGCCGGAAGCTGGGTATTGTTCTGATAATACTCCGTGCATACATCAGTGGTGATTGTGAATCCGGCAGGAACCGGAAGGCCAAGGAGGCACATCTCAGCCAGGTTGGCTCCCTTGCCGCCAAGCAGGTTTTTCATATCTGCCTTACCCTCGGCTGTCTTGTTTCCGAAGGAATAAACGCGCTTAACTTTTGACATATTCGATCTGGTTAATTATTAATAATCTTCTTTTTTTCGAAGCGCAAAGGTAATAAAAACAAGATAATAAAGAAATATCCCTTATCACTTATTGTCACGGCATTGCTGACAGCACCCTGCAGTGGGCTATTCCTGCTTGTGACGGGCCCGCGGATGATACATCAATACCGTGTCACGCAGGTAGCTGCGGTCAATATGTGTATAAATCTCTGTGGTTGTTATTGATTCGTGCCCCAGCATTTCCTGGACGGCGCGGAGATCAGCGCCTCCCTCAATCAGGTGTGTTGCAAAGGAGTGGCGAAGGGTGTGCGGGCTGATTATTTTCGTTATACCCGCAGCAACGGCACTCTCCCTGACGATGTTGAACACCATCACACGGGTCAGCTTCCTCCCCCTCCTGTTAAGAAAGAGTATGTTGGCATCAATTATGGCCGGCATCATAATCCTGCGTTCCATGTAATTGTCTATTTCCCTCAGCGTTACGCTGCCTATCGGTACAAGCCGCTGCTTGTTGCCCTTGCCGGTGACGCTTACGAAACCCTCACCACGGTGAATGTCAGTAAGGCGCATGTTAACCAGTTCGGATACCCTCAGTCCACAACCGTACATCGTTTCAATAATTGCCCGGTTTCTGTGTCCTGCCGGTTCACTCAGGTCTATAGAGGCAACCATACTGTCTATCTCTTCCACTGACAGCACCTCCGGAAGTTTCATTCCTGTCCGCGGCAACTCCAGCAGGGCTGACGGATCATCGGTTATGAGACTCTCAATGAGCAGATACCTGCAGAATGACCTGATACCTGATATGACCCTTGCCTGGGTCCGTACTGCATCGTCCTTTTTCGCAATATAAGCCACGAAATCACTCAGATCACTGTAGGTGAGCGCGGACGGCTCCTTCCCCGGCCGGTTTGATGCCACCCAGTCGCGCAACCGTCGTACATCAGCCATGTAGGCAGCAACACTGTTCGGCGAAAGCGAACGCTCAATCCTGAGATACCTGCCGAAACCCCTGATGGCATCTGTCCATGAAATAGTCATAGGCTCATGTTGATGCATCCAAAGTTATATCATATAACGATCTTAAATCCGCTCATTTCTTTATTTTTGTACTGTTGGCACAAGCCATCTGCCCTGAAGAGGAAATGAAAATAGCAATAATAAACGGGCCCAACCTGAACCTTCTCGGAAGGAGGGAGCCGGCCATCTATGGGGAGCAAGGATTTGACAAAGTTCTTGAAGCTCTCCGGCAGCGTTATCCCCGGGTCACTTTCAGTTACTTCCAGTCAAACGTCGAGGGAGAGTTGGTAAACATAATGCAGGAGGAAAGCAGCAGCTCTGACGGCGTTATCATAAACCCCGGCGGATATACCCACACCTCAGTAGCCATCGCTGATGCAATTGCAGCAACCGGCATACCGGTAATCGAGGTACATATCTCAAACCTCCTTGCAAGAGAGGATTTCCGCCATGCAAGCCTCACGGGGCGGTACTGCCGCGGGACCATAATGGGGCTGGGAACTGACGGCTACAGGCTGGCGGTGGAAGCTCTCCTCGAAATTCTGAATAAATAAGCTGACTATGGCAAAGAGCCTGCTAAAGAAGAGAACCAAGATAGTAGCAACAATTTCCGACAGGAACTGCGAGCCCGCTTTTCTCCGAAAGCTCCATGAGGCTGGTATGGATGTGGTGAGGGTCAATTCAGCCCACCTTGATACCGAAGGTGTAAGGAAGATTGTTGGCAATGTCAGGAGCATATCTGACCAGATTGCAATACTGCTTGACACCAAAGGACCTGAAATAAGAACCACCTCATGTAACGAACCACTGAAATTCCTCAAGGGTGAGACTGTCAAAGTCGCCGGCAATGCTTCAGCTTTGACCACTCACGGGGTAATAAATGTAAACTACTGTGATATAGCGAAGTATGTTCCGGAAGGAGCTGTTATTCTTATTGATGACGGCGAACTTGAGATAAAGATAACCGGACGTGAGGGAAAGACACTTACCGGAAGGATTGAGAATGATGGTATTCTGGGTTCACGGAAGACTGTCAACATTCCGCAGGTAAGGATTAACCTTCCTTCCGTGAGTGAACGTGACCTCGGTTTCATTGACCTTGCAGTTGAGCTTGACATCGAATTCATCGCGCATTCATTCGTCAGGTCAAAGGAGGATGTGATGGCAGTACAGCGTCTCCTTGACAAACGTTCGAGTGCGATAAAGATCATCGCCAAGATCGAAAATCAGCAGGGGGTTGATAATCTGGCTGAAATAATGGATCACTCCTACGGGATCATGGTTGCCAGGGGTGATCTTGCCATCGAGGTTCCCTTTGAGCGGATACCCGGAATACAGCGAAACATAATTGCCAGGTGCATTGAAAAGCGCAAGCCGGTAATTGTAGCCACGCAGATGCTGCACTCGATGATCCAGAATCCCAGGCCCACAAGGGCAGAGGTGAGTGATGTGGCCAACGCTGTCTACAGCCAGACTGACGCCCTGATGTTAAGCGGAGAGACTGCAGCCGGAAAGTACCCGGTTGAGGCGGTCAGAACAATGACCCGCATAGCCTCCGAAACGGAAAGGGAGAAGGATCAGTATTTAGAAATGCCCGCCGGGACACTTAGCGGGCCGGTATCAGCCTACCTGGCAAAAGTGGCCGTGAAAACCTCGATAAGAATAAAGGCCAGAGCCATCCTCGCTGACACCGTAAACGGCACCGCTATCAGAAACATGGCTGCTTTCAGAGGCATTAATCCGGTCATTTCACATTGTTACTCACATCGTACAATGCGGGAACTCGCACTTTCATACGGCGTGATTCCGATCTTTATTGAAAAGAAGATGACAGTTGATGAGTTCATTCATGTCTCGGTCAGAGAGCTTCTGAAGAACTACAGCATGAAAGACAGCGATATAATTGTTGTCCTTGCCGGCAACTTTTCACGGGGAACCGGATTCTCATTCATTGAGGTGGGCACGATTGACTATCTGAGGGAGAGGGCGGGAGTGACCGAACATGATCTGATGGCTTGATTTTTGCTGCAATCATATCTGTGCAGGCATGAAGACAATAGCGCTCACACTCCTCCTCCTGATCCACCCTGTTCATGTATCACTTACTGGTATAGATTATGACAGGGTGAACAGGGTATGGTCTGTCTTTGTTAAGGTCTGGAGTGACGATCTGGAGGCTGACATTAAGCTTGGTTTGAGCAATGGCACCGATATTTCCGGCACCCGGGACGAGAGGTATTCCCTCTACCTTTCTGACAGAGTGATGATCATAGAGGACGGGAAAACCCTGCAGACTGAACTGATTTCTGCCGAGGTCGACGGTCTGGAACACCGCTTCACCCTCCTGGCAAAAGGTAAAAAAGGTGTAAAAAACGTAGCTGTGATAAATCGTATCATGACCAGATTGTATGAAGACCAGGCAAATATGCTCCTCTTCAGCTGCGGAGGGATTGAAGAGGGTTACAGGTTCACAGCAACTGATACAATGAAGAGCTATCTTGTGAAATGAAACTGAGTGAGATGAGAAGACGACTTTTATGTGCACTGTTAATGCTGCTGCCTGTGACTTACAGTGTCACAGCAACACACAACAGGGCCGGGGAGATAACTTACAGACAGATATCGGACCTCACCTTTGAGGTTACAGTGACCACATTTACATATACACTCAGCAAGGCCGACAGGCCAACACTTGACGTGGAATGGGGTGACAATTCAATTACTATTGTGGCCAGGGATACGGAGACTTTCCTGCCGAACAACTACAAGAAGAACGTCTATGTGGAAGAACATACCTATCCGGGACCGGGGGTATACAGGATTGTGGTGCAGGACCCGAACCGGAACTTCGGAGTGGAAAATATACCCAATTCGGTGAACGTCGTGTTCTCGATTTCCACAATACTGATAGTAAATACAGCCGTTGGCAGGAACAGCACTCCCGTGCTACTTAACCCTCCCTATGACAAGGCTGCCCTGGGGCAGATATTCATTCACAATCCTGCTGCCTTTGATCCTGACGGTGACAGTCTCTCGTACAAGCTCACAGTCTGTACCAGGGAGGATGGCAAACCTATTCAGAACTACACCCTGCCTCCCGCCTCGAGAAAGTTTTATGTCGATTCCATTTCAGGCGACCTGGTCTGGGATGCACCTACCGCAATCGGGATATACAATGTTGCCATGGAGATACAGGAATGGCGCGGAGGTATCAAGATCGGTGTGGTGGTCCGTGACATGCAGATAGAGGTGTACGAGACAGACAACAAGCCGCCGGTAACCTCACAGCTTACTGATCTGTGCGTCGAGGCAGGCCAGTTGGTTACCCTTGATATACAGGCCACCGATGCCGACCTTGATTCGGTGACGCTTCTTGCAACCTCCGGCATATTTTCCTCCGCTGACTGTCCTGCCGCTTTCACCACTCTGTCACGCATTGCCGGCCAGACCACAGCCCGTCTCAGCTGGACACCGTGCCACGCTGCGGTGAGACATCAGCCTTATGACATTATAATTAAGGCAGAGGACTCCAACAGGGAGTTGCAGCTGGTTGATATTGACAATATGAGCATAAAGGTGCTGGGACCTTCACCCGTACTGCTGTCAGCTGTGCCGCAGGGTAAGGTGGTGCAGCTTTCCTGGAATAGCTATGTCACTGACCAGGTTGCGGGATTTAGTATCTACCGGCGCGAGGGTGCTTCCGACCTTGAAATTGATCCGTGCTTTGACGGTATACCTCCATCGGCCGGCTTCATCAAGGTAGGTTATGCGGATGGACCCGCTGCCGTAAGCTATACCGATTCAGACAACTCCCTTGAGGCCGGAACCGAATATGCATACAGGATTGTCGCAGTTTATCCGAATGGTACGGAAAGCAAACCATCTGAAGAGGTAGTCACTTCACTGATTACAGGTATCCCCCTTATCACAAATGTTTCAGTACGCAATACCCATCCGGTGAACGGATCACTGACCCTCGCATGGCAGAAACCAACCCGTCTCGATACAATCCCGGCAAACGGACCCTACGAATATCTTATCTATCGGGCTGAAGGGATAGCAGGCACATCATGGCAGCTTATCCATACCCTTCCTACGTCAGACCTGAATGATACAGTATATATTGATACCCTGATCAACACTCTTGATAAAGGATGGATTTACAAAGTTGAGTTCTATAACAATGCCCCGGGCAACAGGTTCCTCATCGGTGATCCGGGTATAGCCTCGTCACTATTCCTCAGAGCCCTTCCCGGGGACAGGAAGGTTCGCTTCGAATTGACCCGCAATGTGCCATGGATCAACACCTCCTATGAGTTCTTCAGGTATAATGGGTCGACATGGGAACCGGTGGGTTCCACAAACCAGGTTACCTTTACTGACAACGGCCTAATAAATGGCAATGAATATTGTTACTATGTTGTATCCAGCGGTGGATACCAGGGTGACGGTACCCCGAAGAACCTGGTTAACTTCTCACAGCGTGCATGCGCCGTACCGGTTGACAATGAACCGCCATGCACCCCGGCACTGACGGTGTCGTCACAGTGTGACAGCCTTTATAATACAGTCAGATGGACAATTGCAGATCCTCTCTGCCTTGATGATGTTGCAGGATACAAACTTTATTACAAGCAGACCTCGGAGGAGGATCTGTCACTCCTGATTACAATTAATGACAGGGATGCGAGGAAGTATATTCATTCGCTTCCTGACTATGTTGCTGGTTGCTATGCCATCTCGACATTTGACCTTATCGGGAACGAGAGTCCCTTGTCAACAATGGTATGCGTTGACTCCTGCAACTTCTACGAGATACCTAACGTATTCACGCCGAATGGTGACGATTTCAATGACTGGCTTCTGGCCAAGACCTCCGCACTTGTTGAGAAGGTTGAGTTCAGGCTCTTCAACAGGGCCGGCGTCTTGGTGTTCACCACCCAGGAACCCAGGCTCAACTGGGACGGAACCTATAAGGGAAAAGTGGTGCCCACTGGTGTTTATTACTATGACTGTGAGGTGTTTGAGAGAAGGATCAGCGGGCTGGAACAGTTTCACCTCAGCGGCTTCATCCATGTCTTTGCCGAAAAGGGTGCCGGTCCCGGAATTATTGAAGGAAAAAAATGAGAACAATGAGAAAAATACTTTTCTGCCTGACTGTTTTCCTGATCTCACAGTTCCTGTCAGGCCAGTCTGGCTATGAGACTCTCCTCAGGGCAATTACGCTCGCTGACAGGGGAGACGCAGAAGAGGCTGCTGCGCTGCTGACCGGCACCGATGATATAAACGGTGATCCGGCCCTGCTGACAGTCAGAGGTGGCATCTACCTGAGAGCCATGATGATCGGGGAGGCAAAGGCCGACTTTATGAGGGCGGAGAATCTGAGCCAGGGATCAGGGCTCTATGGTCTTGCCACCTGTGCTGCTGCCGGAGGCGACGTAAAGGCTGCTGTCTCATTGCTTGAGGGCCACCTTAAATCACCCCTCAGAAAAAGTGAACCGGAGATAATGCTCGACTCTTCTTTCAGATCCATCTCCTCATCGCCTGAGTGGAGGGCACTCTGGAAGAAGGACTGGTACAGAGGAGATGAGAGGAAGAGCTGGGAGATAGAATATTACCTGAAATCCGGGCGCACTGACATGGCTGCCGGGGCCTATGCCGAGCTGGCATCCCTGTATCCTGAAAAACCGGTTACCGAATACTGCAATGCCCGCTTGCTCATGAGCAACGGCAGGTATCAGGAGGCAGCAGAAATCCTTGATGCAATTACCCGCGACAGCAACTCACCGGCAAAATGGTTGTTTACACTTGCCGAGGCCCGTGAAGGTGAGGGAAGCGCATACGCAGCCGCAGCTGCATATGACAGGCTGATCAATGCCCGTTACCCTGATCCGTCACTGCTGTTGAAAAAGGCACGCATGCTGATCAGGTCAGGTGACCGTGAGGCTGCAAAAAAGGAGATGCAGAGATATATCTCCATAGATCCGGACAATACGGAGGCACTAGGGCTTATTGGAATAACCTATGCGGAAGAGGGGGCAATCTACGAGGCGCTCCCGTACCTTAATGAGAATGTTGACAAGCATCCGGGTGAAGCCTCAGCATTCCGGTTAAGAGGTGATGCATGGCTGGCATCACGTACCTGGGACAGGGCTGCAGATGATTATACGATGAGTCTTGACCTGGACCCTGACAATGGTGCAGTGAACCTTAACCTGGGAATTGCACTCATAAACAGCGGCAGGAGTGATGATGCGTGCTATTACCTGCGCAAGGCCAGAAGCCTTGGAGTGAAGGAGGCAACAGACTATCTCGCCAGGTACTGTATCAGATAAAAAAAGGCGCATTTGAAGCGCCTATCTTGAATTCTTCAGAATGCGGTCATACAGGTCCTTGGGCTTAAAGGGCTTGAGCACGTAATCATTTATGGCCAGATTCTCGATCTTGTCATGAGCCTCTGACATAACAGCAGCGGTAAGAGCCACAATAGGTATCTGGCTTATCTTTCTGTCAGTCGAGCTCCTTATGATCCTGGTAGCCTCAATGCCGTCCATGACTGGCATGTGAAGGTCCATCAGGATGAGGTCGAATTCATGCTTCCTTATCTCTTCCAGCGCCAGCGCTCCGTTTTCCACATGCGTGACCTTAACTCCCCAGCTCTCAAGGAACTTATTCGCAACAAAGAAGTTTATCTTGTTGTCTTCGGCAACGAGAATCCTCTTGCCTGTAAGGGCTTTCATGCTGTCAGCGGTGCTTCCCCGTTCAGCTGATTTGGGTTCGGCGGCCGGCAGGTTGTATTCGATTGAGAAAGTGAAAACCGAACCCTTATCAGGCTCGCTGGTCACGCCAATCGTGCCACCCTGAAGATCAACCAACCTCTTACAGATTGCCAGCCCCAGTCCTGTGCCTCCATACTTGCGGGTGGTGTCAGACGATGCCTGGGCATAGCTTTCAAAAATCTCTTCCTGCTTCTCGCGGGGTATCCCGATGCCGGTATCGGCAACCTGAAATTCAATCACGGCCCTGCCCTCAATACGGTTCTTTACCGAACCCCTCAGTGTCACGCCTCCCTGTGAGGTGAATTTCATGGCATTTGAAAGCAGGTTGGAGAGTATCTGGTTAAGCCTGATAGGGTCACCGATGAGGGTAACCGGCAGATCCGGACTTTTCTCCAGGGTGAAGTTAATTCCTTTTTCGAGTGCCCGGTGGCTGTATGACCTCTTTATCTCTTCAAGCATTGAGGTCAGATCAAACTCGGTCTTTTCGAAGACGATCTTTCCGGCCTCCATCTTGTTGTAATCGAGTATGTCATTGACAAGGGAGAGCAGGTGGTTGGCAGAGAATCGCAATGTATTTATGTAGTCCATCTGGTCTTCACGCGGATCACTCTGCCACAGCAGGTTTGTAATACCAATCACCTCATTCAGCGGAGTACGAATTTCATGGCTCATTGTTGACATGAACTGCTGCTTGGAAAATGCTGCTTCCTCAGCCCTCTTGCGGGCGGTGATCAGATTGTCAAGCATCCGGCGACGCTGCAGTGTAAGAACTATCTGGTTTGCAATGAACTCAAAAACCTGCAGGTCTTCATTGGTGAAGGCGTCAATCTTCTTATAATCCTGCAGGCAGATGGCGCCTATCACCACGTCGTCCATCCTGAGCGGCACACCCATCCAGATCTTGCACGGAGAACCTACAAGGCTGATGGCGCCGGTTTTCTCAATCATAAGGATGTCATTTTCATCGAGCAGGACGGCCTTGTTGTTCCTGATGACCCATCCGGTAAGGGTGTTCCTTGCAGCCGTCTCCTGAAAATGGTCTCTCTCATCTGCAAAGAAGGGGAAGGTAAGAGTATCCTTCTCCCGGTTGTAAAGTGCAATGAAGAAGTTGTTTACATTCCAGAGCTTACCGATTTCCTTTACAATGGTGGGATAAATATCGAAGATGTCAGAGTCCTGCATCGCCACTGTGGAGATGTTGTACTGAATCTCCTGCATCAGCCTGCTCTTTATCTCCCTTGAGATGTCGCGGTATATACCCAGGAAGGCAATTGTCCTTTCATTGGATATTACCGACGAGGCAATCAGTGAAACATTTATCCTGTTTCCGTGCTTGTCTTTCCTGATGGTTTCAAGGTACCCGGTCCCGCTGGCAAGAGCTGTCTCGTCAATCTTTACCGCTTCTTCGCGAAGCTCTTCCGGGACAACGAGGTCATCGATCATCCTGTTCATGGCCTCATCGGCTTCATAGCCGAAGAGTTGCGTAAAACCCTGATTTATACGTATAATCCGACCGTCAAAGTCAGTAAGCACGATGGCTTCCGGAGCGGCGTCAATCAGATGCTCCAGGAGAGCCTTTTCGTTCGAGAGCGTCTGTTCATACTCCTTGTGTTTGCTTACATCGGTGAGGACACACCTGTACCCGGTCACCCTGTTCCTGATGATTATGGGACCAGCATGAAAAAGTACCGACACTTTCCTTTTCAGTTTGTTTGCCAGTACATATTCATCAAAAGTGATCTGGCCGGGACTTGTCAGGGAAGAGAGTTCCCTCATCAGCCTGTCAAGATCGTCAGGCATGAACAGCGAGGCCAGGGTTACACCCTTCGTAAGGTCATTGTTGTCGAATCCCAGTGTCATCATACCCTGGGTGTTCATAAAGGTAACATGTCCCCTGGTGTCTATCTCCATGATCATTTCAGGGAGCAATTCGGCAAATGTTTCAAAGACAATTCCCTGCTTGAGTATCTCACTTTCCCTTTCCTTCTGAGCTTTGCCGGCTTCCCAGGTGACAAGAATGTCACCCGATGACAACAGCAGCCCGATATAGAAACCTGAGTCGTCACTGCCATCAGGAGATACGGGTGTCTTGTAAGGACGGTGGCTTGATTCGAGGTTGTCAAGGAGTGAAAGGAATGCCTTGTTCCTGGCAAAGGGTGTCTCACCTATCTCCTTGCCAAGGACATCCTTGCGGTCAAGTTGCTCCACATCCTCAGCCCTGTAATTGAAGTCAATAATGAAATGTTTGGTATCTCCCTCCCTCCTGAGGATAACCGCATAGCTGCTCATGGAGTCGAAAATTTCTCTCAGGATCTTTTCTGATTCAGCCCTTGCAAAGCCGCCGTTCAGCGCACTTATGTCATTATAGTATGTTATCAGGAATACCTCATCGCCCAGGAAGATTGTACGGGCACTGAAGAGGAACGTTCGTTCATCGCCTGAACGCATACGCAGTTTGATCTCGAGGTCACTCACCTTCTTCAGCCTCGAGAGGAGCCTCATGTACTTTCGGCTCTGTATCAGATCGACATATAGCTGGATGTCATCGGAGGTTTTGCCGATGATCTCATCCTTCCGGTAACCGGTGGTTTCGAGAAACGCCTGGTTAACCTCTATGTACTTCTGTGTCTCGAGGTTACTAAGGGTGATAAGCTGGTTGGTACTGTTGAAAGCCAGCTCGGGAATTTCTGCAAGATGTCTGAGAGAGGTCAGGTACTCCGTGGAATGTTCCGGTTCATTGACTGGCTCTTTTCTCTTTTCCATCTGGATGTCTTGTGAATACATTAAACGGGGAATAGCTGTCCGATTGAACAAATTTACTCATATATGTATGATATAGAACGGAGATCCCCGTTAACTTATTTTCCTGTTTGGGAAGCATACCAGGCACACCACGGTTTCAATCCGCATTCCCTGCACCCTGGTTTTCGGGCAGTGCATGTATAGCGTCCGTGAAGCAGCAGCCAGTGATGTGCCCTTGGCCTTAATTCTTCAGATATCTCGCGTGTCAGCTTCAGTTCCACATCAAGCGGGCTCTTTGCCCCGGGAGTCAGCCCCAGTCTCCGGGCAACCCGGAAAACATGAGTATCGACGGCAATTACCGGACTGTTCCATACTACCGATGCAATAACGTTTGCAGTTTTCCTTCCCACACCGGGCAACATTGTCAGCTCCTCACGGGTTGATGGTACCTTGCCACCGAACCGGCTCACGATCATCTCTGCCATCCCCTTCAGATGCTTCGCCTTGTTATTCGGATAAGAACAGCTCTTTATCAGCCCGAATATCTCTTCATGCGATGCTATGGCCATTGATTTTGCATCCGGAAAATGCTCAAAAAGAGCCGGAGTGATCAGGTTCACCCTCCTGTCAGTACACTGGGCTGAGAGTATCACCGCCACAATAAGCTGGAACGGATCACTGTACTCGAGCTCAGTATCGGCTGCTGGCATATACATCTCAAACCATCGCAGAACATTTTCGTATCTCTCGGCAATCCTCACTTTTCTCTTCTGTTTCAGTGGTTGAATGTACTGTTTTTTATTTTTTCGCCGAAAAAGTACCACTTTCTGAATAAAATCATGTTAAGTACCGGTTCTGTTTTTTATTTTGTGCCGGAATGAACCGGATCAAAATAAACAGCCCTGAAGGAGATTCCCTCATTATACTTGGGGGAACTGTGGATGATATTCGCACTCTGCTGCCGCAGAAGGGACTCTTTATTATAACTGACCGCAATGTGCAGAAGTTTCACGGAAAAAAGTTTCCTCCGGGAGAGGTTATTGCAATTGAGGCAGGTGAGAATAGTAAAACGCTTCGGGTAGTGGAGGAGATATGCGGACAGATGATCAGGGCAGGTGCTGACCGTTCAGCATTTGTACTTGGGTTTGGCGGAGGAGTGGTTTGTGACATTGCAGGAATGGTGGCCTCGGTTTATATGAGAGGGGTGAGGCATGCATTTGTTTCCACTACGCTGCTTTCTCAGGTGGATGCAAGCATTGGTGGAAAGACCGGCGTGAACCTGGGAGAGTACAAGAACACAATCGGCACTTTCCGGCAGCCTGAGTTCGTTCTTTGCGACCATGCAATGCTGACCACGCTGCCCGAGACAGAAATGAGATCAGGAATGGGGGAACTTTTCAAGCATGCCATAATCCGTGACAGGAATCTCTTCTTTGATATTTCGGCTTCAGCCGGACAGATCATGGAAGGCGATATGGCTGTTGCCGCTAGCCTGATCCTCAGGGCTGCCAGGATAAAGGCCGGAGTGGTAAGACGTGACCCGCTTGAGAAAGGACAGAGGAGAATCCTGAATTTCGGCCACACATTCGGCCATGTAATTGAGACTCATTACGGGATACCTCACGGGCTGGCAGTTGCAAGGGGAATGACAGTTGCTGCGGAATTGTCAGCATGGAAGGGAGAAATGGCCCATACTGAACTCATCCTGATGCAGGGGGCATTGGAAGATGCCGGCCTGCTGACCGCCCATCAGCTTCCTGCAGAGGTGGTCAGAATGATCTCGAGAGACAAGAAAAGTGAGTCGGGCTCGGTGAATTTCGTCTTGCTCAGATCTGTGGGCCGCGCAGTTATCAGAAGAATTTCAATAAGTGAATTGGAGCAATTCGTCAGCTATTATAACGAAAAGGAAAGTCAAAGTCAGTAACTATAACTTGGAAAATGAATACGATAGGCACAATTTTCAGGGTATCAATCTTCGGAGAATCACACGGACCGGCAGTAGGGGTGGTGATTGATGGCTGCCCTGCAGGTCTTCCATTCTGGCGCGAGGAGCTAATGGCAGACCTCTCAAGGAGAAAGGGATTGCTGCCGGGCACCACCACACGCAGGGAAACTGACGAACCTGAGGTGATCAGCGGTATTTTCAATGATTATACCACCGGCGCACCGCTGGTGATATGCACACGCAACAATGACTTCCGCCCGGGTGACTATGAGCAGTTCACAAGCATACCCCGTCCCGGACATGCTGATTTCACTGCCGGGTTCAAATACAAAGGCTTCAGCGACATGCGCGGAGGAGGCCATTTTTCAGGCCGCCTTACCTGGGGTATAGTCGCTGCCGGTTACTTTGCCCGCAAGATACTTTCACCGGCAATTATAACTGCTTCCCTTGTGGAGGCAGGAGGGGATAAGGATACCGCATCAGCAATAGCTAGGGCGATGGAAACCAATGACACCGTGGGTGGCGTCGTGGAGTGTGTGGTTAAAAATGTCCCGAAGGGGATCGGGGAACCCTCTTTCATGTCCGTGGAGGCCGCACTTGGAATGATTGCCTTTGGAATACCGGCGGTTAACGGGGTGGAGTTCGGAGCAGGATTCGCTTCTTCGAGGAGCTATGGTTCCCTTAATAATGACCCGTTTATCGATGCAAGGGGAAAGACATCCACCAACAATGCCGGTGGTATCAACGGAGGAATAACCAATGGAAATGACCTTATCATGAGAGTCTCCGTCAAACCGGCTGCAAGCACGGGCGTTACCCAGAAGACTTTTGACAAGGCAACCGGAGAGATGACTGACCTGGAGATTACCGGCAGGCATGATGCATGCATCGCCAGGCGAATACCTGTTATCCTGGAATCAGCCGTTGCTATTGGCCTGGCTGACCTGCTGATGATCGACAGGGGAATAAACGGGATGAGAGACCGCCTGGAAAGACTTGGTTAAAGACCTTTGACATCTTTAGAGAGTAAGCACCAGGATCCTCCCGGTCTCGCTTCTGACCCTGAACCGGTCATCTATCCGGTAACCCATTACCCACATGACATCACTGCCTGTAAGAAGGAGCAAGGCCTGTTCCTTCTTTGTAGCCGGCACTTTAATATCTGTCAGAAAATCACTGATCTTCTTCATCTGCTTCATTCCCAGTGGCATGAACCTGTCGCCAGGCTCCCAGTGTCTCACAGTGACCGGAAAAGTCACCCGGTCAAGATCGAGTGATGCAGTCAGGTGAGAGGCAGAAAGCACATAATCAGACATTTCTGTGATCCTTACGGCACTGAAAAGACCCGAAATCCTTATCTCGTCAACTGAGTTGAATGTGTACCCGGCCGGAACCTCTGCTTCCCTTCGTGTGATTACTATCCGCCCCCTGTCGTTAAGAAGCCTGTGGGTGGCTGTATAAACCGACTTGCCTGTAGCGGACCGAAGAAGCGAAATGACCTCCTCAATCTGTTTCGGAGAAAGTCCGTAAGGGCGGAAAAGCCCGAATATGTGCGGTTCCAGCGGATGCAACCCGGTAAGATCGCTGATATCAACTATTGTGGTGTCACCGGAAGTGCTGAATATCTTTTCGGAAACCTGTGAAAGGTACATCTCAAAAATGACTGACGCGGAGGAGAGGTGTTTCATTGTATCAGTCACCGCCTGAAGGATGCCTGGATTAACCTTCTCCATCTCTGGTATAACCCTGTGTCTGATCCTGTTACGGATGTATTTCACCTCTGCATTCGAACGGTCTTCCCTGAAAACTATACCCTTGCCGGCAGCAAAGGATGAGATTTCCTCCCTGGTTGCAAAGAGCAGGGGCCTGATTATATCGCCGGTATGAGGACTCATGCCTGTCAGCCCGTTGAGACCCGTTCCCCTGGACAGGTTGATAAGGAAGGTTTCCACATTGTCATTCAGGTTGTGTGCGACAGCCACGGCATCGAAGTTTTCTGAGCGGATGAGTGACCTGAACCAGTCGTACCGCAGTTCTCTCGCTGCCATTTGTACGGAGACCTTGCGGGCGGCAGCATACGAAAGTGTATCGAACCTCGAATGGCAGAAGGGAATGGTGTTGGAGCGGGCATATGAGGCCACGAATTCCTCATCTCCGTCTGATTCATCTCCCCTGAGCGAAAAGTTGCAGTGGGCAATTGAGTGCTCTATGCCTGCCTCTCTGAAAAGCCATGCCATCACCATCGAGTCTATCCCTCCGCTTACAGCAAGCAGAAGCCTGCTTCCCCTGGTGAAGAGTTTTTCATTTTCAGAAAATTCCAGAAATCTGCTGAGCATATCCACCTGCTTTCTGCAAAGTTAAAAATCATCAAGTCAATTGTGACCTGGTATGGGGGAAAAGGCCGTGGGCGTATTGAAAAAGAAGGGGCAACGGCTCAAAGATAGGGAACAAGCCCGGGCGGATCAGGTTCAAATCGCGGAGGCCTGAGGCGGGTGAGGCTGTTGACTGTCATCATCTGGCTTTCTGACCACGGAGGAGAGTGAGGATACCATGCTATCCTCAGTTGCAGGGTATTAAGCACAAGCTGGTCATTTCTTATCCTGACACCTGCCCCCAGTGCAAGTACGGTATAATAGTCTTCTCCCATAGGCTGACCCCTTGACAATAAACCTGCATCGGCAAAGGCAAAGACAGCAAACCGGAATCCTATAACCGGTTTATTTATGAAGAGAACCGGTTCAAGTGAGAGTGCAATGCGGGTGTTTCCGCTCAGGGAGTCATTGCGGAAACCCCGTATCAGACCGTCATCCCTGAAATAAAGGCATTCATCGGAGTACCTGTTGAAGCCCCTGCTGTATTTAACGTTAAGAAAAGTACGCACCCTCGACCGTCCCAGCCGGACCAGGGGGGTGAAATACCGGATGCTTCCCTGAAACAGACCCTGCTCGGTGTGCCCATCGTTGTAAAAAGCTGATACACCGAGGCCGGCGTAGAGATACCCCACCCCCGTAAAAAAATTTCCGTACGCAAGATTACTTCCTGCATAGTTTCTCAACTTGAATTCATTTTTTTCACGACCCCATAACAGTTCTGCCATGTACCCGTATGGAATGTCCTCAGTGCGACCGTAACTGTATATCAGTGAAGTATTTATGAATCGCTGAGATGTGACTGTAAGACTTCCGGTAAGTGATTGGTAGTTTTGAAACCGGTAGTACGAGAAATCATCTATATCGGGTCTCCTGAACACATTGTTGTGCATATACCTCCCAGAGACAATCAGCCTCGTTACACTGCTCCTGTCAAGCATGAATGACCTTGCTAACCAGTAGTCCTGCCTGGTGAACCTTAAAGGAGCCGGAACGGCCATTGTATCAATGCCTTCATTGGTACTGGTGAAAATAACGGAGCCTGACCATGCATATCTGGTTTCTGAAGTCACGAAATCTCTGCTGAAGACTCCTCCCATGTTGGTGGTACCCAGTCCGTCTGAAAGATGTATATTAAGGTCAGAGAAGGAGCGGGCAATGTTGTTGATTGAATAGCGGAGACCTATTCCCGGTGTGTTATATTCATTATAGTCATAGGGTGAACTTATCTCCAGTTCATGTCCCATACCTATGAAATTCCTTGTATATAGACCTATTCTGCCGCTCCTGATGTCATCAATTCTAATATTGGCGCCAACCGGGTACTTTTCACGCACAACAACTGCAATATCGGCATAATTGCTGTCTGCCGGCACGACCGTTATTCGCGAATCATCTATATATGGAAGTTCCCTGAGAAGGCGTTCATTGTCAGACAGCTCAAGTGAAGATATGGTGTCACCCGGTTTGAAGAGGAGGTGCTGGTTCAGCACGAATTTTCTGGTCTTCGTATAGGTGGAGTTCATGAGTCTTTCAGCACGTGACGGGTTCTTTTCCTGCGGATTGTCTATATCCTGCCCGAATGCGTCAAGCCTGATGATCTCAATGCTTCTGATTTTAAGACCCTCGTACGCCTCGTAGGCTTTTGTGCTGGCCAGCTTTTCCCTCGCCTGTCCCGGAGGAGCCGGCGTTATTATGAGCATATCATACAGCAGCCTGGTGAGCCTGCGTCTTTCGGCTCTTACCATCAGGGAGTCATAGAAGGCTTTTGAAAGCGTGTCAGGAACAATTATATCCTGGGCCGCCACGTGAGGGCCGGCCTGAAAGAAAGACAGCGTCAGAAGGGGAATGAGGACGAATTTGACTGTTTTAATTGTGCATGACTTCACTTTGGCTTTGAATTGTCATCCAGAATATCGTCAGAGTTAAACTGGAACCCGAGTCTTTTTCCGGTTATCAGCCGGGAATGCTGAATCTTCGATTCTGCCTGGCCAACGGAAGCAATTTTTACCGTGTCATAAGGAGGAACCAGAAGATCAAATTCAAGTGAGTAATTTATTGCGGTATAAACAATCTTCTTCAGTGATTCCTGGGTGAAGGCCTCATTGCCGTAATTTGTGAACAGCATTCCCATCTGCCGCTTGCCTTCCACAAAATACTGGTTCTCATGGTTTATGAAGATACGTGCAATAAGATATCCCAGGTCGTCGAGCCTCGAATACTTGAATGAGTCGGCCAGGAAATTGTAAATATTTATTATTCCGCTGTAGGCATTGAACTTGTTCTTCTGTATGTAAGCAGTCTTCCAGGCGGGATGCTCGCGGTCAAACTGGAATATGTTCGAATGCATGCTGAACAGCAGAAGATCAGCCGCAACCTTCAGCTGGGCATCGAAGCTGCTCCTGTCAGTGTATTCCATCCGTATCCTCTGGTCTATACCGCTCAGGTTACCGTTCACATCACGGGCAAGATTCTTCAGGATATCCTTTACAATCATGAAGGCTACGGCAGTATTGTCAAATACCTTCTGTTTGAGTACAGATTTACCCTTGAGAGTGTCTACAATCAGAACCTTGCTTTGTGTTATCTCATCCGCCATGACAGTACATTTGCTCAACTGTCTAAAATTACGGATTTATTTCAAACAAAAACAACCGGCAGTCATTAAAACATAAGTCACTCACTGGAGCTTGTCCGTGAGTGACCAATGCCTGCCCGGTGTAATAGTCTGCCTAGTAAGCTCTTGCGAACAGCACCCTCCGGTTTGAAGGATTGCCGGTAAGTATGCATTTGCCCATTTCTTCTGTACTGTCAAGAGGAATTGCCCTGATTGTGGCCTTTGTAAGGTCCTTTATCTTTTCTTCAGTCTCCGCGGTGCCGTCCCAGTGCGCAAGAACAAAGCCACCTCTGTTTTCGATTATATCGGTGAATTCTTCCCATGTGTCAGCCGTGAATGTGTTCTTGTTCCTGAAATCAACTGCCTTCCTGAAGATGTTTTGCTGGATCTCATCCATGAGACTGATGACATGCCCGACGACGTTGTCACGGCTGATTGTTTCTTTGGTCAGTGTATCACGGCGGGCTACCTCAACTGTTCCTTCCTCCGCATCGCGCGGACCAATTGCCAGCCTCACAGGCACCCCTTTAAGTTCGTATTCGGCGAACTTGAACCCGGGCTTCTGGGTATCACGGTTGTCATATTTCACTGATATTCCTGCCTTTTCAAGCTGTCTCTTGAGATCAAGGGCGATATCCGAAATTTTGTCAAGCTGATCGTTCCCTTTGTATATGGGAACTATCACAACCTGTATCGGAGCCAGCTTCGGCGGCAGCACAAGACCGTTGTTGTCAGCGTGAGCCATAATCAATGCACCGATGAGGCGGGTGGTGACGCCCCATGAGGTTGCCCAGACATAGTCAAGCCTGCCTTCCTGGTTTGTAAACTGCACATCAAATGCCTTTGCAAAATTTTGTCCGAGGAAGTGGCTTGTTCCACCCTGCAGGGCCTTTCCGTCCTGCATCAGCATCTCGATAGTATAGGTATCGATTGCGCCGGCAAACTTTTCACTATCAGTCTTAACTCCTTTGATTACAGGCACTCCCATATAATTCTCGACGAAGTCGGTATAAAGATTCAGTATCCTGACTGCTTCCTCCTCGGCTTCCTGCCTGGTGGCGTGTGCAGTATGGCCCTCCTGCCACAGGAATTCAGTTGTACGAAGGAAAAGCCTCGTTCTCATCTCCCATCTTACTACATTGGCCCACTGATTGATAAGCAGCGGCAGATCACGGTATGACTGGATCCAGTCCTTGTATGTGTTCCATATAATCGTTTCAGATGTGGGTCTTACAATGAGTTCCTCCTCCAGGCGGGCATCCGGGTCAACAACAATGCCCCTGCCATCGGGAGAGTTCTTGAGCCTGTAATGGGTCACAACCGCACACTCCTTGGCAAATCCTTCCACATGGGCAGCCTCTCGGCTGAAGAATGATTTCGGTATAAAGAGCGGAAAGTATGCATTTACATGGCCTGTGGCCTTGAACATACGGTCAAGCTCAGACTGTATCTTTTCCCATATTGCATACCCGTAAGGCTTGATGACCATGCAACCACGCACGGCCGAGTTTTCAGCCATGTCTGCCTTTATCACCAGGTCATTGTACCACTGTGAATAATTCTCATCCC
>CAZOHL010000061.1:2340-19733 GCA_964579645.1 uncultured Rikenella sp. | reverse complement strand
AACTGCCCTATGGCTGAGGATCTCGTTGAAGAGGTCAGTTACAAGGTTGCCGGTATCAAAGGGGTTAAAGACTGTGACCTCAAGCTCACATTCACCCCGCCCTGGGACCGCAGCATGCTTAGCGACGAGGCTAAGCTGGAGCTGGGATTACTTTAATAATTCGTACCTTTATCGGTACGTGTAATTGATACCACTCATATATCCGTACCGTGACCGATGCACGCAAAATAGCACTGACCTGGAAAATCCGCGAGAGCCTGCGGATGGAAGGCTTTGATATTTTCGGAATTGCCCAGGCAGCTGCCCACCATGAAGACAGCAGCCACATAGCTGAGTGGGTAGCTTCCGGAAAAAACGGCACAATGGGATTCATTGAGAGAAACCTCGACAAAAGGGGCGATATCACCGCCCTTGTCGATGGCGCCAAATCAGTTATTGTGGCCGGAATACGCTATTACAGCAATGACTCACCTGCCGGTGAGGATAACTACTTCGTCAGCCGCTATGCAAGGGTTAAGGATTACCACCAGGTAATCGAGGAAAAGCTGACCCGCGTACAGAAGATAATCAGGAAAGAGGTTCCTGATGCTGTTACCCGGGGATTTTGTGATGCTGGTCCGGTTACCGAAAAGACATGGGCCATCCGCGCCGGACTGGGATGGCGCGGCAAACACAGCCTCGTTATCAACAAGGATATCGGCTCATTCTTCTTCCTGGGCGAGATAGTGACCACCGCAGAATTCATTTATGACAACGCAACATCACGCGACCGCTGCGGTGAGTGTACTCTATGCCTGGAGGCTTGCCCGACCGGCGCAATATGCAGTGACAGAACAATTGATGCCCGCCGTTGCATCGCCTACCTCACTATCGAACATGACGGCAACATTCCTGAAGAATTCAGGGGTAAAACTGAAAAGATAATATTCGGTTGCGACCGGTGCCAGGAGGTGTGCCCCTGGAACAAAAAGGCAGTACCATATACAGATAAGGAGCTGATCCCTGATTTCCCTGTCACCTCACTCACAAGAAAAGAGTGGCACAGCCTTACACCGGACGAGTTTAAAAGAATCTTCAGGTCATCTCCCGTAAAGCGGACAGGGCTTGAAAAGATCCGAAGGAACATCGATTTCGTTGATCACCGGTGACCATACGATGGGTGACATATAATCAGGATCAACAGAAGTGAGGTCAGCTCAATTTCCCGGATTATCTTAAGAGAGGTGATATCCGCTCCGGATTGCCATCGTTCGGGGCCGGCACAAGATCCAGTACTCTGGTTACAATATTATAAATATCAACATTATACAGCGTGTCAACGCTGAAGTTTTTCTTGAAGGCAGGTCCCTCGGCATAGAAGATCGAGTGCATGTCGGGGCACCTCCAGTCATAGCCGTGATCACCCCTGGTATCACCTCGCGGCTGTGGTCTGATTCCAGCCGTCCACCCCGGATCGGCAACAAGCACAATCTCCGGGATACGAAGGTGAGTCCCGTAATGCATCTGGGCCGGCAGATCCTCTTTTTTGTACGCTTTCATTCCGCGCTGAACATTAAGCAGCATGAGTACACTGTCTCGTTTCCCTTCGGCCGGTTCTATGGCCCAGACGGGATTGCCGCCATATATCCTTTTAACCATTGCCTGGGGAAGCGTATCAAAGATGTAGTTGTAGCGCAATTCGTCAACTTCAGTCATTCCATGGTCTGAAAGGACAATGAGGTTGATTTTACCTGAATGAGGCAGTTTGGAAATCCCGGTCCGCAGAACCCCCATGAGGCTGTCGAGGCTCCTGACCATAGCCCCTGTTTCAGGCGAGAGCGGGCCGTAGCTGTGACTTACTGCATCTGGCTCCTCGAAATAGAGGGTCACCAGGTGTGGCCTCCTGTTAACAGGCAGCGAGAGCCACTTCAGGACAGTGTCAACACGGTCGCCAAATGGTACCTCCTCATCATATGCCTTCCAGTAGTCGGGTTGAATTCCCTGAACCGGAGCCTCAGATCCCACCCAGTAGAAAGAGGCTGTCTTCATCCCCTGCTTCGTGGCGGTGACCCACACGGGCTCGCCGCCGTAAAACGCTCCGTTGGAGACCATGGCGCGGTCACCGATCCTGTAGACAAGATCAAGATCAGGTGCATAGAAGCTGTTGTTCACAAGCCCGTGATGATCAGGGTACAGTCCGGTTGCAATTGTATAATGGTTCGGGAAGGTTTTTGTCGGGAACGAGGGTATCAACCGTCCGGCGGAAACCCCCTTTCGGGCAATATCATCAAGTACCGGGGTACCGTGTATTGAGTCATAATCCCACCTGAAGGCATCCAGGGAGACCAGTATAACATATGGTTTGTCTCTCTCAGTCCTGAGATTACTGCATGATGAGAGTAAAATTGCGGTAAAAACCGACAGTGTAATGTATCTGAAGATATTCATCAGTTCTGATTCTGTTTTTGTCTCAGAAGAATAAACAATTATTCACGGGCTAAGTTGAAGCGGAATCTCCACCTCTGCAGCCACAGCTTTTGCCGTCAGGCAGCAGAGTGGCTCTTTCGCGCAATCTTATCCATTATAAGGGCTATAGCACCGTCGCCTGTCACATTACACGCTGTTCCGAAGCTGTCAATAGCTATATAAAGCGTTATCATCAGTCCGATCATCTGCTCGTTGAACCCGAGAATGCTCTGCAGGATACCAACTGCTGCCATGATGGCTCCCCCGGGAACACCAGGAGCAGCAATCATGATTATACCAAGCATGAAAATAAAACCGATGAATGCCGGCAGGTCAACCGGTATCCCGAAAAAGTACTGGATTGCCAGTGCAAATCCTGTAATTTTCATCGTGCTCCCCGCAAGGTGGATTGTGGCACAAAGTGGAACGGTGAAAGATGCAATTGCAGGATTCACCTTGTTGTTTATAGCACACTGAAGAGTAACAGGGATTGTAGCTGCAGATGAAGAGGTACCCAATGCGGTGGCATATGCCGGCAGCATTCCTTTCAGGGCTTTTAACGGGTTGCGCCCTGCAATGGCGCCTGCAACCAGAAATTGTATAAGCAGTAAAAGTATGTGAAGAATGAAGATCACAAGTATAACCTTCAGGAATAGAACTATCACCGAATATACCTGGCCCGAAATTGACATTGAAAGGAACATGCCGAAAATATAGAGAGGCAGGAAGGGGATAATAATTGTTTTAATAATCATTGTAATGATCTCCCTGAATTCCTGGAACGCTTTCTGCAGGGTATCGCCTTTCAGGAATGTGATGCCAAGCCCTATGCAGAAGGAGAGGATAAGTGCCGGCATTACATCCATCACCGGGGGCATCTCAATTGTAAAGAACGGCTTTATCACAACCTCTTCCGCTCCATTCAGTATCTGTGTATCAATGCCCGCTGACAGTAATTTGGGGAATACAGCCTGGCATGACAGGAAGGTGAAAAAACCGGAGAAGAGGGTTGAGAGATAAGCTATAAGCGCAGTCAACGCGAGTAGTCTCCCGGCGCCGCGGCCCAGTTCGCCGATGGCCGGTGTGATGAGCCCGATTATTATGAGCGGGATTATAAACGACAGGAAATTGCCAAACAGCGAGTTGAATGTTGCAAAGATCCGGGCAAACCATACAGGGGCAAACAGTCCGACAATAATTCCAAGGATAATGGCGATTACAACCTTACCTAGCAGGGGGATTTTGGGGAGTTTCATAATAACGGATAAAATAGTCTCGCTAAAGCTACTAAATTTGAGGAATCAACTATCCGGCCACCATGAAGAGTTTCATTCTTTCAATTGTCTTCCTTGCAGCATTTCAATATGCCGCAGCACAGAAGGAGTATGCATTGCTTGTAATCGACGTGCAGGACTTCTACTTCCCTGGCGGAAGGTCGGAACTGGTTGAGCCTGAAAAAGCAGCAGAGAAGGCTGCGGTGGCAATCAGGGAAGCACGTGAAGCAGGCAATCCCGTGATCTTTATACAGCACAAATCAGCCTCAGGAATGGAGATCAACAAACTGATTACCCCACGGCCGGGAGAGCAGATATTTGTAAAGGAGGAGGTAAACAGCTTCATGGGAACCGGGCTGAAGGAGTATCTCGACAGCCTTCAGGTTGATACCCTCGTGATCTGCGGGATGCAGACCCAGATGTGCGTGGAGGCGGCAGTCAGGGCAGCACATGACTACGGATACAGCGTGATACTTCTTCATGATGCCTGCGCAACCCGTAACCTGAAATTCGGTGACCGGGAAGTCGCGGCAGCTGATGTCCATGCATCAACACTTGCAACGCTGAAAAGCTACGGAACCGTTATTTCCGTGGCTGAATGGATCGAATAATAAATTTGCGCCAAAATGTTTAAAGGGGGATGGAAGAGAGTTGATCCGGTTATCCTGGCCATCGCTCTCTTAAATATTGCAATCAGGCTGCTCGTGTATGACAATCTGGAATATCATCGCGATGAACTACTCTATCTCACGCTGGGACAGCACCCTGATTTCGGCTATGCCACAGTTCCGCCACTGATAGGCTGGGTCAGCTGGCTGCTGCAACATGTCTTTGCAAACAGCCTCTTTGCAATCCGGTTGTCTGCATCCTTGCTGGGCGGAGTACTGATATTCCTTGCAGCCTCCATTGCCAGGGAACTGGGAGGTTCACGATATGCGGCCATTCTTGCTGCAACCGGCCTTACAGTTTCAGGGTTTTTCATGAGGACATTCTTCCTCTTCCACCCGGTGCATCTCGAGATATTCCTCTGGACACTCTGCCTGCTGATGGTGATAAAATTCATCAATACCGGCAGGAACAGTTTTCTCATATATCTCGGGCTGGCTGCCGGATTTGCTCTCCTGAACAAATACCTGGCCGGGCTGCTGTTCCTCGGGCTGCTGGTGATTGTTCCGTTTACCAGGCACCGGAACATATTCGCCAACAAGCACTTCTGGTTCGGACTGATTGCAGGCGGACTTGTCTTTCTCCCCAACCTTATATGGCAGGGCGTGCATGGTTTCCCTGTTTTCAGCCATATTTCCGAATTGTATGATACCCAGCTGGTTCATATGAATGCCGGAGTTTTCTTCACAGACCAGCTCTTCTTGCCATTCACCGGGTCGATATTCACAATTGCCGGGCTGGTATTCCTGCTCGCATCCCGGGAGGTCAGCAGGTTCAGGTTCCTGGGATTACTTTCCATTTTTGTGATTCTTTCACTTTTTGTGCTGAAAGGAAAAAGTTACTATACCCTCGGGATCATGCCATTGTTTATCGCATCAGGCGGCGCGGCGTATGACAGATGGTTCCGGAACAGAATCCTGAGGATAGCCTTCCCCCTGGTGGTCATGCTTGTTGCTATCCCGGGAATTCCTGCAGGTTTGCCGGTATGGGACAAGGATGGACTGGTAACTTATTACAGCGACCTCGAGGAAAAATACGGGGCAGATTTTGGAAGGCGGTTCGAGGATGGCACTATACACTCCCTGCCCCAGGATTATGCCGATATGATTGGCTGGGAGGTGTTTGCCATGCTGACCGACAGTGCTTACAGTCTGATTGAAGATAAATCGGCTGCATTAATCTACGCCGAGAACTATGGCCAGGCAGGAGCAGTTACGATTATAGGTAAAAAATACGGACTGCCTGAGGCTGTAAGTTTCCACGAGAGTTTCAGGTACTGGTTTCCTCGTGAATTCCCGGTCGAAATCAAATCGCTGGTTTACATCAACCATACACTCGGGGAGGATGTGGAAGAGTTGTTCGCTAATATCAGGTTGATAGGCAAGATAACCGACCCCGATGCCCGTGAGTACGGCGCGGCAGTCTACCTGTGCGAGGAGCCCGTAACCAGCTTCAATGATTTCTGGAGGGAGCGTACGGCCGGGATAAGGTGAAATCTCTTACTGCCACGGTGGTCATCTTGCTCCCGGAGTGGCCTTCAGCCCTGGTACCGCTACCATGGCAGAGCAAATCAGCTTCAATGCGGAGTTTTATTTTCTCATTGCCTGTGCCCGGAGCAAGGGAGGCATCTTCTCTATTGCATACCTCAGGGCCGTACGTGGCATGACCGCCTTATGCTGCATCACATAGCTGAATACCTCTTCCTGATGCGCCTGGCTTGCAGCCTTCAGCATCCAGCCGTATCCCTTTTGCACCATGTCATCCCTGTCCATAAGAAGAATGTCTGCGATCTCAAAAATGTCACCGAGAAATTTCCCCTTCCGGGCAGGGATTATAAGTGAAACGGCGGAAGCTCTCTTTACCCATCGGTTTTCCGACCTCGCCCACCTCTTAAGATCTGCAAGGTATTCCGGATATTTCTGAATGAAATCCCCAACGGTATGATTGCAAAGGGTGTCGCATGATGCCCAGTTGCTTACATAATTGTGAACCCACTTTTCAAGGATTGCAAAATCGGCAGGATCGAATGATGATGTCATTTTCTCTGACCAGGAACAGGCAACGAAAGATTCCTCCATCATGCCTGACTTCCACAGTGAATCGCACAGTAAGAGAATTTGATCCTTGCCTGCCTTCCTGATCAGGGCATAATTTGTCCTTGCGATCTCGGAGACAGACTTGGATCTGATCCCGTATAAGTTCACTTCTTCTTTAAAAAACCGTAACCCGGTCTGACGGGTCTTTTCATCTGAAGCATCTTTCAGTTCCCGTCTGACTTTTCCCAGAATGTCTTCCATTTTTAATGTCTTATCATTAAAGCCGTTATCTCATCCGCAAAGCGTACAACATCGCCATTTGACACATCCGTTATCCCGGCTGGGGTTATACTGAAATAGTCAGCTACATCCCGGGTTAGATTCTTTCTGACCGCAAGGATGACTATTGCCCTTGTTTCATTAATAAGATCCCTGATTCTGTCGCTCCATCCCTGCCCTCTCAGTTCAAGAGGTCCGACCTCATCTACTATAAACACATCCATGGCCCGGTTCTCTGACGGGTCGAGAGCCCTCAGCCCGGCCCTGAACCCGGCCTCATCCATAGTGAACCGCTCAACTCCAATTGTCGCATCGCCGGTCTGCCTCAGGAACGGAGTCCTTTCACCTGTGAGGATATCGGTTATATCGTAACCCGTCGTCTTCCCCTCCTCCATGATTCGCAGTGCAAGGATGCCTCCCGTCCTTATGCCTCTTTCCTTCAGCAATCCCGTAAGCCTGACCAGCCAGGCAGTTTTTCCTTCGCCTACGGCGCCCGTAACGATAAATATCTTTTTTTCCTCCTCCTGCTCTTTTCTTACTTCATTCAGCCTGCTCTCAACGCGTGTGATCATGCGGTTCAGAATGGATACGGGTTTCCTTACGGCAGTTTTCAGGTCAGGCATGTCTGCTATCATTGTGGGCAGGCTGGCTGCTGACAATTCAAGCGCCAGCGGGAGCTGCCTGAAACGGGTGCGGCCGAAGAGGGCGCGGATCTTAGGATTGTAAAGCTCAGTGCCCAGCGCCGAAAAACCCACAATGATTATCACAGCCCTGAAGTTCATCTGGATACCTATCAGCACTGCCTCCCTGAGGCTGTTCTTTTCATGGCTGAATGCAGTGAAAACCAGGGCTGAGAGCATTGTTATAATCACGAATGTGATCCAGAAACCGGGCTTCGATAATTGTCGCATCGCCCTCTTATACCTCATGGCGATGACGACAACGCCCGGAATCACGACAACGACCCACCATATCCATGAAAGTGTACTAACCACAACCAGCATACAGGCCACAATCAGTATGTCTGCCGCCAGCCATGGTAGTGAATAGCCAAACGAATCATACTTCTTCTCGTGGGTCCGGATCACTGCCGGTTCGGGCAGGGATTCCTCCGGAGGAAGGGAAGCAATCCTCCGCCCGGTAATAATTCCCGCGACAGCGGTAACGGCGCCGAACAGTGCATAGATTGAAAGCAGAAGTACCAGAGGAGCCCAGAATGCATCAAACTTCAGGCTCAGTTGTTTCTCCGCCCAGGCGGTTATGCCCGAATAGATCTCAACCAGGTTGCCTCCGTAGAAAATGATCATATTGAATACCTTCTGGAACAGGTTCCATGACATGGCAAGCATTGAACCGATGATAAAACCCAGGTAGGTCCTGCCCAGCAGTCTTACTGAGATTTCCAGCAGAACTGACTCCATAATGATTGCAATCATCGGGCCGAAAATAATTGCGCTTGGTGACATTGCCTTCATGAGAGCACATATCAGTCCGGCACGCCAGTAGAGTCCGTGCTGGCGCCATCGGTAACTCACGGCGATGAGTATGACCAGGGCAATTGCGGTAAGCATGTTGCCGCTGAAAGGCACACGGAGGTTATGCAGGAAACTGCCGAGAACGATCTCGGCAGCAGCCCAGATGGTGCCGATAATGGATGCCCTGATCCACTTGTCGCTTATTGCTGTCCTGTCCCTGGTCAAATGATGTTCTGCAGAATACCTTTATCAATCAGAAAGGGTCGCACTCACGGTAGGCTTCTATCACCCGGCGGGCACCTTCAGGACCCCTTACACTGCGGCCGTGCTCCATGCAGATCACTCCCTGGTAATCACGCGAGAGCAGATAACTGAATATGTTTTTGTAATTGATCTCACCGGTGGTAGGCTCATTACGGCCCGGATTGTCTCCCACATGGAAGGCTGCTATCTCATCCCAGCAAGTCTCAATGTTGGGAATAAGATTCCCCTCACTTATCTGCTGATGATAGATGTCTTCAACTATCTTGACCGCCGGGCTGTTTACCGCCTTGCATACCTGGTATGCCTGTGGCATCTCCGTGAGCCACAGCCCGGGGTGATCACGAAGTGTGTTCAGCGGCTCGAGCACGAGTGTCATACCCTCAGGTCCGACCAGGTCGGCACAGTACTTAAGGTTATCAATGACGTTTGCCAGCTGGATGTCAGGATGTAGCCTGTAGTCATACCTGCCGGGGACAACCAGGGCCATCTTGAATCCTGAACGCCTTGCCACTTCTATGCCCTCTTCCATCTTGGTTGTAAGGAAGTCGCGCACCTCGCGGTGAGGCAGTACAAACGACGTGTTCCCGAAATCGGCATGCAGCACCCACGGGCCCATCATCAGCCCCATCTTCTGAATCTTTGTGGCAATCTGCTCCTGCTCTTCTGCCGGGCGGCCCGGAAAACCGTTGTCAAAAAGAGCTCTAAAACCTTTGTCAGCTAAGAACTGAATATTGTCGAGCGGGTCATCACTGCCGCAAAGCTCCCGGAACATTCCTATTGACGGGGCATATGCCAGCCTGAAGGGTTTGTCGGCGTCAGGAACGGCCGCGGAAAGGCTCTTCCCTGAAAGAATCACGGGGGCTGCCATGAGCGCCGCACCTGCAGCTGCTGTCCCCCTCAGAAAACTGCGTCTTGATCTTGATTCCATAATTACCTGTGTTCTGTTAGCCCGCCATTACCAACCTTTCCAGGCTGGTCTGCCGGGGCATGTTTAATTTGCTTTTCCGTCACCGGCGTCTGCTATGGTTCAACGGCCGGAGTAATTCTTTCACTCGCCCGGGACGGGAACACTTTTTGACACATCCACAGGACCCATGTCGAACACCTTCGGTCCGAGCCTGAGATCTGAGTTCATTACCTCATCCCAGGTTACCTTCTTTCCGGTGTAAGCTGATATCCTGCCCATAATGCCTGCCAACGTCGAGACTGCAACAAACTCTGCTTCATTCAACGGTTTCCCGGTACGAATGGCTGTGACAAAGTCGATGTGCTCCTGGTCATATGGACTGCGGATAAGCTGGTCAGTCATCTTCCCCTGTTCATCAAGCTTATATCCGTCATACTTCCAGAGTTCGGTTCCTGCCGGATCCCATACGGTGTTCTGGCAGTTGGAGGTGCCTTTGGTACCCTGTATCCATTCCGAGACGTTACCCTCGGTGCCGTTTATCTGGCGGCACATGCTGTGAACATGAAAGCCTCCGTCATAGATGAAGTCAGTGCTGAAGAAGTCATACTGGTCGCCTGTGACACGACGGTGACGTGCACCGAAGGAGACGGCTGAAACAGGCTTTTTACCTGTGAACCAGTTTATAACATCAATATTATGAACATGTTGCTCCACGATATGGTCACCTGACAACCAGCACCAGTTGACCCAGTCACGGATCATGTATTCCATCTCCGACCAGGACGGATTGGGATCACGGTACCAGAGCTGATTCTGATTCCAGTAGCAGTTGGCGGCCACGATGTCTCCTATCATTCCCTCCTGCACCTTGCCCCAGGTTGCAACATAGTCGTGCTGGTGATGACGCTGCGTGCCGGTTACAACGCACAGTTCCATCCCCTTTGCCTTTTCTCCTGTAGCCATTATCTGTCTTGCTCCTGCCGGATCGACTGCTACGGGCTTTTCCATGAAGACATGCTTGCCGGCAGTGACAGCCGCCTCGAAATGCATCGGGCGGAAATATGGCGGAGTGGCAAGGATAATAACATCAACACCCGCGTCAATAACCTTCTGATATGCATCGAAACCTGTAAAGCATTTTTCATCGGCTATCTCCACACCGTCTTTCGCGAGCCTTTCGCGGCATGCGGTTATCCTGTCCTCAAAGACATCACCCAGTGCTGCAATAGTCAGGTTTGGCCCTGCGTGGAGGAAGTTCAGGGCAGCTCCGGTGCCCCTGCCGCCACAACCGATGAGGCCTGCCTTAAGCAGAGGACCGTCAGGTGCCGCATCGAGCATAACGGGCAGGACAACTTTTGCCCGCTTTTCTGTTGAACATGAGGTTATCAGTGCCGGGACAACAATACCTGCAGCCCCTGCTGCGGCAGCGGTGCCAAGAAAGCTTCTTCTGGATATGGATGATTTTTTCATGGTATGAATTGGTTGGATGTTCAAATATAATGATTTTGTATGAAGTCTGAGGTCTGAAGGTCTGAAGTCTGAAGGTCTGAGATGTCTTGCGGTCTTGCAGTCTTGCGGTCTTGCAGCCTTACACTAATGCCTCCCCTGTAAGCCGGCTCCTTCTCCGCCAACTGGCGGATCGGCCCTCTATTGCCTACTGCCTGAATTCCAATTCATTACAACCCTGAAGCCTACATGGAAACAATCAGAGTACCACCATATGCTCTTCGGCATCTGTGGATCTGTCTTCAGCCACTCATCGGTGCGGGTATGGTCGCGCGCAGCGCTGCGGACACCCGCAGCCCCGTCACGGAATGATCCGCCCCTGATGACATGCTCACTGGTTCCTTCATAGATATCGGAACAAAATTCAGCCACGTTGCCGCTCATGTTCCTCAAACCCCAGGGATTGGGCTTCACAGCCGATGGTTCCTGCGTCTTTGACGGGCTGTTGCCGTGGTAGATCACGTAGGTGTTTATCACAGCAGTATCAGGTTTACTGCCGAACAGACCCTTCTTTTCAAATTTTCCCGGGTCTCCCGCAAAGAAGTATGGTGTTGCCGTTCCGGCGCGGCATGCATACTCCCACTCTGCTTCGGTCGGCAGCCTGTAAGCTTTCCCGGTGACCTGTGTGAGCCACCTGCAATACGTCTCCGCCGCATGCCAGCTCATCGAAATTGCCGGCCGCTGCCCCATCCCCCAGTTCTGGTCAGGTTTTCCGTAAGGTGGTGTGGCTCCGCTTATCGCGTCAACGCCTGCAGCCTTGGCCCTTGCACCTTCAGTATCGGTACTCCTGCCCTCCGAGGCAGTCTGCCTGTAAAACTCCATGTACTCATTCCAGGTAACCTCGACCTCCGCAATGAAGAAGGAGTCAACCTTAACCTTCCGGAGCAGCTCATCGCTGCCGCGAAAAGGCTCATCATCAGGACTTCCCATGTTGAACTCACCGCCAGGCAAGGCTATCATACGGAACGAAATACCTGATCCGGGAATCTGTTCCGTAAAATCCCCGAAGGATGTTATTGCAGCCGGTTGTTCGTATATCGTGTCGGTGCCGTCTGTGACTGCTGCAAACCCGGTATTGCTGCCATGCAGGTACCCCTCGATATAATGACCGGAATTAAGGTGACAGCTTATGCACTGCAGATCCTCTCCCTTTTCTGTCATCTGCTTATAGTAAAGATGTGCATCTGATCCCTCGCGCGTCAGTTTAGCCGGAAAGAGATTTTCGTGGCAGTGTATGCAACTTGAGTTATAGACATGCTTCGAGGCTCTCTCAAGTGTTGATGCTGCCTCCCAGTCAAAATCTGTAGAATCCTTTGTCCAGTGACTCCACAGATCACGCATGCCCGTCTTTGCCTTTTCAACCAGGTATCCCTCACCTTTCGGGGGAAGATGACATTCGGCACAGCCTACGTGGTAACCCGACTGCGTTGCGTAATGAACGCCCTGCTTCCAGCTTGCCGTTGCCTGCGGGTGGACATGGCACACCGCACAGAAATCATTTGTGGAGGTAACTTCAACACCCTTGCCTAACCCGGCAAGAATAACCATTCCGGCCACAAGGCCGATGAAAAACAGTAACCAGGTCTTCCTCTTCACATGACGGAATTTAGGGCTGTCAAGATAATAAAAAAGTGAATTTTTTCAACTGACATGTCATAATAGCGGTGGACCGGACGGCAGGAAAAGACAAGCATCGCAGGCCCTGACCAACTATGGCAGGCACAGATTGCACGGATTGGAGTAAAGATCGGCCCTAATTTGCTATTTTTGGCAGAAAAGCAACCAAATGAGACGATCAATACTTACAATACTTCTTTCCTTTCTTATAATTTCTGCCGGAGCACATCCCTGGAAACCAAGGCATTATGTCATAATTGACAGCGACGGCGGCATTGATGACCTGAAAGCCATCTGCCTGCTTATGGCATCACCGGATGTAAGGATTCTGGCAATTACGGCATCAGACGGATTTCACAAGGCACCGGTGGCCTATGAAAAGATAAGGAACATGGCAGACGAACTTCATCATGAAGGCCTGCCGGTGGCCAGGACGGGAGAGGCAGTCGGTCTCATTGAAATGATGCTGGCATCGGAGACAACGCCGGTGAAATTCCTGGCTCTTGGAAGCCTGGCAACCGTGGCTGAGGCGATGGAGAAAGCTCCCTCCTTCGCCGGTAAGGTGAAGCAGATATACTGGAGCAACAGCGGCCTGCCGGGAAAAGAGGGTAGCAATTACAAATCCGATCCCGCTGCTGCGGATAAGGTTCTGGCCGGAAAGATCCCGGTAGCCGTGACAGGCAGTGGAGGAGAGGAGTTTTTTGACGGTGAGCTTATGAACAAGATAGGCCTGATCCATTCTCCATATGCAGACAAGGTAAAGGAACTTATTAACTCTATGCCATCTCACAGATTCGTCTGTACCGCTTTCGATGAGATGGTTCCGCTGCTGCTGCACTTCCCTGAGCTTTTCAGCCAGGAAGGCAAGGATGAGAAGATATCATACCGCTCCCCGGCGGACATTGCCGGCCTCCGGACCGCAGCGGTTAAAATGCTTCGCGGCGAGACCGTGGAAAGAATGCAGACAATAAAGAGGCTGCCCGTTGACACTTCGTTTTACATGCCTGACATCCAGCCTTTTGTCACCGAAATAAGAAACAAATATGGTGAGGACGAGTGGACCTCTGGAGTGATAGCCAATGAGCTGCACCGCCACCTGGGTGTATTTGCAATAATAGGTGTCAAGATGGGCATCAGGGCACGCGAATATTTCTGCACAGGTGTTGATGAGATGGAGGTGACAGCACTCGCCGGGTCCATTCCTCCGCTGAGTTGCATGAACGACGGCATCCAGGTAAGCACCGGGGCCACACCCGGTCACGGATTACTGACTGTAAGCACCGCATCACCATTTGTCCCTGCCGCAGAATTTACACACAAGGACAAAACCATCCGGATAATCCTTAAAAAAGAGCTGGCTGACAGGGTCTCCGCAGAATTGAAGGAGATCAACTTTATATACGGACTTGACAGCGACATCTATTGGGAACTCGTCAGGAAGAACTCAATCAAGTACTGGCTGCAGTTCGACCGGCATGAGATATTTGACATTGAGGTGATTAAATAACTAACGCCCATGAAACAGCTAATCCTCTTCTCTGCTGTGGCAGTGACACTGCTGCTGGCATCGTGCACTTCTGAAAAGGCGACCCCTCCTGCCCTGATTCCCCAACCGGTTGAGATGACAACCTCTGCCGGTCACTTCAGGCTGGCACCGGACGTTGCCATTTCCTGGTCCGGCAATCCTGAGGCAGCCCTCGCAGCCGGACAGCTTGCACTGGCGCTTCGGCCTGCAACAGGTTATGAGCTGGCTTTCGCCGAAGGCGATGAGGGTGATATTTCATTGAGAATTGACACCTCGCTGGAATGGAAACAGGAAGAGTACCAGCTGAAGGTGGAGAAGAAAAAGGTGACACTCACTGCCGGAACTGCTGAAGGGCTGTTCCGTGGAGTACAGACTCTCAGGCAGCTGTTTCCCCCGCAGATATTCGGCACTGCACCTGCAGAAGGAATTAAATGGACCGCCCCATGCGTCACCATAACAGATTACCCGCGCTTCGAATGGCGTGGAATGCACCTCGACGTGAGCAGGCATTTCTTTGATAAAGAGTTCGTAAAGAGGTACATAGATATCCTGGCGCTACATAAAATGAATGTTTTCCACTGGCACCTCGTCGATGATCAGGGCTGGCGCATCGAAATAAAGAAATACCCGAAACTTACGGCCGTTGGTGCATGGCGCGTTGACCGCGAGGACAAACAATGGGATTCGAGAGAGCCGCAGAAGCCCGGCGAGAAAGCAACCTACGGAGGATTTTATACCCGGGAAGAGATCAGGGAAGTTGTGGCATATGCCGCTGAGAGGTTCATCACGGTGGTGCCGGAGATAGAAATGCCGGCTCATGTTGGTTCAGCCATGGCTGCATACCCGGAATATTCATGCACAGGAGGTCCCTTCACCGTCCCTCCCGGAGGAGTATGGCCCATAACTGACATCTACTGCGCAGGCAAGGATGAAACATTTGCTTTTCTTGAAGATGTGCTGACTGAAGTTATGGAGCTCTTTCCCTCTGAATATATCCATATAGGAGGCGACGAAGCTGATAAAACGGAGTGGAAGCGCTGCCCCGAATGCCAGGCGAGGATCCGTAAGGAAGGATTAAAGGATGAGCATGAGCTGCAGAGCTACTTCATAAAACGAATCGAACGGTTCCTGGCTTCAAATGGCCGCAAGCTGATAGGCTGGGATGAAATACTCCAGGGCGGGCTGCCGCCAGAAGCCACAGTGATGTCATGGCAGGGCTTCGAGGGAGGAATAGCCGCCGCACGGTCAGGACACAAGGCCGTGATGGCCCCGGTGTCACATTGCTATCTAAGTGTTTACCAGGGTGACCCGGCAACCGAACCTGAATCATTCCGCGGACGCCTGACACTGAAAAAAGTCTATTCATTTGAACCTGTGCCGGCCGGACTAACACTGGAGGAAAGCAGGATGATAATCGGTGCACAGGGTTGCCTGTGGACTGAGTACATCACTGACGGCAAAACAGCAGAATACATGATTCTGCCAAGACTGTCAGCACTCTCTGAGGTTGTCTGGTCACCCTCAGAAAGCAGAAGCTGGGAAGAGTTCAACAATCGCCTCCCGGAGATGATGGAAAGGTATGACGCTGCAGGCATAAGCTACTCGCGCGGCTCATACACTGTTGATATGTCAGCATCATATGACGAGGCATCCGGAAGCATAATCCTGGAGATGACCTCAGAACAGCCTTCTCCCGAGATCATGTATTCAACCGACGGTTCTGAGCCTGACGCTGGTTCTCCGGTATATACAGAGCCATTGACAATGAATGAATCAGCCACAGTCAAAGCAGCCATCTTCGAGGATGGCAAAATGACGGGTGGCATCAGTCAGAAAAAAATCAGCATCAACAAGGCGACCGGGATGAAGATAAAGTATAATATCCCATTCTCTGACAATTACAAGGGTCACGGTGACCGAACCCTGGTCAATGGCATCAATGGCAGTGGCGACTTCCATGACGGTCACTGGCAGGGATTCGAGGGAACTGATATGGATGTGGTTATTGACCTTGGAAAAACGATTTCTGTCACCTCGGTTTCTTCTTCATACATGGCAGCTACCGGCAGCTGGATCTTCCTGCCCCGCAGCGTTGAATACTCCTGCTCGGATGACGGCAGCACCTATACTCCTCTGGGCACAGTGAATACCGAAGTTGACCCGGCCGATCAGGGTAACATGACTGAGACGTATTTTTCCTCCTTTCCGGCCGTGAAGGCAAGATTCGTGCGTGTTGTTGCCCGGGGTCAGATCACGTGCCCCCCGTGGCATGCCGGTGCGGGGAGCAAAGCGTGGTTGTTCTGTGATGAGATAATTGTGGAATAAACAGCGGGGGTTACCATTCTGAATTCTCGACGAGGAACTAACATTCTCTTTGTTCTACAGTGCTCTATTCGCAATTCGCAAATATCATATCGTACTACTCACGGAATTCCCCGAACAATCTCGCCCCGTTGTATTTCTTGACAACCACACCGTAAAGCAGGGCGGTCCAGAATGAGAACAGAGCGTAGACCAGGGCTGGCTTGACCATCTCATTGCTCTGTATCAGCGTTCCGGCCACCAGCAACGCAAGGGTGGTGTTCTGAAGGGCAACCTCAACACCTATTGTCCAGGATGTCCTTAGCCCTGCTTTGCCGGATAGTCCCATTGCCATCCCGGCAGCAAATCCGGCAAAATTGATCAGCACTGCATAGGGAAGGATCTGCCAGAGGTCATCCGTTGTTATCCCTGAACCACCGCTCGATTCCTTTGCAAAAGCTATGATTGCATATACTCCTGCAAACAGGATGATCATCACCGTCCGCACCGGCTTCTGAATCCTGTCGGCTATCTTCGGACGGAGGTATCTCAGCAGTACCCCGGTGATTGCCGGCAGAAGGGTAATGAAAAAGATCTGCAGGAATGATGCCACAATTGGAAGTTCAAAAGGTGAGTGTCTTCCCATGAAAACTGTTAGCGCCAGGTTGACCAGCAGGGGAATAGTCGCCAGGGTCAGAAGGCTATTGACCGCAATCAGTGAGACAGACAATGCAACATTGCCCCTGAACAGCACCGTAACAAAACCCGAAGTTGTTCCGCCGGGGCAGGCCGCAAGTATGATGAAACCGACCTTCAGGGTTGGCGGGAGGTCAGTAAATCCTATTATCAGGAATACTATCAGAGGCAAAAGGATCATCTGTGATATAAGCCCCAGGATGAATGCCTTCGGCGAGTGGTAAATCTTCTGCAGATCGGAAAAACTGATTGACAGCCCGACACCGAACATGATGGTGGCCAGTACGGCACTTACAAGAAAATCGATGTAGCTCAGGTTCATTAACGTAAAGAAAAAGCATTTTAGCCACACTGACAATTATTTATTCAGTGGTAAAACTGTTGCCGGCATCAACAACGCAC
>CAZOHL010000061.1:0-2240 GCA_964579645.1 uncultured Rikenella sp. | reverse complement strand
GCAGGTAAATTCCACACATGGATAATATGGTATCTTCTGGCGGACTATATCGTGAGGTGTATTATTCAGCCCGTACCTTCGCTGGATGTTGTACCCTACCTGAGATTCCGGATCAGGAGGAGAAAGCTGGCAAATAATATCATTGCCAGGAGCTTCCTGAATCTTTTCAATTTCCTTCCGTTATTTCTGGTGGTCCCGTTTGCACTGAGTGTGACTGGGCCGTTTGAGGGCATCCCGGCAGCCATACTCTTTCTTTGCGGATGCTTCCTGCTGATAATCCTGAACAACACCCTGGCCCTTGTAACCGGAATGCTGACAAGGATAAATCCGCTTAACTGGCTCATACCCACCGGCATTGCAGCTGCGCTATTCCTGTTTGACAGGGTTGCAGTCCCGGTCGGTGACCTTTCCCGTTCACTCGGCATGGCATTAACTGAAGGCAGGCTGCTTGCATTCATTATTCCCCTGGGCCTTATCACCGCATCAGTAAGCGCTATCAACCGGTTATTGCATCAATACCTCCGTGTTGACATCGGGTCATCAGAGCTTTCATACAGAACCAGTCGAAATGCATTTTCCGGGCGCCTTGCACGTTTTGGAGATACCGGCAGGTATATGTCGCTTGAGCTGGCAATGATAGTACGTAACAAACGCCCGAGGAATGCCATGTTCTTCGTTATGTTCTTCATTGTCTATGCCGTCATATTCTATCTTTTCTACGATGAGCAGGGGAAATACATTAATATGTTATTTACCACAATGTTTCTCGGGCTTGGGGCAATGTCATACGGGCAGTTGCTTTTCAGCTGGGAAAGCACGTATTTCGATGGTTTAATGGCAAGGAAAAACGACTTTCTGAATTATGTCAGGGCAAAATACTACCTGCAGGTAATACTGACTCTTCTCACATACATCCCGGTAGCTGTCCTGGCATTCTTTTCGGGGAGAATAAGCTTCCTCCTCACGACTGCACTAATGCTTTACCTCCTCGGTCCCAACAGCTTGCTTACAATGTTGCTGGCCACACTTAACGATGGGAAGATTGACCTTGAAGCCAGTAGTTTTATGAACTACCAGGGGATTAAAGGCAGCCAGTTCATAATGACTTTCCTTTTTGTGATAATACCCATTGCAATCTACGAGCTGACAGCCCTGGTTGCCGGCGAAACCGGAGGAATAATAGTATTGGCTGCCATGGGCATTCTATTCGTGTTCTTTCACAACTGGTGGCTCAAAAATATCGTAGTTGCCGCCTTCATGAAGCGTAAGTACAAGACCCTGGAGGGATAC
Organism: uncultured Rikenella sp.; assembly: GCA_964579645.1. Lineage (GTDB taxonomy): Bacteria > Bacteroidota > Bacteroidia > Bacteroidales > VadinHA17 > SR-FBR-E99. Next base: position 950 of record CAZOHL010000061.1, on the reverse strand, counting down.
AGAAAACTTTCAGCTTAATACTTCTGAATATGATCAAGGTAACCAACCTGGTTAAAAGCTACAAACACAGAACCGTCCTCAATATAAATGAGCTTACAATCCATGACGGAGAAATATTCGGACTGGTAGGTAATAACGGTGCAGGGAAAACGACGCTTTTGAGGCTGATGCTCGATCTGATAAGTGCAGACAAAGGCAGTGTGACTTCAGATATTCATGTTGTTGCAGGTTCTGAAAAGTGGAAAGATTATACAGCCTCTTATCTCGACGAATCATTCCTCATAAATTATCTGACTCCCGAAGAGTTTTTCGGCTTCATTGCGGAAGAATACAGGCTGTCTCCGGAGCAGACCAACGGCAGGCTTGCAGGTTTCAGCGAATTTTTCCACGGTGAGGTCCTAGGGCAGAAGAAGAAATTCATCAGGGACTTCTCAAGGGGAAACCGCCAGAAGATCGGCATTGCATCAGCCCTGATCACGGAGCCGAAGGTGCTTATTCTTGATGAACCGTTCAACGGACTGGATCCCTCATCTCAGATAGTGCTGAAGCGAATCCTGTCAGACTGCAACAGAGACAACGGAACCCTGATTGTAATCTCAAGCCATGATCTGAACCATATAACCGAGGTTTGCACCCGGATAGCCATTATCGAAAAGGGCATCATAATCCGTGACATTCAGAACAACGGAAGCGCCATGGCTGAGCTGGCCAGTTATTTTTCAGCCAGGCAATAGTGCAGTCGGCAGTTTGAGACTCCGACAACGGAGGAGGATCAATCCCGCACACGTAGTGTCGGGACGGCAGTACCAGCCGGCATTACCAGTCGGCAGTCAGCAGTACCAGTCGGCAGTACCAGTCGGCAATACCAGTCAGCAGTCGGCAGTGATCTTTCTGCAGGACCGCGAGACCGCCGGACTGCAAGACCAGGGCCAAGCGTTAAAAAATGATCC
>CAZOHL010000060.1:3001-19734 GCA_964579645.1 uncultured Rikenella sp. | reverse complement strand
GCCAGCGGCTCGGGGAAGTCGACAATGCTGAATATTATCGGATGCCTTGACAGACCGACTGAAGGTACATATCTGCTTGATGGCGTTGATGTTGCCAGTATGTCTAAAAACGAGAGTGCAATGATACGCAACCTGAAAATCGGTTTCGTTTTCCAGTCATACAATCTGCTCTCCCGTACCTCTGCCCTTGAGAACGTTGAGCTTCCGCTTATGTATAATCCCGTAATAAAGGCAAGGGAGCGCAGGGAGAGAGCTTTAGCGGCACTCGAAGCAGTTGGTCTGGCTGACAGGATGGGCCATATGCCCAACCAGCTGTCCGGCGGACAGCAACAGAGGGTGGCAATAGCACGGTCGCTTGTGAATGACCCTGTAGTGATACTTGCTGATGAGGCAACGGGTAACCTCGATACACGTACATCGTATGAGATCATGGCTCTCTTTCAGGAGCTGAACCTCAAGGGAAAAACGATAGTATTTGTTACGCATGAACCTGATATAGCGCGGTGTATGACAAGAAGTGTGGTCTTTCGCGACGGGCACATAATCAGGGAAGAACATATCAGTAACAGGCTTTTTGCAGATGAGATGATTAAGGCTCTTCCGGTGGAGGAAGATTAAGAAAGGAGATGAAATGAATCTGGGAAATCTTATAAAAGTGGCAATCAATGCCTTAAAGCGCAATAAGATGCGCTCATTTCTGACAATGCTGGGAATAATAATCGGTGTGGCTTCTGTAATAACAATGCTTGCAATCGGCCAGGGATCAAAGAAAAGCATCCAGGATCAGATAGCCAGCATGGGCTCAAACATGTTGTTTGTAATGCCAGGCAATATGATGACTGGCGGGGTGCAGCAGGGAGGTTCCAGCTCACAGCGCCTGACAATTGCTGATGTGAACGCCATCAGAACGGAGTGTGATGCTGTGGTAGCAGCTTCGCCCGAGGTAAGAAGCAGCGGCCAGGTGGTATATGGCAACTCAAACTGGCCAACAACTATTTACGGAGGGGGAGAAGAGTATCTTGAAATTAAAAGCTGGAAGGTGGTCAGCGGCCGGAACATCACTGACAGTGAGGCTAAAGGCTCAGCCAAAGTCTGTCTTGTCGGCCGGACAGTGGCTGACGAGCTTTTCGGCGAAGGGGTGGATCCCACGGGAGAGACGATACGCTTCAAAAATATCCCTTTCAAGATCATCGGGGTACTGGAGGAGAAGGGACAGAACAGCTTCGGGCAGGACCAGGACGATGTAATTATAGCACCTTACACTACCGTGCAGAAGAGAATCCTGGCCCAGACCCACATACAGTCAATACAGATTTCGGCCCGCAGTACAGAGGAGTCTGCCCTGGCGCAGACACAGGTGGAGGAGGTTCTCAGGAGCACCCATAAGCTACGCGAGAATGAGGAGAATGACTTCATGATCAGGAGCCAGGAGGAGCTGTCGACTACAATGACCTCTATCACCGACATCCTTACTATCCTGCTCGGGGCCATAGCCGGGATATCCCTGCTGGTGGGCGGTATAGGGATCATGAATATTATGTATGTTTCGGTCACCGAACGCACAAGGGAAATCGGCCTGAGAATGTCGATCGGCGGGCGGAGTGTAGACATCCTCCTGCAGTTCCTGATCGAGTCAGTGCTTCTCAGTGTCTTTGGCGGACTGATAGGAATACTCCTGGGATTTGGCTCCTCTGCCATTGTGAAGGCTCTCACCTCGTGGCCTATAAGCGTAATGTGGGGATCAGTCTTACTTGCTTTTGCAGTATGTACGGTCATAGGCGTCTTCTTCGGATGGTATCCTGCAAGAAGGGCTTCGGGACTGGATCCGATTGACGCACTCAGATATGAATGATAATTGAGCGGGATTCATTAGCTTTGAAGAAGGTATGAAAAGTGACGCAATGACAAAAAAGAGGAAGCGACTACCCATTTTGCTTCATGCAACAGGTTGGATAATATTGTTTATCCTGCCCCAGTTTCTGATCTCGGGAGGACTTTTCAAGGATGAGCGGACAACCTCGATTGTGCTCTTCAATACCCTGGTGTTTCTGGTTCTTTTCTACACAAACTATTTCTGGCTCGTACCGCGTCTGGCCCAGAAGAAGAAATGGTTTGCCTTCCTGGTGCTGGCAGCCGCATTGATAGTATTGATGGGATATGCTTCCGGCAAGTTTTATGAAAACCTTTTCGCGCCGCCGCGCGAAGTGAGGGAACGCATCAGTGAGACGGAACCGAGGCCGGAACGCGATAACCGAAGCCCGCGAAGAGGAGGAGGAATGGCTCTCTACAACTTCTTCATCACATCATTTCTTGTCTCGGGTTTTGCCGTGGGGATAAGGTACGCTGAAAGCGCCGTAAGAAAAGAGGAGGAAATAAAAGAGCTTGAGCGCGAGAAACTCAACTCTGAACTGGCCCTGCTCAAGAACCAGGTCAGCCCGCATTTCTTCTTCAATACCCTCAACAATATCTATTCACTGATTGAAATTAACAGGGAGGATGCCAGGGAGGCTGTGCTCAGCCTCTCCAAAATGATGAGATACATGCTCTATGAGTCGGAGCAGGGCAACACCCGGCTTAGCAACGAGATAGACTTCATGAAGGGTTATATTGACCTTATGAAGCTCAGGCTCAATGAAAGGGTGAGACTGTCAGTCAGTTTTCCTGAGGATTATGTTGATCAGGATCTGCCGCCGCTGCTTTTCATTCCTTTCATTGAAAACGCCTTCAAACACGGAGTCAGTGCTGTGGGCACTTCCTTCATTGACATAGCACTCGGGGTCGAGGATGGTTTGATAACGTTCATCGCTTCGAACAGTGTGGTTGGAAAGAGTTCTGACGGTCCGCAGGTAGCCTCGGGCATAGGCCTTGACAATGTAAGGAAGAGGTTGGCGTTGCTGTACCCCGGCCGTCATGACCTCAGAATAGACAACCAGGAATCGGTATTTACTGTAAAACTAACTGTAAGAAGCTGATCTCAAAGGCGTATGACAAGGATTGTAGCAATTGACGATGAGCCACTCGCACTGCAGCTGGTAAAGGGATATATTGAAAAAACTCCCACTCTTGAGCTTGCCGGTGCTTTCGACAGTCCCGTCGATGCCGTGTCATTCATTCAGTCTGCTGATGTTGACCTTGTACTGCTTGACATCCAGATGCCTGACCTTTCGGGAACCGAGCTGGCAAGGGTGATCGCCGGAGGGCCGAAGGTTATTTTTACTACTGCCTATGAGAAGTACGCTCTCGAAGGATTCAGGCTAGATGCTGTGGATTATCTGCTTAAGCCGTTCAGCTACGCCGAGTTCCTGAAGGCCGTACAGAAGGCAGAAAAGCTGATGGGGGCTGAAAGAAGAGAACTGCCGGCGCTGGAGGTGAACAATGATTTTCTGTTCATAAAGTCAGAAAGCCGGATCCGTCGCATAAACTTCTCCGAGATACATTACATTGAAGGACTGAAGGACTATGTTAAAATATGGCTTAAAGACGAAAAGAAGCCTGTCCTCTCGCTGTCAACCCTGAAGGCGCTTGAGTCCAGGCTTCCCGGTGACCGGTTCATGCGTGTTCACCGTTCATTCATTGTCAATCTTGAGACCGTTAAGGTCATTGAGCGCGGCCGCATCGTCTTCGGTGAGGTGCGCATACCGGTCACTGAACAGTATATTGAAAACTTCCGGAAGTTCCTCGACAGGAATTTCATCTGAGCAAGAATATCACCCCTATAGAATCAGGCTCCGGGATTTTCACCGGAGCACAAATATCACAGGCACCGAGAACCAGACCGGGACAGGATTACCGTCCTGCTTGCCGGGTTTCCAGCGTGGCAGTCCGCTGATCACCCTCCTGGCTTCTTCGTCAAGCAACGGGTTTGCACTGCGGGTCACCTCCACCCTGGTCACATCTCCCGTGGCGCTGACGACAAACCTCAGCAGAACAGTCCCCTGTATTCCGTTGGCAGCAGCATCAGGAGGGTAATTCACATGCTCCATGATGTACCTGAGCAATGCCTCGTTTCCTCCCGGGAAAGACGGCATCTCCTTTACCAGGGAATAGGGTTCGGGATCAACAGGCGCAACAGGATCCTCCGCGGTGAGATCCTCCGGGAACACCTCGGTGGCAGTTCCGTCAATTATTAAACTGTTTAGCTGGTCCGCTGACATAACCCCATCGGCGGATGCCAGCTCATCAATCACAATCTCCGGGGGCACAAACCGCAGTTCATTCAACGCCTCCACGGGTGCCTTCGGAACAGGAGGTGCCTCAGGCGGAGGGGGCGGTGTCAGCAGATCGGGGTCAGGCATTGCAATCACATCAATCCTGCCGCCCGGTACATATTCCGCCGGATCGTAAGCAAAATAGGGCACCAGGAAAAAGGAGGCGCCAATCAGCAGCCCGGCCACAAGCGAGATGCTCATCGTGGAGGCATACCGCCTGCGCAGATCATAGGCACCGTACTCCTTGTTACGGTCCCGGAAGATAATATCATCAAACCCGGGAGCCTTTTCAAATTTCCTCTTCATAATTCAAAGTTTAGGTTTAAAATATAAATGAAGAGGCGCCTCTTGAGTAATAAACATCAAAAATTGTACCACGATTGTTTAACAAAATACAATAATATGATTTGTATCATTTATTTGTGCACTCCGCACGCTATCTTTGTCAGCGATATGAAAACAAATGCATAACGAATAAAAGAAAGAAATGAAATGAAAACAAGATTTGTCACCCTAATGGTTCTGCCACTGGTTGCTTTTATGATTTCAGGCTGTGAGAAGGAAAAGGAAGATCCGTCTGTTACTCTCGGTGCACAGGCGAATGCAACCGTACCCGGATTCTATTCGGTTTCACTGGATAAAACATACACTATGAGCCAGGCAGCTGACAATACCGGAGTTATCGATATTTTATGTTTTTATGAGGCCGAAACCGGTAATAACATTGCCCTTGCCTCTCCGGGATCAGGAATCACAGGAATTTTCACGGGTGATGACATGCCTGATAATTGGGGCATAAAGAACACCACCTACTTCTTCCAGACAACACTGACCGGTACCCAGTTTGAAGCTGTACAGGACGGTGATGTACTCATCGAGACCTCCTTTGATACAGATAATGCCCGCAGGAAGGCAAAAGACGTACAGGTGGGACAGGTATGGGCGTTCAAAACCCAGAACGGCACTTACGGACTCCTTCTGGCCACTGCAGTGACTCAGGGTACCTCCGGTACTGTTACCTTCAAGGTCAGAACGAAGTAGTTTACCCATGGCAAAACGGATTCGGAGCATAGCGTTACTTATCATAATAGCCTTTGCCGGATGTGCTGAGAATGAACCTGAGACCACCCCGCTGATTCTGATCAGGTCGGGAGGTGCTTTTACTGCAGACGGATCGGCTGTTGCTCCGGGCGGAGCCCTCAGATTCGGACTTTCAGTTTCGGGAGGGGGCGGGGCCATTACCAACCTGATTGTCAAGAGAATCTCTGACGGCGTGACTGTCACTGAGACTGACAAAGGAATGTATGTCAGTTACGGTGGTCTGGACACCACACTGATTTACACAAGAGGCTATAGCCAGATCGAACGATGGGTGTTCTCAGTCATGAACTCATACCGTGATACGGCATCAGTATCACTCACAGTACTGAAAGGCGATGGTTCTGCCTGGGGTGAAATAAGCTATCACCCGTCGATAAGGATAGGGCTGCAGGACAATCAGGCTTTGCCCCATTTCGTTGATCTCCATTCCGGATCTGCCTGGGATGCTGCCAGCGTAACGGGTCACGAGCCAGATGTTGACATGGCTGCCTTCTGGTATCTTACCTCCGGCACCTCATCTCCCACACTCACCTGTCCGGCATACTCCTCGGCTCTGACCTACTATCCTCTCTTCGCTACATGGAGCGTAAAGAACCAGACGATGTATGATTACTATACATCTGACAACAATCTGGTGACACCTGCCCAGTTCGAACTGGCTGACAATGACAGCCTGCTTGTCACCGCATACCGCCCTGGCAGCGTGAGCGGTCAGTCGAAGTTTGCCTGTACCGGCAAGGTTGTGCCATTCCGTACTGCCGATGGCAAATACGGCCTTATAAGGGTCATCCGTTCTGACGAGACAGCTTCGGGTGAGATGGAGATCGCCGTGAAGATCCAAAAATAATACCAGATAAAAAGTCAATAAGTGAAATTCTCAAGATTTATAATATCTGCAATACTCATTCTGGCCTTTGCTGCCGGTGTTTCTGCCCAGGGTATAATTACCGGGAGGGTCACCGGCGGCCCTGAAGGCCGCCCGCTCTCAGATGTTGCCGTGATACTTGACGGAACAAGGGGTGTGACCACCGGCAGTGACGGCAGGTTCATGATTGACAGGGTATCCCCCGGCACCCATACCCTTGAGGTAAGGATAATGGGATACACCACTCAGCATGAGACGGTTGGTATTAAAGACGGAGCTACCAGCTCTGTCAGCTTCCGGCTTGAAGAAGAGTTCTTTGACGCCGGGGCAGTAATAGTCACTGCAAATCGTGGTGCGAGCCGCATGGCTGACGTACCGGCACGTGTCACCCTGATCGGTTCCGCAGCCATTCAGTCAAGGCCGGTCACCAGCGTTGACGAAATGCTCTCCACGGTGCCCGGGATGAATGTCAGCCGTTCATTCGGAATCTTCTCCCACAAATCAAGTGTCACAATGCGCGGTCTCAGCGGCAACGAACAGGCCAGGGTACTGGTTATGATCGACGGGGTACCTGTCAACAAATCTGATGGCGGATCGGTCAACTGGAACCTGCTTGATCCGGCAAATGTAGAGAGGATTGAAGTGGTCAAGGGGCCGGCCTCATCGATGTATGGCAGAAACGCCATGGGAGGAGCCATAAACATCATCACCCGAAGGCCGGAAGGCGCCCTGTCGGGAAGGATAACTGCAGGATACGGAACATACAACACCTTCTCGGGGCGCGTCAGCCTTGGCCAGAACCTGAACCCGGGGAGTGACAGGGGATTCTATTACCTTCTCAACGGATTTTACCGCCAGAGCGACGGTTATATCACTCAGTCAGAGTTTGACCGTGCTGCAAATCCTTACATCGTGGCATCAGACATGCAGGAATACTCCGCCAGCGTTAAAACGGGCTACAACATAAGGAAAGGGGAATTTATCGAGGCTGATTTCATTGCCTACAATGACAGGCGAGGCACAGGTGAGCTTGTATGGCAACCGCATGGCAACACAACTGATCATGATACCTGGCAGTTCCGGACCCGGTACGGTGTTGAACGCGAACGCCTTTCGGCGGATGTGAGCCTCTTCTGGCTGAAGGAAGACTACAAAAAGGTCAACGAGTACCTGAAGGATGACTATACGTGGTATAATGTACTTTCTGAGCGACTTGACGCAGGACTGTTATCTTCTGTTACCTTGAAAGCGGGCAAGCGGCACAGGCTTACGGCTGGCACTGACCTTAAAGCCGGCAGCGTTGATGCGGCTGATGTTTACTACACTTCGACAGATATAGTTTATAATCGCGGCATGATGATTAGCGCCGGCCTTTATGCCCAGGATGCATTTTCAATTATTCCTGACCGACTGAACCTTACCGCAGGCCTCAGGTATGACCTCTCAGTGTTTCGCGACGGCGCCTTTTATATCGAGACCCCGTCAGCAGAAACGGTATTCATGCGGAGCATCGAGAACCATGACATGGATAATGTGACGCGGGGAGCGCTCAGCCCTAAACTGGCACTTAACTATACGCCATCAGCAGGCAACAGGATATATGTCTCAGCCGGCAGAGGCTTCCGTCCATCGGTGCTCGACGACCTCTGCAGGTCAGGACGAATCAAGGGCGGGTTCAAGCTGGCGAACCCTGACGCTGCTCCTGAATACCTTGCCAATATCGAGGCAGGAGGTGATTTCACTCTTGCCGGTAAATTGAAAACAACTCTGTCAGCCTGGTACTCACGGGGCAGGGACTTCCTGTATTACGTCAATACAGGTGATTCAATCAATATGGGTTACGGACTGAGACCCATACTTGTCAGGACAAATATCCCGATTGTTGAGATTACAGGTGTGGAGGCCGGGCTGGACTGGCCGGTCACACCCTCCGTAATGATCAGCGCTTCATACGGGTACAGTTATTCGGTTATATCAGATTACAGGCCCCTGGATGCCGCTGACCAGATTGACCTGACAGGCAATCATCTCACTGATGTGCCGTCATCAACTGTGTCACTGACTGCACGCTGGAACAACAGGTTTGTCAATGCGGGCCTGGTTGCCCGGTACCAGGGAGCCATGTGGGTCAATGACCAGAATATCTATGATGAGGTGATCGGAAGCGACCGTTACCCTGCATATGCCACAGTTGACATAAGGCTGTCAAGGGTGTTTGCTGAAAAGGTCTCTGTTGTCCTCGGGGTACAGAACCTCCTTGATGCCAAATTCTATGACAGCAAGGGTGCCGTCTGCCCGGGCAGGTTTATCAACCTTGAATTAGGATATATTTTTTAACGGGTGCCTGAAGCAGCTTACCAGGTGGTCATTTACAATTCCTGCTGCCTGCATGAATGCATAGCAGATTGTTGAACCAACGAAAGTGAATCCTCTCTTTTTAAGCTCTTTGCTGATCAGGTCCGAAAGCGGGGTACGTGCGGGAATCTCGCTCAGTGCATTCCAGTGATTTACAACTGGTTTACCGTCAGTGAACTGCCAGATCCAGGCATCAAATGTTCCGAACTCATCCTGTACCTTGCGGAAGGCAATTGCATTATTGATTGCTGACCTGATCTTCAGCCTGTTGCGGATGATTCCTTCATCACTCATTAACTCATTGAACCTGTCTTCATTAAAAAGGGCCACTTTTGAAGGATCAAAGTCTTCAAAAGCAATCCGGTATCCTTCACGCCGGTGTAGGATTGTCTTCCAGCTTAGGCCGGCCTGGGCACCGTCGAGGATGATATGTTCATACCATTTATTGTCATCATGAACAGGTACTCCCCATTCATTATCATGATAACTGATCATCAGGGGATCGCCTGACGGCCAGCTGCAGGTATTGTTTGTCATAAACCGAACCTGTATGAAAATTTAACGAGGAAAACATTGTGAGGCGTTGTCTCACCGAACAGTGACGCAGCCTGTGAACCGGTATCAAAAACCCCGGTTCCTGTGCTGTACTCGCGTGTCTGTGACCAGACGAGATATGCTGTTGACCCCGGCAGGAACTCCCAGCGCACTACAAGGTTATGAAGGAACTCACTTACTGTGAAGTCCGGGTTATCGAAATTATAGTCCGGAGCCTTGTCAAGGTTTTCATCGATGCTGTACACCTTGTCCTTTATTGCATATGAGACCATTCCGCCGTCAAGCAGCTCATAACGGCCGTCAAGGTCAGCAGCAACAGGATCAGTTATACGTTTGAATTCACTGTAGTCTCCTGCCCCGAAGAAGGGCTGGCCCCAGTATTGTATTGACAGGTCAGGGGTTATGTTGTAATCTGCCCTGAACGAGATGCTGTATATCTTCTGGTCTATTGAACCGAAAATATACCTCTCAGACTGATCGTTCATGCCCTCAAAATTCCTGAGGGTTACATACTGCATCATGTTGATCGTCCGACTCCAACCGGGTTCAATGTCGAGTGTCAGCGTATTAAACGGCCTGTACTCAAGCTCGAAACTCAGCTCACAACTTGTCAGCACATCATTGAAGGTTTTTGTTACACTGAACTCCACCTCACCTGACAATTTTTTTCTCCAGTCAGAATCGACGCTTGCCGAAAGATAAAGCTGACCGGGCATTTTCATTGCCGGACCCCCGCGAAGAAGATGATTGTCTGTCTCGGGACTGGTCAGCTGTGCGCTGAGGAAAGTCCGCCACTGATTCCGGAAGTTTGCCGTCCACGACTGTGAGACAGCCATTGCATTGGTTTTTCCGCCGAAATCCATCAGGTGTATCAGGTTGGTCCCGAAGCTCATGCTTTTAAATACGCTGAATGGCTTATATATGTTATAGTTGATTATTCCAACCCCCATATACATGTCAGCCATCATCATATAACCTATATCATTGATTTCAAAACCGGGTGACTTCCAGCTTGAGAGATATATAAACTGCCAGTTGCCTCCAAGCTTGCCCGCCATCAGGTTCCCCCCGAACCCGCTCAGTGATGTGCGGGTGATGTCATAATCGAGATAATCTGCATCAGGACGGGCAAAGTTATGAATGACTGATCTCTGGGTGCGGGCAATCATCTCATCTGTTCCGGTGACGTTGCTCACTGCGGTGCGCAGCCGGAAGATATAATTCATGTTCCCGAAATACCTGGTGAAGTCGATACCGGCTGCAGTGGCTGACTTGTGAAAGTAATCCATGGTCTCCGCATCGAGTGATCTTATCGTGCTTGTCACCATTCCTCCGATTATTGTTTTTCCTCCGCTGAAGTCCTTTTGTACCCGGCCCACAGTATAGTTGGTCAGCGGTTCGGCGGACTTGTATGTTGTTTCTTCCGTCAGGGGATCATATATCCTGGTATTCACCTTTGCGGTCACGGCTTCAATAAAACCTACCGAGAGTCCACCTGCCGATTTGCCGGTAAGTTTTGCGGACCCGATGATTGGAGTGAATGCCGGGGTAAATGAATATTCACCTTCCCCAGCAGAATGACTCAACCGTGGTTGCCTGCCTATTCTCCTGGAATAGAACATGTTGTCATTACCCCGGCCGCCGCTTCCAAGTCCCAGGTTGTAGTCCGTTATATTGTTCCCTTCAATGAAGAACGGCCGTTTTTCGCTGAAGAATGTTTCAAAGGCTGTGAGGTTAACTTCTGACGGGTCGGCCTCCACCTGGCCGAAATCAGGGTTCAGTGACAAACTAAGGATCATGTTGTTGGTCACCCCGATTTTTGCATCGAGGCCGATGCTTCCTTTGATATCAGATCCGTCATTGTACGGATTGTCCGTTTCGCCTTCGTAGGTTTCAAGTCTTGCCACACCGTAGGGAGTGAGGTCAAACAGCCTGCGTGGTCTGATGCCGGTCAGTCCTTTAAGCAGCCCGGCATTATGAACCAGCCCTGAAGCGTTTCTTGCAATGGGTTGCCACATATCTGTCTCATTATGGCGGTATATTTCCCTGAGAACCTCAAACCCCCATACCTGCTGGTCACTGCCGGAGAACCGGAGCTGTGTGAGTGGTATCTTCATTTCAGCGGCCCATCCCCAGTCATAAATGCCGGTCTTTGTGTACCATATAGGATCGAATGAATCATCCTCTGTCAGGCCGTCGTCAATCCACATCAGGTCTCCCTTTACGCCTGCCGCGCTCACCGTAAAGCCGAATGCTGTGCGCTGGTCAAAGTATGAATCTATTGCAACTGACACTTCATCACCTTCTGTATCATCGCGCCGGGTCATGCGTGCCACGATGCTGTCAGGGGCGGTATCATAGGCCTTTATTGCAACATAAATATTGTCATCATCATAAAGAAGTTTGAATTCCGTCTTCTGGCTTACGGGCGCCCCTTCTTCCGGAGTATACTGCCAGAAGTCACCCTCCCAGTTACCTTCGGTCCACGCCTCGTCATCAAGCTCACCGTTAATTACCGGCGGTGTAACAGTCCGGGTAGCGGTGTATGCTCTCTTTTCGTACTCCTGGGCAGGCATGACGAAGGTAAGGCATGAAAGTATAATAACCAGGACACTTTTCATTGCAAGGGATCTCAGGGACAGTAAAACTACAGCAAATTAAGCGAAAATAGCATCATTTTTTCTCTCGTTTAAGAGAAAAATATGAAGAGCGACGGATGGATACCCGTCGCTCTTCCGGACCTGCGATCAGCGGCTCTTACCGCAAACCGAAACGATATGTGAATTTCACCAGAAATACATCAAATGGCCTCTTCGAGGTGTAGAGATTGTCAAGGTTCTGACTGAGCGAGAAGGAACCTGTTTCATCACTGTAGCTCCGTGTCTGTGACCATACGAGGAACAGGGTTGACCCGGGGCTGAACTCCCACCTCAGCACCAGGTTTGAAAGGAACTGGTCATAGTTGTTGTCAGGATTATCGAAGGTGTAGTCAGCTGTTCCATCCCTGTCTTCATCAACAAGATACTTGTTGTCACCCGCATCGTACTCAATCTCATCATCGGCAATCAGGTGATAGCGATCAGCAAGCTTTGCAGCCCTGGGATCAGTTACAACCTTGAATTTGCTGTAGTCCATGGCCGCAAGAAACGGTTGTCCCCAGTACTGGATTGTAAGGTCCGGAGTTATATTGTAGTTCATCCTGACTGACATACTGACAATCTGCTGGTCTATCCGGCTCAGAATGTAATGCTCATCATCGTCAGTGCGGGTCACCCACTGGATTTCATTACGGTTTATCGAATAAGAGGGTTCAATGGAAGCTGTAAATGACTGTCCGGGCTTGACAGTGAAGTCCAGTCCTGCCGAATATCTTTCCGAAACATTTTCGGCTCCCCGTGATGCATTGGCATAAACGGATGCGGATACCTTTTTTGATTCGTTTGTGCCAAGATTGAACCAGCTGTTGACAGAGGAGGGATAAAGCATGGCCGGTCCCCCGCGGAGAAGATTGTTTGATAAGGAATTACCCTCGTAATTGCCTCCTATGCTTGTCCACCACAGGTTTTTGAACTGAACATAGATGCTCAGGTTCCCGCCTGTGAACAGATGGGTCCCTCCAAAATCCCATCCGGTCCAGAAGTTGGCGTTGGGCCTGATCTGCCTGAATATGCTGAATGGCTTGTCAAACCTGTAGGCAGACCACAAACCGCTGATTATTCCATCGGCGCTCTGGAGGTATCCCACATCATTAAAATCAAGCCCGGGAGATTTGAGGTATGTGAAGGCCATGAAATTCCAGTGTCCGCCTACTTTTCCGGCCTGAACATTGCCCCCTATGCCGTTGAGTGAAGTCCTCTCCGGGTCTACCTCAACATAATCCGCATCCGGTCTCTGAAAATAATGTACGGATGAGCGCTGTATTTTCTCTATTGCAGTTTTGCTCCCGCTAAGATTGCTTCCGCCCGCAGCGGCTGTTATGAACCAGTCACGCTCTTCACCGAAGTATCTGGTGAAGTCAATTCCGGCCGTATTGGCATTGCGGACCAGTCCGTCAATCCCGGTATTGTCAAGAAAACGGTGGGTGTTCGTGAATGCACCTCCGATAATTGTCCTTCCGCCTCCGAAGTCTTTCATCACCCTTGACACAAGATAATTGGTGAGGGGCTCCACAGTCTGCCATGATCTTTCCCCAAGGGAGTCGATTTCCGCCCTCCCTTCTGCTGCTATGGCTTCAACAATTCCTATCGAAAGACCGTCCGTTGTTTTGCCGGTGAGCTTGGCGGCACCTAAAATCGGGGTGGCTCTGGGCATCCTTGCATATTCGTTATCTTCGGTATCAGCGGAAAGGTGAGGACTGCGTCCGATTCGTCTTGAATAGAAAAGGTTATCAAAGCCCAGGTCACCGTCGCCGAGACCGGTCCTGAAACTGGTGATATTGTTTCCCTCAATGAAAAAAGGCCTCTTCTCTTCAAAGAATGTCTCATAGGCTGTGAGGTTAACCTCTGAAGGGTCTGCCTCAACCTGCCCGAAATCGGGGTTAACCGTAAGATCAAGTGTCATGTTGTTTGTTAACCCGAACTTGGCGTCGAGACCCGCGTTGTATTTCCAGGTTCTTCCGGTGGCAAACGGATTTCCGTCTTCACTTTCAAAGGTCTCGAGGCTTCCGACTGCAAAGGGGGTTATGTCAGCCTGTTTTCTCGGCTTTATCCCTGTCAGCCCGGTCAGGGTTCCGAAGTTATGGACCATGCCTGAGGCGTTGCGGTCAATAAACTGCCAGACCGAAGTCTCCTGGTTGCGGAAGATGCGGCGGAAGGCTTCCAATCCCCAGACGCCTTCATCTGAGATCCTGAACCTCAACTGGGTGAGGGGTATCCGCATCTCTGCAGCCCAACCCCAGTCATATATCTTTGCTCCAGTGAACCAGATGGGGTCCCAGGTGTCATCCTCAGTCCTCCCGTCCTGTGACCAGATAAAATCATTCTTGACGCCGGCGGCGTTGGTTATAAATGCAAAACCGGTTTGCATGTCGTGGTAACTGTCAAAAGCAACACCCACAAAATCACCTTCACCGTTATCCCTCCTTGAGATACGCCTGACGATGCTGTCAGCATTTCTGTCATAGGCTTTGAAGGCAACATAGATATTATTGTTGTCATAAAGGAGCATGAATTCAGTTTTCTGTGAAGATGCTGCTCCGTTCCGGGGCTCAAACTGGGTAAAACCGCCCTGCCATTCACCTGTCTGCCAGGTATCATCATCGATTGACCCATCAATTACGGGAGGAGAGGAGGTGAATTTTGCCTGGTATGTTTTTCTTGTTACCGAGTCCTGGAGCGGAAATGCGGTTCCTGCAAGAGTGCACAGAACAAGCGCGGCCGCAATAAATGCAAGTCTTTTCATGGCAGTAAGGGTTAATATCAAGATGCAAGTCCGGTATAAAGACTTTGTCAGCAGCCTTATTGCTGCACACGGATGATGGTTGTCATGAAATTATATACCTCTTTCCGGCAAATGGCGGAACTCTTCCGGTGAACGGCGATCTAATGGGACTGATGCTATAGCAATACAGGTTTTAAAGTATGCCATGCACTGATCAGGAGATCAGATCAGCTCCCAGGTGTTGCCGGTATGTTTCAGGAACCTGAAGAGCCCGTCACGCGGAATGATAAGTGATGCGGTGTTCGTGTTCGGGTGGAACGACAATCGCTCATGGTTCATCAGGTTTTTATCGATGAACAGGTGTACATGCCGGGAACTGTCATTGATAAGCCCGAAAGGAGAGACAGACCCGGGAGTCAGACCGAGATACTGCATGAGCCTCCTGTCGGAAGCAAACGAGAGCTTACCCTGGCGGAGCTTTTGCTCGAGATCCCTGATATTCAGTTTTGAATCGTAATAAAGAATCACCAGGTAATGCCTGTCACCCTTGTGATTTCGGAAAAATATATTTTTGCAATGGCCGGAATCAATTCCTGACCAGTATTTCATGGCCTCCTCCACCGTTGGCACGGGGGGATGTTCTATATAGTCGTATTGTATCTGCAGCGAATCAAGCAGCCGGTACAGTTCTGCCGGTCCCCTCAGTTCGCTCATCGTGTTTTAGGGCAATACCGGAACTGAAGCTCAGCAAGCAGCGCCAGGTCCTCGCCTGCCTCCCGCAAATCGCTGTCCTCCTCATCATAGTGCCATTCGATATCCACAGGAATTCCTTCGTTGCTGATCGCCTTAAGGTAACCGAAGATGTCAAACAGAAACTTTGCAGAGGACGAGTTGAAGTATTCAAGGTCAAGCTTCAGGCGCATCGGGTTGGCGTCTGTGAAATTGTGTCCTTTTTTTAATTCTGCGGTATACTCTTCCATCCATTCTATAACCGGGTAGTACAGGCCCCTGACATCTTCAGGCGCCGACTTGCCGGCAATGACAAACCGGTTTTCCGACGGAGCAAGGATAATCTCAGGTGTCAGATCGGTGGCTTTATGTATGAAATTCTTCATCTATCCCCATTTTTTACAAAATTGCACTTTTTTTATAAAAGTTAAAAATTCCTCTCTATTGTCAGATTAAGCCTGCATCTTCACTGTCTGCCAGGTATCCTTCATCTTCAGGAAGTCCTGGACGCTTTGAAGCTTCCACCGCCAGTGTGTCACATCGTTCATTTTCAGGATCATTGTTATGACCCTTCACCCATACCAGGGTTACCCTGTGACGCCTGTAGACCTCAAGGAACCTTATCCAAAGGTCCTGGTTCTTTTTTTTGGCAAACCGTTTTATCTCCCAGTTGAAAAGCCACCCGTTGTTGACTGCATTGACAAGGTATTGCGAATCGGTGTGCAGTTTCACCTTCAGCCCGTCAATCCTGAGCGCCTCCAGCCCCGTGATGGCTGCCATCAGCTCCATCCGGTTGTTGGTTGTGAGCCGGAACCCACCTGACATCTCCTTACGGAGCGAACCCGCCATGAGCACCACTCCATATCCTCCCGGACCGGGATTGCCGCTGCAGGCGCCGTCGGTGTAGATCGTTACTTCTGACAGACTCATTGCGGGAGGCTGATGCCTGTGTTGTTGACGAAGAGCCTGATGGCTATTGCTATAAGGATTATGCCGAAAAACTTCTTGAGTATGTGAAGCCAGGTGGGGCCCAGCAGCCGCTCTATCCTGGAGGTGAGACGGAGAACGGCATACACTATCACCATGTTCAGCAGCAGTGCGATGAGTATGTTTATTGTTGCATATTCTGCTCTCAATGAAAGGATGGTGGTTATAGAACCGGCGCCGGCAATGAGGGGGAATGCTATCGGCACAATTGTTCCTCCTCCGGGTGAATCATGCTTGAAGAACTCTGCACCAAGTACCATTTCCATTCCGATCAGGAATATAATGAACGCACCTGCTATGGCGAATGATCCCACGTCAATGCCGAAAACACTGAGAAGCTTGTCTCCGAAAACCAGGAAAGCCAGAAAAATCGACAGTGAGACCAGTGTTGCCTTCCAGGGATGAATGTTTCCGGTCTTCGATTTGATATCCAGGATGATTGGAATCGATCCAGGCATGTCAATGATTGCGAACAATACCATGAAGCAGGCTAAGATGTCAAGAAAATTAATCTGCATCGGGAAAATTTTTGCAAAGGTAGGAAAAATCAGGCA
>CAZOHL010000060.1:0-2901 GCA_964579645.1 uncultured Rikenella sp. | reverse complement strand
AGCAGATACCCTGCACCTGAATAGATGTCAATCACCCATAGAACGTAGCGGATGTCAACATTAATGCACCTCTGCAGGTCCGGTTCGAATGCAATGTTTCCGGTCATGGCTTCCCAGTTGCCGTCAAAGGCCAGACCGATAAGTTCACCGTTGCCGTTAATGACGGGGCTGCCTGAATTGCCACCGGTAATGTCATTGTTTGTAATAAAGCATACCGGCATATAACCGTCTGGTGAACCATAGCGGCCATACTCCCTGCGGTTGTTCAGATCAATAAGACGCTGCGGCAGGTCGAACTCATAATCACCCGGCTTGTATTTCTGCACAACGCCGTCGAGTGTTGTATACCAGTTGTAATGGACCGCATCATACGGGTAGTAGTCGAGAACCTTTCCGTAGGTGAGCCTCATGGTTGAATTGGCATCAGGGTACTGTGTCTTGTCTGGCTGGTATTCCATCACGCCGGCCAGGTAGAGACGCTGCCCTTTCGAAAGATCCGCATTGAATCCCATGAGATCCTTCTGAACTGATGCCGCCACTTCATTGATTGATTTGGCAACTACATATGCAGGATCCTTCTGAAGAACCTTCAGGCTGGGAGCCGCGAGGAAGGCATTAAGTTTCTCCGGTGTTGTGAATACCGATTTCGCGAAGATATTATCAACGAAGGCGTCGGTGTTGCCCTTGAACTTCGTGTCGATAATCGTGTAGAATGATGGCCAGTACTTCGGATTGATATCAGCCCTGTAGAGCTTAATCATCGCTTTTGTTGTAGCCTGGTCAGTGGGATAATTATAATTGCCGTAAAAGTTTTCGGCAGATCTCTTCAGCCTTCCTGTCATTCCGTCGATTTTTTCCTGGTCCTTGCCGGCGAGTGCCTCTTCAAGCATTGTCATCTGTCCTGCAAAGCTTATCAGTTCATTTGACAGTGCCTCCCTGAGATACTGTGAAACGTTGTACTTTTCTGCCCTTCCCTTTACGGCGTTCTCTATGAGTGTGAGAGCGTTGCCGTATTTGGCTTTGCGGGCCGGGTCTGCGTTAACCCACTTCATGAAGTCGGCTTCGAAAGCGGCTTTCTTTTCCGCTGTGCGGAGACGGGTAAGCCCTTCGTTCTGGCCGATCGAAAATTTCCAGTAGTTTGAAATACCGGCATATTTTGAGGCGTACTGAATGTTCACCTTCGGATCAGCCTTCATGTCCTTCATCCAGATTCCCAGACGTTCGCCGCGGATCTTGATCCTGTCAGCGTTTGTAATCTTCATGGCTTCGTCAGCCTCGTAAGAGGTCATGTATCTTGTTGTGGAGCCGGGGTAACCCATAACCATTGCGAAATCATTCTTCTGCAGGTTCTTGATTGAAACGGGCAGGTAATGTTTTGGTTTGAGAGGCACATTGTCCTTTGAGTAGGGTGCCGGTTTGCCGTCAGGACCCATATAGACCCTGAATACGCTGAAGTCACAGGTATGACGGGGCCATTCCCAGTTGTCGGTATCATGTCCGTATTTTCCGATTGAGTTTGGGGGAGTTCCCACAAGTCTCACATCGTTGAAACTTTCATAAATGAGGAGGAAATGCTGGTTTCCGCTGTAGTATGACGAAACGCGTGCGTTGTAGTGTGTTCCCTTTGTTGCTTCTGCGGTGATTGCAGAGCTCTCGGTCTGGATGGCCTCGCGGCGGGCAGCTTCAGTCATGTCAGGGGTGGTTTTGGCCAGCACCCTTGCTGTGACGTCTTCGAGACGGATGAGGAAAGTGACACTCAAACCGGGATTGGGAAGCTCCTCTTCCTTTGACATGGCCCAGAAGCCGTTGTTGAGATAGTCGTGTTCAACTGTGCTGTGACTCTGTATAGCTCCGTAACCGCAGTGATGATTTGTAAGCAACAGGCCCTGCTGCGAAACGATTTCACCGGTGCAGCCTCCTCCGAAGATGACGATGGCGTCCTTGAGGCTGGCCTGGTTGATGCTGTAGATATCTTCAGCCGTCAGCTTGAGCCCCATCTCGGTCATGGTGCCAATATTGAGTTTCTCGATGAGCGGCAGCAGCCACATGCCCTCATCAGCCCTTGCCTGTGATGCTGAAAAGGTGACAAGGACAACAATAATTGCTAGTAGTTTTCTCATGATTTTAAAGAGTTGTTGATTAAAGTTCGGAACCAAAGATATCAAATTCCCTTCTCAGGGTTCATGATTTTAACATTTTATAAGAAAGGCAGTTTCCCCTGCAGGTCAACAAGGCTGAATGAAAGGCGGTGGTACGGGCTGGGGCCGTATTCAGCAATCGCTCTTCGGTGTTCCGAAGTTGGATATCCCTTATTATGCCGCCATCCGTAGCAGGGGTAGAGGGCGTCAAGTTCCTCCATCCGGTGGTCACGTTCCGTTTTGGCCAGCACCGATGCTGCCGCTATGGAGAGGTATGTGGCGTCACCCTTTATTATGGTTAGATGGGGTATGTTTCCATAGGTATAGAACCGGTTACCGTCAATCAGCAGCAGCAGCGGTCTGGGTTCAAGTTTGTCAATGGCCCTGTGCATGGCTGTTATTGAAGCGCGCAGGATGTTCATTTCATCTATCTCGGTGGCGGAGCATGATGCAATGCACCAGGCGGTGGCAGATGAGATGATCTCGGAGCGCAGCCGTTCGCGCTGGCGGGCTGTCAGTTTCTTGGAGTCATTGAGTTCTTTGTTGCGGTACCTCTTGGGTAGGATCACTGCTGCAGCATACACGGGGCCTGCCAGGCAACCGCGGCCCGCCTCGTCGCACCCGGCTTCAAGAATGCCGTCTTTAAAGAAAGGTTTAAGCATCAGGCGGCTCCCCCCCCTTTAGCTTTGATGATTGATTTCCACATCTCGTTCGCGGCCTGATCCCATGTATATCTGAGGGAGTTGGCATGACCTTCGGCGGT
>CAZOHL010000059.1:0-20010 GCA_964579645.1 uncultured Rikenella sp. | reverse complement strand
TCTGAGACAAAAGTAACTTTATTTTTAAAACAAGATTTGTGCCATATTATTATTTGAGGATGATCCTTTTTTAAACCAACTGCTTTGTCAGTTGTTATCAAGTAAACTGAAAAACGATGAAATTTCAGGGATATATAACACTGTTATTAACAATATTTCTTCTTTCAATGGAAAAAGAAAGCCTGTCACAGGAGAGGCCGGCATACAATGACCTGACGGCCCAGGAATCAAAGGTAATAATCAATAAAGCAACTGAATACCCTTTCACGGGATTGTATGAAAAGTTCAACGCCAAAGGAACATACCTCTGTAAACAATGCGGAAGTGCCCTGTATCATTCTGACGCCAAGTTCGATGCCGGTTGCGGCTGGCCGAGCTTTGACGATGAGATTGAGGGTGCGGTGAAACGTGTAAGTGACGCTGACGGTATGCGCACAGAGATAGTCTGCAACTCGTGCGGCGGGCACCTTGGCCATGTATTTACGGGAGAAAGGTTCACCCCGAGGAATACCCGTCACTGCGTCAATTCGGTATCTCTCGATTTCGTGCCGGAGGTACTTCCGGCTGGCATCTACGGTACTGCACTCTTTGCCGGCGGATGCTTCTGGGGCGTTGAATACTTTTTGCAGAAGGAGCCGGGGGTGGTTGCAGTGGTCTCAGGATATACGGGCGGCCATATAAAAAACCCGTCATACAGGGAAGTCTGCAATGGAAATACCGGACATGCCGAAACGGTTAAAATTACCTATGATACCAAAAAGACTTCTTACGAGAAGCTTGTAAAGCTCTTCCTCGAAATACATGATCCCACCCAGGTCGGAAGGCAGGGGCCTGATATAGGCGATCAGTACCGCTCGGAGATCTTCTACAAGAACGAGGAACAGCGCAAAACAGCAGCAAAATACCTTGCCCTGCTTCGCGACAAGGGACTAAAGGTGGCCACCCAGCTTACAAAAGCCTCAGAGTTCTATCAGGCCGAGGAGTATCACCAGGATTACTATTTCCGCAACGGTAAAATGCCGTATTGCCACGGGTATACGAAGAGATTCTAGGCAATAGGCAGTAGGCAATAGACAGTACCAATCGGAGGTCTGCGGTCGGCAGGCAGCAGAAAAAAGAGGCAGCCGGCTTTGTGAAACCGACTGCCTGATTCTTATAACTTAATTCGCATTTCGCATTTCGCAATTCGCAAATCGCAAATAGCAACACCCTACAGCTTTGGAACCCGGCCAGAGGTCCACGGAGCATCTATCTCATCCAGTTTCGTGTTTAGGGCATCCACAGCTTTCCCAGCCTTCCGGATCCTCTCAAGCAGAACCGGGAACTCCTTCTTCAGGATTGTGAACTGCTGGTCAGCAATGCCTGAAATATCACCGGTGTTTCCGTAGAGTGACCTTGACATAGCTGAAAGCCTTGAAGACAGTGATACCGGTGACGGCGGTGTCTCCTCGGTGCTGGCACCAACAGATATCCCCCTGACGAGGTATGTTATCTCATCCATCTCATCGCTGAGTGCCTGGGCCTCCTTCATGAGTGCTGGCGGTGCATCAGGCATCTGATGGATGGTCTGCATGATTGTGTTCACAATGCCGTCAAGCTCTGTGGCATATGAGATTGCACCATAAGCCGTCTTTGCGAAAGCAGACATCTCCTTTATCCATTTCTCCTTAGCTGCTGTATTTGCGGCAGGCAGGGTCACAATTTCAAGCGGCTTGCAGACAAACGGCTCTGGACCGGCCAGCTCACTGATCTCGCCCTTCGCATACATTGCCATGGACACGAAATATTTGCCCGGCATCACCGAGATGCCTCCGCCACCCCAGCGGCCACGGCCTTCTTCGGCAACAGGGCTGAATTTTCCGGAGGCTCTTACGGGCTGGTATCCGGCATAGGTATAGTTCCATGTCACACGTCCCACTCCCCTGGAAGCGTTCTTGTAAAGCTTGCGGATCACAGTTCCGTCTTCATCTGTTATGGTAAATATCAGGTACGGCTTGATCTCCCGCTCCTCAAGACTGAGTTCCCTTGCAGTAGGCTGAGGAATGAACTCACCCTTCTCGGAGAGCTTCTTCTCCTTGTCTTTCCTGATATCCCGGCCGGTCCTGGGAACGGTATCGACATAATATGTAATAGTTGCACCGTATGGCGGATTCTTTGCCATGTAGTACATTGATCCCTGATTGTCAAATTCATCTGTCTGGACGAACATTCTGGCTTCCTTAACCGGGAAAATATAGCCGGGTTTTCCGGTGATATTCTTCGAGTAATTCTGAAGCGGGGTGTAGTCATCTATCACATAGAAACCCCTTCCGAATGTGGCAATCACCAGGTCATTTTCACGTTCCTGGATCGCGATGTCACGTACTGCAATCGTTGGCAGGCCCTTGTTGAACTCGGTCCATGAAGCACCCGCATCAAATGATACGAAGAAGCTGAACTCCGTTCCCAGGAAAAGGAGGTTGGGATTGATATGATCCTGTTCGATTGTATGCACCGGCCCGTTTGCCGGCAGGTTGGCGCTTATGGAGGTCCATGTGCGGCCCTGGTCAGTACTCTTCAGTACGTAAGGTTTGAAGTCGTCCCGCTTATGGTTGTTGAATGCTGCATATACAACCTTTGCATCGAATTTGTCAGCGAGTATGTCACTGACGTAGGTGTATTCAGGCACGCCGGGATAAGTTTTGTTCATCCTCCAGGTGCCTCCGCCGTCTTCAGATACTGCTATAACCCCGTCATCACTGCCGGTATAGAGAAGGTCCTTCTGTACGCGTGATTCAGTGAGGGAGACTATGGTTCCCCAGAGCGAGGTCGACTTGTTTTTCGCGACAGCGTCTGAAGGCCAGTATTTATCCATTACCTTGAAGTTGTCACGATTCTCGTTTCTTGTCAGGTCAGGAGATATTGTCTTCCAGCTGCTTCCCCTGTCTTCGCTGCGGAAAAGGAAATTGGCAGCCATGTATATCCGTTTGTTGTTATGCGGACTGATGAGGATTGGAGTATCCCAGTTCCATCGGTAGGTCAGTTCGCCTTCACCGGGGAAGGGTTTGATGCTAACGCTTTCGCCGCTTCTGCGGTCATAGCGGGAGGCGTTGCCGTACTGTGATTCTGTATAGACGATGTCAGGCTCTTCCGGATCAATAGCCACCCAGAATCCGTCACCTCCCGAGGTGACGAACCAGTCATCATTTACTACGCCGTTGCTTGTACTGGCCGATGGGCCTCCCATCGAGTTGTTGTCCTGTGTTCCGCCGTAGATGTAGTAGAAGGGGTAGGAGTTGTCGACGGCCACCCTGTAGAACTGGGTCACCGGAAGGTTCGACTTGAATATAAAGTTTTTGCCGTTGTCATAGGTCTCGTAGATCCCTCCGTCGCCACCTATATAGTAGTGGTCAGTGTCTGTCGGGTCAATCCATATGGCATGGTCGTCAACATGCCGGCCGTTGTTGCCGACGTTTGACCAGGTGCGGCCGCCGTCAACAGTAACCTGTGTGTAGGTGTCAAGGCTGAAAACCCTGTCTGCATCCTTCGGGTCACAGACGATCTTGTTGTAGTACTGCCCGCTCGAATGGTAGGAGTTCATCCGCTCCCACGAAGCTCCCCTGTTAACCGACCTGTAGAAGCCGCCTGATTCACCCTGAGCTTCCACTATTAGATATAGGATGTCAGGATTTACGGGTGAGATGGCGATGCCCATTCCGCCGATGTCTCCTCCAGGGAGGCCTTTCATTATCTTGTCGAATGATTTTCCGCCGTTTGTTGATTTGTAAACAGCAGATTCGGGTCCGCCGCTTATCTTCATGCCTACGTGCCTGCGGCGCTGTTCGCTGGTGCAGTAGATAACATCAGGGTTGCGCGGATCAAGCACAACATTGTTGATGCCGGTATTATCACTGATATTGAGGATCTTTTCCCATGTTTTACCGCCGTCAGCCGTCTTATAGAGACCGCGTTCGCCGCCGGGACCCCAGACAGATCCTTCAGCTGCAACATAAACCACATCGCTGTTGCGCGGGTCAATTGCTATGCCTCCTATCTGGCGTGATTCCTTAAGACCCATGTTCTTCCAGCTGGATCCGGCGTCATCAGAGCGGTAAACACCATCACCATATCCCAGGGCACGCTGATGGTTGTTCTCTCCTGTACCGGCCCAGACCACGTTGTGGTTGTTGGGGTCAATGACGATGCAACCGATGGCGTATGCCCCGTACCTGTCAAATATCGGTTCCCAGGTGGTGCCGTTGTTAACACTCTTCCAGATGTTGCCCGAGGCAACAGCAGCATAGATCTCCGAATGATTGGCGGGATTAACCGCCAGGTCTGCAATCCGGCCCGAAGCCCATGCCGGCCCGACGGACCTGAAAGAGATTGCACTGAAGAATGATGAGGGTACAGAGGGCTTGATCTGGCTCTCCGCTGACTTCGCATCTTTCTTTGTCTCCTTCTTTTGTGCCCACAGACTGCCTGAGCCTGCAAGGAACAATACAAAAATCAGGGTAAGAACTTTTTTCATAAGTGATTTTTTGGTCAGTTTTTAACTATTGCTAAGGTAAGATAAGGAATTTTGTCAGCTAACTTTTTAACGTTATTTAATTATTTTGCTGCAGATTAAAACGAATCCCGATGAACAGCACATATTTTACAAGAAGAACGATAAGACATTACGCACAGCGCGATATTGAGATTGACCTGCTCGAACGGCTGCTGACAGCAGGCACCAGGAGTTCAACTACCGGCAATATGCAGGTTTACAGTATCATAGTGACACGTGATCAGGAAATGAAAAAGCGACTGGCTCCTGCCCATTTCAACCAGCCGATGGTGACCGAGGCACCGGTGGTGCTTACATTCTGTGCCGACTTCAACCGGCTCAACCTCTGGTGCCGGCAGCGCGATGCCCTGCCGGGTTATGACAATTTCCTGTCATTCATGACTGCTGCAATTGATGCAATTCTTGTTGCCCAGACTATTTGCAATGCTGCAGAAGAGGAGGGACTGGGGATATGCTACCTGGGAACGGCCACTTACAACGCAGATAAAATCATTGATATTCTTGAACTGCCTGAAGGAGTGGTTCCTGTTGCTACGGTGACAATGGGCTGGCCTTCAGTTGTGCCTGAGCAGCCTGACAGACTGCCGCTCGAGGCTGTTGTGCATTATGAAAGATACAATGATTTCAGTGCGCAGATGATTGATGAGCTGTACAGGGAAAAGGAAGTACGCCCCGATTCACTGCAGTTCATTGCTGAAAACGGGAAGAAGACGCTGGCACAGGTATTCACGGATGTCCGCTACAAGAAGGAAGACAATGAATATTTCTCTGCAAAATATCTTGAGGTTATCAGGAAACAGGGTTTTTTGAATCACTGAGGAGAGTATTAAAGATTTCAGTACCGTCAGCCGTCTCCAGTCTGCAACTTGCTCCGATGAGCGCCCGGCAGGCTTTTGATTCCGTCAATCTTGCCCTGTCAGCCTCCATATCAACATAATATGTTTCATCATCGGAGACAACGGGTGCGGTCAGTGACGGGCTCGGGCCGTCAGGCTCCGCAGACAGAGGCTGCTGATGTTCATTCGTCCGGGAAATCAATTCTGAGTTCCGCCGCAATCCCTCTCAGGTCCTGTTCCACCGCAGGCACGATAGAAATCCCTTCACTGCGATATTTTTTCTCTGCCTCTCTCTCGGGATCACCAGGGATATACACCCTTTCTTCTCCCTTTGCCGGTTTAGCATTGCGGAAGGTTCTGATCCATTGATCCATTGATGCCCTGAATTCATCGGCAGGTCTGAACGCATCTATCCTCATTGCCCCGAAGAAGTGGCCTGTCCCTTTACCCGGCTGGTTTTCCGGAACGGGGAGGTAAGCCACGCTCGGCGGCACGAAGGGTCCGAAATTGGCTCCGCTGAATAGGGCGCTGAATATGTCAATTACGGCCGTCATGCAGTAACCCTTGTGGCTTCCGTGCAGGCGGTCACCACCCAGGGTGACCATGCCGCCGCCGTGACGCAGGATGCCGGGGTCGTCTGAAGGATTACCTTCGGCATCCTGGACGTATCCCAGGGGCACCTTTTCACCCTTTTTCTCGGAGACGGCCAGTTTGCCGCGGGCGATGGGCGTGGTGGCAAAGTCGGCCACAAACGGGGGCTCTTCAAGTGCCGGTACAGCCACCGCCAGGGGGTTGGTACCCAGGAGACGGCTCACAGACAGGGTGGGCACCACCAGGGGATTGGCGTTTGTGACTGCTATGCCCACCATGTCATGCTCAAGAGCCATCATTGCATAATAACCGGCTATGCCGAAGTGATTTGAGTTCCGGACTGCGACCCACCCCGTGCCTGTGGAAGCAGCCTTGTCAATTGCCAGACGCATTGACCGTACACCAGCCACCATGCCGAAGCACCTGTCACCGTCTACCACAGCTGTTGAAGGTGTTTCATGCACCACCTTCACATCGGGGGTGACATTCACCCGTCCGCTCTTCCAGAGTTCGTAGTACTCGCGTACCCTTATCATTCCATGCGATGAATGGCCGCGCAGCTCCGCCGCCACCAGCACGGCAGCGACAGCAGCAGCGTCATCACGGCTGCATCCAATCTGCATGAAGACTCTGGTTGTGAAATTCAGCAGGTCATTATGATGATATGTTTTCATGGTCTGAAGGTCTGAAGGTCTGAAGGTCTTGCAGTCATGCGGTCTTGCAGTCCTGCTGTCTGTGTTAATATTTATATGTGTAAACCACTATTGTCTATTGCCTGTTGCCTCTTACCTGATGGCTATTTTCTCACCTTCACCGGATAGGGCGGTCTGACCGGTTCAACAGGCGGGTTCTTTTCAAGTTCCTTAAGTGCCACCTCGATGGCTTTCTCAAGCTGCGGATCCCTGCCTTCAAGCACATCGGCAGGCCATTGTTCCACTTCGATGTCAGGAGCCACACCAACGTTTTCAACAATAAAACCGTCTTCGGTCCAGATGGCTACGTTGGGTGCTGTCACACCACCACCGTCCATCAGCTCCGGATAGCCCAGAGTACCCACCAGGCCGCCCCAGGTACGCTTGCCCACCAGGGTGCCAACACCGAACTTGCGGAACATCCAGGGAAGCATGTCACCGCCTGAACCTGCGTTCTCATCTATTATCATGACCTTGGGTCCCTGTATCGAGGCGCTCGGGGTCTTTAGGTCATTGCCGTAACGCATGTTCCAGTATGACTGCAGCGGGCGCTGAAGCAGATCAATGTAATAGTCGGCAATCATCCCCCCGCCATTGAACCGCTCGTCGATGATTATCGCCTTCCTGTTGGCCTGCGGGAAAAAGTATCTCTTGAAATACTCATGACCCTGCCCGGCAGTATTGGGGACATAAACGTAAGCCACCTTTCCGTCGGTTGCTTCTGTGACCTTCCTGAGGTTGCCTTCAACCCAGTCACGATTCCTGAGGCCGGTCTCGCTGCCAATGGGTACAACCCTGATGACCCGTGACCCGGCGTAATCCGGATTCGGACCCACGGTGAGCTCAACAATCTTTCCGTCAGTATTCTCCAGGAAGCTGTGGATGTTTTTGTCAGCTGTGACATCTCGGCCGTCAATGGCCAGGATGTATTCCCCGGTTTTTACGTTCAGGCCCGGTTCGGTCAGTGGTGATCTGAGATCCGGGTTCCAGTTGAGACCGCCGTAAATCTTCTTCAGCCGGTACCTGTTGTTCTCTACCGAGTAGTCAGCACCGAGGAGGCCGCCTCCGACCCGCTGCGGATTGCTCAGCCTGTCACCTCCGCCAACCCTGTGGTGCCCAACGCCGAGTTCGCTGCACATCCACTGGATGACCCTGTTAAGATCGCTCCTGCATGTAAGGTGAGGAAGGAATTGTGAATACTTCTGCTTCATAGCCGCCCAGTCAACGCCATGCATACCTGGGTCATAGAAATAGTCACGGTTGATTCTCCATGCCTCATCAAATATCTGCTGCCACTCCTCTTTAGGGTCGATCCTGACCAGAATAGCTCCTGTATTCAGTATACCCTTGCCAGGTTCCGGCTTTTTGCCTGCGGCTGTGATTCCGTATGTCTGGCCCCTGGCATAAAGCATTTTCTTCCTGTCTGCTGAAATCATAAAGCCGTCGAGCTCCATTACCTCCTCATCCTTTTTGTCGGTAACACTGTATTTATGAAGCATTGACTTTTGGTCAGCAGGGTTTGAAACGATATAGAGTATTTCGCCCTTTCCCGCAACACCAAGATTACTGTATGTGCCGGATGATACCGGTATGCTTACAATTCTCTCCTGCAGTCCGTCGGTCTCTATCTTCAGAAGGTCACTCTTTTCTGATGCAGGCGACTTTGCAGCGTTTTTTGATAAACCCTTGCCCGGGTTCTTTTCAGGGGCAGCGGCTGCAGGCTTTTCTGCATCGGGTTTGGTTTCCATACCCTTTTCTTCATCACTCTCCTTTGCAAATGGAGAAACTATGTCCTTCCTGAGTGTGACGAGATAGATTGAGCTTGTCATTCTCATGTCAGCGCTTGAGAGGTCGAACCAGTTAATGACCGGACCGGCGTCCGTGGATGCGAAGAAATAGATATAGTCTCCGCTCGGGTCAAAGACGGGGTCGGAAGCGTCGCTGAGCCCGTCGGTGACGGGAAATGATTTTTGCTGGTCAATTGAATAGAGGTATACAACCCTGTAGAAGCTATTGAGCATCTTAGTGTATACGATCCACCTCGAGTCTGAAGACCAGTCGCCGTGCATATCCCTGAATGGTCCGGGGAAATAAATCTCGTCAGAATCAATCTTCTTTACTGATGAGGTTGTTATGTCAAGGAGCCACAGGTTCCTTCCGTTATCTGTGAAGGTGATCCGCTTGCTGTCAGGAGACCACTCCGGGAAAGCATAGAATCCTGTTCCCTGCAGCCTGAACACCTTCACATCGCCCTTACCATCCTGCGATTTAAGGTTCAGGGTGTATTCGCCGGATTCATCTGAAAAATATGCAATTGTTTTTCCGTCAGGTGACCATGCCGGGTCTTTCTCGTGAGAACCAGTTGTGTTGGTAATATTCCTTGGATCCCCCTCTTCTGCAGGCAGGGTGATGATTTCTCCCCTGTACCCTAACACTGCACGGCTTCCGGTTGGAGAGATGTGCCCGCTTCTGACGTATCCAGAACCCTGAACGTAACGCGGGCGCAATTCAAGCAGATCGGCAGCTATGGCTGTCTTCAGCCTCTTTGATTCGCCACTTACAATATCATATGAATGAATGTATCCGGCCTGTTCAAAGACAACTTTTCCGGGGGCTGATGAGGCGCTGATCACGGGGAAGTCGGTAAAGCTTGTGTGTTGCCTGATGTCTGTGCCACTGGCACTGCATGAAAAGAGGTTGAATTCCCCGTTTCGGTCACTGAGAAAGAAAATCCTGTCACCTGTCCACATAGGGTGGGTATCATTGCATCCTCCCTGTGGTTGCGGCACTTTTATGACTGACCTGTCAGCCAGTGTGAAGAGCCATATTGTGGACGTCGTACCTCCCCTGTAGTTTTTCCACTGTCCGTGTACCGGTGCCAGGGGGGTATATGCCATCCTGCTGCCATCAGGTGACCAGGAGGCATAGTATGCATTTGGTATTCCAAGCTGTTCCGGATATCCTCCTTCAACACCAACCGTGTAGAGCTGTGTGAATCTGCCGGTGAAGGATGATCTCTGGGAGATGAACATCACTTTCTTCCCGTCAGGGGTGAAGCTTCTGGTTGCATCGCTTCCGGGGTGCCAGGTGAGCCGGACCGGCACACCTCCCTCTGCAGGGATGACAAAAACATCCGTGTTCCCGTCATATTGTGCGCTGAAGGCTATCAGCCTGCCGTCAGGGGAGAAACACGGATCGCCTTCGATCCCTTCGTCTACTGTAAGACGGCGGGGATTGGTTCCGTCGGCATTCATCACCCAGAGATCCTCAGCGTAGATAAAAGCGATGTGCGTTTTGCTTGCTGCGGGCTGTGACATCATCCGGGTGTCAGATGTGTCAATTCCGCTAAGGGTGTCTGATGCTCCCACTAAGAGAGCTGCAATCAATCCAATTGCAAGGAGATGTCTTTTCATGGCTATCTTGTTTTTCTGTAAGTGGTTGTCGCATTTGCCTGTGCCCTGGGCGTAATGACAAGGTCATTGATGCAGACATGGTCGGGAAGACTGGCGCAGTAGTGGATCACCCCGGCGATGTCATCACCGCTGAGCGGCTCGAGTCCTGCATAAACCGCCGCAGCCCTGCCAGTGTCTCCCTTGAAGCGTACTTCCGAGAATTCGGTCTCTACCATGCCCGGTGCAATGTTCGTCACCTTAATGCCGTGCTTCACAAGGTCAATTCTCATTGCCCTTGAGAGAGCATCCACAGCATGCTTCGAGGCACAGTATACTGCGCCATTCTCGTAGACTTCCTTGCCTGCTATTGATGCGATATTGAAAATGTGCCCGGCACCCCGGCTGACCATCAGTGGCGATATCACACGGGTTACGTACAAAAGCCCCTTGACGTTGGTGTCAATCATCCTGTCCCAGTCATCAGTATCTCCTTCGTCGATGTGACTGAGGCCCACGGCCAGCCCGGCATTATTGACAAGAATGTCAATCTTGTTCCAATTCTCAGGCAGGGTTCCCAGATTGGCTTCCACTTCGTGCCTGTTCCTTACATCGAAGCAGAGAGCAAGTACCTCTGTGCCGTAAGTGCTCCTGAGATGATCAGCAAGATCATCAAGTCTTTCTTTTCTTCTTCCTGTAATAATAAGCCTGTCAGATGATTCTGCAAACTTCCGGGCCGCAGCCTCACCGATCCCTGAAGTCGCACCGGTGATCAGTACTGTCTTTTGCATAGCATAGCATTTTCGGATAGGTAAATGTAAAAATATTAAGGGTATCTTTGCCGGCTGTCCGGAAAATGATGCATTAAATCATTATCAAAGACGTCAGCAGGCTTGCAGTGATGCAAAATAATCCGGAAGCTTTAAAAGAATTTCTTACTGATGCACGACACAAACAGGAAAAGCGGACCTTCCGCAGAGCAGGTTGCGAGTATGTTCGATTCAATCTCGAAGCACTATGACCGCCTCAACCATCTTCTTTCCTTCGGCACTGACCGCCTGTGGAGGAAAAAAGCCGTTTCGCTTATCGGCAGGTACCTGAAACCGGATAGCGTACTGGATGTTGCCACCGGCACCGGTGACCTGGCCATCGAGGTTCTCAGGCTGGGACCCGTGAAGGTCACAGGCATTGACATCAGCTCAATGATGCTGGAGGAGGGCAGTAACAAGATCAGGAGCATGGGCCATGACGGACAGATTGAACTGATGCGGGGTGATGCCTCAGCTATCGGATTCAGTGATTGCAGTTTTGATCTGGTGATGTCAGCATTCGGGGTACGCAACTTCGAGGACACCCTTGCGGGCCTGACAGAGATGTACAGGGTGGTAAGGCCAGGTGGTATGATTATGGTACTGGAATTCTCGAGACCGGCCTGGTTTCCGTTCAGACAGATTTACGGATTTTACTTCAGGAGGATCCTGCCACGCATAGGAAGAAAGGTATCAGGTGACAGGTCAGCTTATTCATACCTGCCCGATTCTGTGATGTCATTCCCTGACAATGAAAAATTTCTTGAGCTGCTGCGGAAGGCCGGATTCAGCCGGGTGGCGCAGAAGAGGCTCACAGGGGGAATCGCAAGCATATATACAGGATTCAGATCAGGGGAGGACCGATACAATAAAAACTAAAATCTCCGTTTTATTAAACAGGACCCTTCAGAAGAGTGTATAAAAGAACTGCCATAATCATCCTTCTGCTTCTGATGCCATTTTTGTTGGTTGCCCAGAAGGCGAAGCCAAAAAACGACTCGAATTATGACGACAGGCTTCTCCATTTCGGCTTCAGCATGGGCGTCAACACAATGGATTTCATATTGAAGAATGTGGAAGGATCGGATCTCAGGGCAGAGGTCGTAAGCCTGAAACCGGGGATCAATATCCAGATCGTAACAGACTACAGACCATCAACTTACCTTGATCTGAGGTTTCTGCCCGGAGTATCCTTCGGTCAGCGGAATATTAATTTCTATGACCTCAACGGAGCGAAATGGGGAGAAACACAAGTCATCGAATCGTCATTCCTGGAATTTCCTCTCTACCTGAAAGCAAAGGGAATGAGAATGAACAATTCGAGACCATACCTCCTTGCAGGAATGAATTTCCGTTATGACCTGGCCGGAAAGAAGGAGTATGATATTGACCGGCCTGTATATATCAGGCTGAAAAGACCCGACCTTTACTATGAGGTTGGTGCGGGTATTGACTTTTATCTTCCATATTTCAAGCTTACAATTGAGGCAAAGATGTCTACCGGACTTTTTGACGTCATGGTTCATGAACCGTTCCCGGGTTTTGAGCAATATGTCAATTCGGTTGCATCACTCAGGTCCCAGGTCTGGTCTCTCTCATTCCATTTTGAATAATCATGCCGCAGGAACTCAACCTGGTGCTGCCCCCGCAGGTGGCCTTTGACCAGACGGCACTGAAGGGATTCCTCGAAAAGAAAACCGGCAGTAATGACTTTACAGTGCGGATCCTCCGGCGTTCAGTGGATGCCCGCAAACCTGAAATTAAAATCAATCTCACAGTACAGATACTATTTCCGGGTGAGGAAACAGATGTCACGGAACCATTCAGAATCAAAAATGTCTCACACTCCGGGGAGGTGCTTATTGCGGGCAGCGGACCGGCTGGACTGTTTGCAGCACTTGCCCTGATTGAAGCCGGACTTAAGCCTGTAATTCTCGAGAGGGGGAGGGAGGTACGTGAGCGTAAAAGAGATGTGGCAATCATTAGCAGGCAGCATATTGTTGACCCGGATTCGAACTACTGTTTCGGTGAAGGAGGGGCAGGCACGTTTTCGGACGGGAAGCTCTATACAAGATCGAAAAAGCGGGGTGACAACCGTCGTGTCCTGGAGCTGCTTGTGCAGCACGGAGCTGATCCTGCCATACTGTATGAAGCTCATCCTCACCTTGGAACAGACAGGCTTCCCGGAATTATAACCGCAATAAGAAATACAATAAGGGAGGCGGGCGGTGAGGTCCTTTTCGGCAAACGGATAACCGGAATAGCTGTCAGTAACGGAAAATTCAGGGAGGTGACTGTCAACGGTAACGAAACCTACAGGGCCGGCGATCTTATCCTTGCCACGGGCCATTCGGCCCGAGACATACATTCAATGCTTGCCGGGGCAGGGGTGAGGCTCGCCTTTAAGCCTTTCGCCATGGGAGTAAGGGTTGAACACCCACAGGAACTCATTGACCGCATTCAGTATCACGGCAGATCACGCGGTAGTTTCCTGCCTGCGGCAGCCTACAGCCTGGTTACGCAGGCTGACGGAAGGGGAGTATACTCTTTCTGCATGTGTCCGGGAGGATTCATGGTACCCTCAGCTACCGCACCGGGAGAGGTGGTTGTGAACGGAATGTCACCCTCAAACCGTAACTCGAGGTGGGCTAACAGCGGCATAGTTACAGAGATAAGGGAGGAAGATGCTATGCGGTACGGCAGCGGACCGCTTGCAGGAACAGCATACCAGGCTGCCCTTGAAAAATTGGCATGGAAGGAAGGTGGCATGACACAGCAGGCTCCGGCCCAGAGACTGACCGATTTTGTGGAGGGAAAAGCTTCGTCCACCCTTCCGGAGGGGTCATACTTCCCCGGTCTGACCGCTTCACCACTGCATGAATGGTTACCGGCTGATATCTCCGGAAGACTGAGACAGGGATTCAGGGAGTTCGGAAAGAAGATGAGGGGATTCATTACAGGCGAAGCCCTGGTTGCAGCAGTTGAGTCACGCACATCATCTCCGGTCAGGATTCTGCGTGACCCGGTCGCACTTAACGCTGAGGGAATTGAAGGACTGTGGCCTGCCGGCGAGGGAGCAGGCTATGCCGGTGGAATAGTGTCATCAGCAGTGGACGGGATGCTGCTTGCGCAGGCCATCGTCAGGTCCAGTAAATAAAGTCGGCAGTTGGCAGTCTGCACTCAGCAGTCTGAACCTAACTGATGACAACTGATTGCCGTCTTTCAGGACTGCTGACTGCCGATTGCAGATTGCTGGCTGCCAGAATTGCCTCTCCTCGCGAATTCCGAACACACTATGGCGGCAGCCATGCTGACATTGAGCGATTCCAGGCCGGAAACAGGTTTAGGCGGACCGGGGATTGTGATACGGCTCGTCACATATTGGCTCAATCCGGCCGATATCCCTTTTGACTCATTGCCGAAAAGGATCAGTCCCTCGTTACCGAGATCGCTCTCATACACCGATTTTCCGTCGGTGGTGGTGCCGTAAACGGGCAGACCATTACCGGCAGCATATCCAAGGACTTCTTCAAGCGGCCTGTACCAGACGTTCACATGCATGAATGCCCCCATTGTGGCCTGTATCACTTTGGGATTGTAGAAATCAACCGAATCCGGTGAACATATTATATTGCCCAGACCGAACCAGGCAGCAATCCGTATTATGGTCCCGAGGTTGCCTGGATCCTGCAGGCACTCAAGCACAGGGGTGAGTCTTCCATGGAGGGAGTCATTGCTGAATTGTCCCTTCCTCATGTGGGCTACTGCAAGTACATTGTGCGGGGTTCTGAGGGAGCTTATACGTCTCAGTTCCTCGTAGTTCACCATTACAACCTCATCGGCCCCGCCTGTAACAGTCTCCGGTTCACCGTCTATCCATTCCGGCTTGCCGGCCATCAGAATTACCCTGTTGCCTGCCAGAATATACTCTCTGACCAGCTTGTCACCTTCAATTACAAAGAGTGAGCTATCCTCCCTCACCTTTCGTTTCTGAAGCGAGAGTATCATTTTTACATGATTGCGGGTGATCATCCTAAGCATATTTCACGAATTGAAAATAGAGTTTATAATGGTATATTTGCGTGCACCACTCTTACCGGGCAAGTGATCCAACTGAGAGCAAATATAAAAATTACCGGACCCAAACTCTTTCTGCTGACTATCATTATTTTCACGGTCGCGTCCTGTAATCCCACAAAATACGTCCCGTCAGGTGAATTGCTCCTGAGCAGCAACGAGCTTGCAGTCAGTGCTGTTGGTGAACCGTTGCCCGAGACTGTGAGCCGGAGCGCCATGAAGCCGTATATCAGGCAGCAGCCCAACAAGAAGATCTTCGGGGTAAGGTTTCATCTCGGGCTTTTCAATCTCTCTGACATCACACGTGAAAAATGGCCCCATGGCTGGCTGAGGAGAATCGGTGAGGAACCGGTGATCCTTGATGAGGTTGCCGCTGAAAGATCCGCCGGGCAGATTCAGAGCTACCTTTGGTCGAAAGGCTTTTTCAACGCCAGTGTCACAGATACGGTCAATGTCACCGGAAACGAGGCGAAGGTTATCTACAGGGTTAATCCCGGAAAACCGTACAAAATTGCTGACATCAGTTATGAGGTTCAGGATTCTGCTTTGCAGAGCCTGATCATGATTGACACTGTGAACTGCACTGTGGAACGGGGGATGATATATGATGTGGACATTCTCAGGAAGGAGCGTCAGAGACTCGAACGCTTTGTAAGGGATGTAGGCTTTTATACGTTTTCGACAGAGAATATATTTTACCGGATTGACAGCTCTCTGATGAACCATCAGATGACTGTGAATTATGTAGTCTCACCCGGGGTGACTTATGACAACAATGGCAGAGAGCTGACTAGTCCCCACAGAATGTACCGCATCCGGGATATTTATGTCTACCCGGAGTTCGATCCCAGGGCGGCGCTGACCGGAGGAGACGGGTATCTCAACAGTCTTGATACTTCATTTTACGGTGGTATCCATTTCGTCTCGCCACCCGGGCGCACACTCATCAAGCCCGAGGTGCTCGCACAGGCTGTATATGTGTCACCGGGATCACTTTACAGTGTCACCAATACGGAGAGGACACAGCAGCATCTCAGCGACCTCAGGAACCACAGGCTGGTGAATATTTCGTTTACTGATGCGGGAAGCCTGTCAGGCGAGAGACGAGATGAGGGGATGCTTGACTGTGTAATTCAGCTCACCCCGATGCAGCGGCAATCGTTCACAGTGGAACTTGAAGGTACAAATACAGGCGGAAACCTCGGCGGAGCCCTGAACCTTATTTACCAGAACAAAAGCCTCCTGAGAGGCGCTGAAGTGTTCAGCATGAAGCTGAAGGGCGCATACGAGACCCTCACTGAAGATGTCAGCGGTTTCAGAAACACCCAGCAATACGGTATCGAGGCCAACCTCAGGATACCCAAGTTCATGATCCCTTTCCCGGCAAAGGAATCTTTTATCAGGAACAGGGATCCCAGAACAGTTCTGCAGGCAGGGTACAACTATCAGAAACTGCCCGTCTTTGCCAGGTCAGTTGCAAACATATCGCTTGGTTATTCATGGAACGGCAACAAATACACCAGGTTCAGCATAAACCCGCTCTCGCTGAACGTGGTGAAGCTCCATTACATCAATCCTGATTACCAGGAAATGATTGACAGCACTCCTTACTTCTCCAACTCGTTGCGTGACGTCAGGATTGTTGGCGGGAGGTATGACTTCGTATTCAACAATCAGATGATTCAGAAGTCACGTGATTTCTGGAACATCCGCATTGGCCTGGACGTCGCCGGCAACCTTCTTGATGCCGTCTACCGGACAGCAAATGCACAGCTTGCACCTGACGGCAGCTATCATCTGTTCCGTCAACCCTTTGCCCAGTTTCTCAAGGGTGAAGTGGATGCAACCTATAACTACAGGTTCAATGAGGCAAGCAGCATTGCATACAGATTCTTCGCAGGTGTGGGATGGCCATATGGCAACTCGGAGGTTATGCCATTTGAGGAACAATACTTCGGAGGCGGCTCCAACGATATAAGGGCCTGGATGGTCAGAACCCTGGGCCCGGGATCTTACATACTGAAGGAAAGCTCCTTCATTAACCAGACTGCCGACATGAAGCTCGAAGCCAACGTCGAATACAGATTCAAACTGTTCTGGATACTGGAGGGAGCCGCCTTCATAGATGCCGGCAACATCTGGACTGTCAGGAAGGACGAGGACAGACCCGGGAGCCTTTTCCGGTTAAGGTCATTTACTGATGATATAGCCGTAGGGACCGGCCTCGGACTCCGGTTTGACCTTAAGTTCGTGCTGCTCCGGGCAGACTTCGGCCTCAAGCTGCGTGACCCGCAGGAGACCGAAGGCTCCAAATGGATCCCGTTCAACCGCCCCTATGACCGCAAAAAGGACATTACGATGGTGATAGGGATCGGGTATCCCTTCTAGCAGGCAATAGGCAATAGGCAGTAGTGAATATACTTGATAATGTGCAGTATATGAAATGATTTTGTCGGTACTTTTGCCTATTGCCCAATGCCTATTGCCTCGTATTCCCCTTTTTCCTATCTTTCATGACGTCTAGCTGCTTCGTCAATGAAACGATTCAGGAAAAGTGTCACAGCCCTATTGGGTTTTGACCGGCGGGAACGGCGCGGAACATTCGTTCTGGTGCTTTTAATATCAGTGCTCATTATTGTTCGTCTCACAGCCATGCGGCCCGGAGATGTACCTGAAGTTCTTCCTCCGTTGCCGTCATCGCCTGAGGTCACAGCCGGCGGCAACGAAGAGGCGAAAACTGCCCCGGTTCTTTTCGTCTTTGATCCCAACACATGCACCTATGATGACCTTCTCAGACTCGGCCTGTCAGACAGGCAGGCCCGAACACTTATCAACTACCGTAACAGCGGTGCAAGGTTCCGACGGCCGGAGGACCTGAGGCGGGTTTACGGAATCGATTCAGCCACTGCCTCAGAACTGATACCTTATATTACTATTATTGCAGGGACAGATCCTGAGCAGAAGCCAGCAGTAATACATGAAGATGGAGCTGAGGCCGGAAAGTGGCGGAACCGCAAAGACAGCCTGGCAGTATGGTCTGGAAGGAAAGATACAGTCAGGTTTGACATCAACAGGTGTACGGCTGCCGATCTGGTCAGTCTCCCGGGCATAGGTCCGGTACTGGCAGAAAGGATAATAAAATACCGCAGCCTCCTCGGGGGGTTTGTAGACAAGGGGCAGCTGGCTGAAGTATATGGTCTTGACAGTTCGGTGGCCAGGATGGCGGCAGAGCGGCTAGTCATTACATCTGATCAGGTGAGGCCGCTGGTTCTTGACAGCGCAAGTTACGGTGACCTTGCCCGCCATCCCTACATTGGGTATGAGGCGGCAAGGAAGATTATTACCTACAGGTCCGTTACGCGATTGCCTGTTACACTGGGAGCTATGGTGAGCAGTGGTGCCATTACGGATGAACTGGCCGGGCGAATTGCTCCGTATGTCAGACCTGCCCCGGGCGTTACAGGAACCGATTATGAATTTATTTCATCAAAAGTTTTGAAATGATTTTCAGAGATATTAATTTTGCGGCTCGATTTTAACATAAAGTTCAATTATGATAATTGTACCGGTAAAAGAAGGCGAGAACATAGACAGGGCTCTTAAGAAATTCAAAAGGAAGTTCGAGAAGACTGGAGTTATCCGTGAGCTCAGATCCCGTCAGGCCTACGTAAAACCCTCAGTCCGTCGCAGGGATGAGATTAAGAAGGCCGTTTATGTTCAGCAGCTGCAGCGCGAGGAAGAGTAATATTCCTTCAGGCCGAAGCTGAGACGTAGTATAAAACCAAAAGGTTCCTTTCATGAATACAAAGGAATCGTTCCTTCAATACATAAGTACCGAGAAACGCTATTCACGGCACACTGTAACATCTTACAAAAATGATATTGATCAGTTCATGGGCTGGCTTGACAGGGTCCGTCCGGGGGCTGATCTTGTTTCTGTAAATCATGCTGATGTGCGTGGCTGGATGGTATCGCTTCTTGAGGAAGGTGCTTCGGCTGGCACCGTTCACCGGAAGATGTCGGCGCTTAGGACTCTGTTCCGTTACATGCGAAGGCATGAGCTCATATCTGCAGATCCGATGACCGGGCTGAAACTTCCCAAAAAGCCGAAACAGCTTCCGGTTTTTATTGCCGAGGATGCACTCTCGAAGCTGTTTGACGAGTTCAGGTTCGGAGATAATTTTTCAGGTATCCGTGACAGAACTGTTGTGGAATTTTTGTATCTTACAGGCATGAGGAGGTCGGAGCTGACAGGCCTGCGTGACGCGGATGTGGATTTCTCTGCGGGGCAGGTCAGGGTTACAGGTAAGAGGGATAAGCAGAGGGTAATACCTCTGACTGCCGGATTTGTAAAATCACTTCGGTCATACATTGAAGCTCGTGAGGAGAAGGGGTTCTCCGGAGGCTGGTTCTTCGTAACTGACAGGGGGAACAAAATGTATGACAGGGCTGTTTATAACATAGTGACGAGATACCTTGCAATGGTTACTACTGTTGAAAAGAAGAGCCCTCATGTACTAAGGCACACATTTGCCACCCATATGCTGAACCGTGGGGCTGACCTCACCTCGATAAAGGAGCTTCTGGGCCATGCCAGTCTGTCAGCCACGCAGGTTTACACGCACAATACGTTTGAACAACTGAAAAAAATCTATAAACAGGCTCACCCAAGAGCATAATCATTAACTTAACAGGAGGTACTGCCATGAACATTCAGATCCATTCGCTCAGGTTTGATGCAGACAAGAAACTGATTGACTTTGTAACGCAGAAGGTTAACAAGCTTTCTCAAATAAGTGATGACATTGTCAGCGCAGAGGTGTTTCTGAGGTTAGATAAGGATGAAGAGAGGGAGAACAAGATTACTGAAATCAAGGTAGAGTATCCCAGGGGCCCGCTTTTTGCCCGAAAACAGAGTAAAACTTTCGAAGAGGCAACCGACCTTGTGGTTGATGCACTTAAGAGGCAGATAGTCAAACAGAAGGGGAAGATGCGGGGGGAGTAATTCATTCGCATCAAAAAAACTTCGGATAAATTTGAGATTTGAATTTTTAATTTCTACATTTG
>CAZOHL010000058.1:12323-20041 GCA_964579645.1 uncultured Rikenella sp. | reverse complement strand
TAGGCTACAACAGCGACTGGAAGAACTACGCAATGACAGACCTCGAGTTCTCGAAGTATTTCACTGACGATGCATTTATCGCAGTAACGAAGTAACCAAAATCCCTGATAACAAAAAACCCCGTCCGCCTACTGGCGGGACGGGGTTTTTTAATATGTTACCCTTTGATTCTTCCGGCCAGTTCCCACAGGACTATCCCTGCGCTGACAGCCACATTGAATGAGTGCTTGGTGCCATACTGCGGAATTTCTATGCATGCGTCCGACAGGTTCACCACCTCTTCGGTCACACCTCTGATCTCATGCCCGAAGATCAGTGCATACTTCCTGCCAGACTCAGTTGCAAATCGGTCAAGTGATACCGACCCCTCAGCCTGTTCTACGGAAACAATTGTATAACCACTTTTCTTAAGCAGCCTGACTGCCTCGGCGGAACTCTCAAAGTACTTCCATTCGACCGATTCAGTGGCTCCCAGCGCTGTCTTCTGTATATCACGGTGTGGAGGGGTGGCAGTGATGCCGCAAAGCCACACTGCCTCAACAAGAAAAGCGTCTGCCGTCCTGAAAACTGACCCCACATTGTTGAGGCTTCGCACATTGTCAAGAACGATGAGAAAGGGAGACTTCTCCGAGGCTCTGAATTCCGCAACGCTCTTCCGGTTCAGTTCATCGTTTGTCAGCTTCCTCATTGGCAAAAATTTCAGCTAAAATAATTATAAAAAAAGAGTAAATTACATACCTGTTTTGCACATGATGCCCCATTACCCATTTTCATTAACCTGAACTTGTCATGAATATCCACGAATACCAGGGAAAATCAATACTGCAGGCACATGGTGTAGCCGTGCAGGAAGGTTTTGTGGCTGAGACAGCCGGGCAGGCTGAACTGGTTGCCGAAGAGCTGCAGAAGAAATACGGTACTGAGGTCTTTGTAATCAAAGCCCAGATACACGCAGGCGGACGCGGCAAGGGTGGAGGAGTTAAGATCGCACGCTCACCGGCGGAGGCCGGAGAGGTTGCTTCCCGGATGCTCGGAATGACTCTTGTGACACCACAGACTGGGCCGGCAGGCAAAAAGGTTCACAAGGTGATCATTGCACGCGACGTTTATTACAAGGGCGAATCAGATATCAGGGAGTTTTACCTCTCGCTGCTTCTAGACCGCAGGAAATCAGCCTATGTGGTTGTCTATTCAAAGGAGGGTGGGATGGATATCGAAGAGGTGGCTGCACGAAATCCCGAGGCTCTCTTTACCGAGACTGTCGATGCAACCTGTTGCCTGCATGAGTTTCAGATGAGGACCATCGCCTCAAACCTCGGCCTGCATGGCAAGGCATACCGAGAGATGGTTACATTCCTCAAGGGACTCTGGGAGGCTTTCGTCAGTTCTGACGCCTCACTATTGGAAATCAATCCGCTGCTGAAGACAAGTGATGACCGGATCCTGGCGGTAGACTGCAAGGTTACTCTTGACGACAATGCCCTGTACCGTCATCCGGAGCTGGCTGCCATGCGTGACTTGAATGAAGAGGATCCCACCGAGGTGGAGGCCTCAGCAAGCAACCTCAATTATGTAAAACTCGATGGTGATGTGGGATGTATGGTCAATGGAGCCGGCCTTGCCATGGCAACCATGGACCTGATACAGCTCTCAGGCGGTAAGCCTGCCAATTTCCTGGATGTGGGCGGCGGTGCGAGTCCGAAGACTGTGGAGGCAGGATTCAGGATCATCCTCAAGGACCCGCACGTCAGAGCTATCCTTGTGAACATATTTGGCGGAATAGTGAGGTGTGACCGCGTTGCAGCAGGAATCATAGAG
This sequence comes from uncultured Rikenella sp., assembly GCA_964579645.1. Classification (GTDB taxonomy): domain Bacteria; phylum Bacteroidota; class Bacteroidia; order Bacteroidales; family VadinHA17; genus SR-FBR-E99. The sequence goes on along the minus strand of CAZOHL010000058.1, from coordinate 18,223 downwards.
GCATATAAAACCATAGGCAACATAAAGGTACCGGTTATAGTCAGGCTGCAGGGCACCAATGCAACTGAAGCCAGGGAACTGATTGACAACTCCGGACTCAAAGTCATTGCAGCATCAACATTCACAGATGCTGCCGAACGGGTCAGGGCTGCCCTGAGCTGATGAGCAGACAGTTCGCCGATATTATCATCCCCGTTGCCGTCTTCGGCTCATTCACCTATGAAATTCCTGAGGGACTCTGCGGTGAAGTGCGCCGCGGAAGCCTGGTTAATGTCCCCTTCGGACAGAGCAGGAATACCTCCGGGCTGGTGATCAATGTTCATGATACTCCTCCTGCAGAGATGACTCTCAGGGAGATCACCAGTCTCCTTCCGGGCGGAGTAGCTGTCAATGACCGGCTCACCGACTTTCTTCTGTGGATCTCTGATTACTACATGGCCTATCCGGGCGAGGTGATGAAGGCTGCAATACCCTCACCTGAGGATCTTCCCGGCCGCCCGCTGAAGCGAAAGCCAAAGGAGGCTGCTCTTGTGCCGGAGGATGAGATTATCAAGCCTTCAGAGCTGAACAGGGTCCAGCAGGAGGCTTATGATTCGGTCAGGCAGATGTTTGCCGACCATGAGACGGTTCTGTTGCACGGTGTCACCTCCAGCGGCAAGACTGAGATCTATATCCACCTGATGCGTGAGCAGCTTGACCAGGGAAAGCAGGTTCTGTACATGCTTCCCGAGATAGCTCTGACAACCCAGATTATTGAAAGGCTCAGAAAACATTTCGGCAGCACCATCGGGGTTTTTCACTCGCGGCTCACTCCTGCGGCACGCAGGAAAGTGTGGCAGAAGGTAAGTGACGGTAGCCTGAGGGCCGTTTTGGGAGTAAGGTCGTCACTCTTCCTTCCGTTCAGCGACCTGGGACTGATAATTGTGGATGAGGAGCATGATTCATCATATAAGCAGAATGATCCGGCTCCTCGGTACCATGCACGTGATGCTGCGATGATGCTTGCCCGGATCCACGGCGGAAGGGCTCTTCTCGGTTCAGCCACACCCTCCCTTGAGAGCTATCACAATGCCCTTTCCGGAAGGTACGGTTTTGTCGAGCTTATGACACGCTTCGGTGATGTCATGATGCCTGAAATGGTCATTGCTGATACACGCCGGGCAGGCAAAAAGAGGGGCCCGGCATCTCATTTTACCCCACGTCTCCTTGAGGCTGTAGAGGATGCGCTGAAGCGCGAAGAGCAGATAATCCTCTTTCAGAACAGGAGAGGATTCTCTCCGTTCCTGATGTGCTCTGACTGCGGCCATGTGCCAGCCTGCACCAACTGTTCGGTGAGCTATACCTACCATAAAGGCATAGGCAGACTGGTGTGCCACTACTGCGGCAAGAGCGTGAGACTGCCCTCGGAATGCCCTGAGTGCGGATCAGTGAACATATCCACGATGGGTTTCGGCACGGAAAAAATCGAAGAGGAGATAAAACTGTTGTTCCCTTCGGCACGGGTGGCACGCATGGACCAGGACACAGTAAGGAACAGAGGCGCTGTTTCTGATATACTTGGCAGCTTCGCCGCAGGCGATACCGATATCCTTATCGGAACACAGATGATCTCCAAGGGACTTGACTTCGAGAGGCTGACAGTGGTGGGCATTCTCGATGCCGACAATATGATGCATTTCCCTGATTTCAGGGCCCACGAGCGCAGCTTCCAGCTGATGGAACAGGTTTCCGGACGGGCAGGGAGGCGAACCCGCCGGGGAAAGGTGATAATACAGACAGCTGACCCGGCAAACATAATCCTCAGGCAGGTGCTTAAACATGACTACAGGTCCATGAGCTCTGAACAGCTCGGGGAGAGAGCCCTGTTCGGCTACCCTCCATTTACAAGGATAATCAGGATTGCACTTAAACATCGTGACCTCAACGAACTGAATGCCTCGGCACAACGTCTGGCAGAGACACTCCGCAGGCATCTTGGCAACCACGTGCTGGGACCGGAATTTCCGCTTGTGATGCAGGTCCAGAAGTGGTACATCAAAACTGTGATGATAAAGATAGACAGCTCACTCTCGCCTTCGAAAGTCAAGGAACTGGTGCGGCGTGCCATGGAAACTGAACTGAAATTGCCACGGAAAGGTTTGCTGCGCATCAATGCTGATGTCGATCCTCAGTGACCACGGTTGCCCTTTAATATTAAAAGGCTATTTTTACGGTTCAAAGCTGCTTTAATGAAAATAGAGGTTTCAAACGGAGAGATTGCTGATAAGCTGACAATCATTGAACTTAAGCTGGAACGGATCACTGACCCCGATAAACTGAAGAACCTGAGAAAGGAGCATGCCATTCTTGACGAGGCACTTGCCGGCTTCATGAAGAAGAATGACCCGCTTTATCTTGAGCTCTACAGGGTCAATGCCGGATTGTGGGATATAGAGGACCGGATCAGGGATCTCGAAAGAAATAAGGATTTTGGGGAAGAATTCATCAAGACTGCCAGGTCAGTGTACTTCACTAATGACCTGCGTTCAGAGATCAAGCGGAAGATCAACATGATTACCGGTTCTGGTCTCATGGAGGAAAAATCATACGAAAAATATTGAAATGAGTCTTCTTGTGATACGCACATCATCGATGGGTGATGTGATAATGACCCTGCCCCTTCTGAGGTCTTTTGCAGTTGCGTACCCTGATGAAGAGCTGGTTTTTGTAACCAAGAAACCATTTGATTGTTTTGTTACCGGTATTCCGGGAGTGAAGGTTTTCCTTTCCGATCACCACGGCAGACACAAGGGCTTTCGCGGGCTGGTCAGGGTATGGAAGGATCTGAGGGCGTTGTACCACATCACAGCGGTGGCTGACCTGCATGACGTCATCAGGTCGAAGGTTGTGCGCCTGCTGTTTCGCCTGGGCGGCTGCCGCGTAGCTTCCATTGACAAGGAGCGAATCCGCCGGCGTAAGCTTGTGCGAGGCAGACTCACCGGTTCGCTCACCCATACAGTCGAACGCTACCGTGCCGCCTTCGCGTGTGCCGGCTACCCGCTGGAGCTCATGCCCGGCCCCTGGATGGTCCCGTCTGCTGCAGGAACAGCCATGGCCACCGTCCTCACCGATGGAATGAAAAGACCTTTCCTGGGGGTGGCGCCGCTGGCGAAGCATACTCTCAAGACCTGGCCGGCAGAGAAGATGGAGGCAATGCTCCGCCTGCTCACTTCACGGAAAGAGTGCACACTGTTCTTGTTTGGCTCACCTGATGAAGCCGCAAAGGTGGATGAGATAGCCGCCCAGGTTCCCGGAGCTGTTTCCATGGCCGGAAAGATCAGCCTTGAGGGTGAAATTGCACTTATCGCCTGCCTTGACCTAATGGTGGCAATGGACTCCTCAAACATGCACCTGGCAGCCATGCTGGGCATCGATACACTGTCAATATGGGGTGCCACACATCCCCGTGCCGGGTTCTCAGCATGGGACATGCCGGCTGAAAACCAGATTCAGATACCTGATACCGAACTTACCTGCCGCCCATGCACAATCTATGGAAAGGGAACCTGCCGGCGGGGTGACCTTGCCTGCCTGGAGTGGCTGACACCAGAGGCCGTGCTGCAAAAAATCCTGAACAAACTGAGGTGACAAATGAAAATTAAAGTAACACACTATCTTATCATTGCTCTGACATATATGATCCTTGCAGGCACCGGTTGCAGACAGGCAGCTGAAAGCCCTGTGAAAAGGACTGCTGCAGACCCGGCTGACCTTGTCAGCACACTAATGGGGACAGACTCGGAATACCTGCTTTCCCACGGTAATACATACCCGGCAGTGGCTCTGCCCTTCGGGATGAACTTCTGGACGCCTCAGACACGCGAGAACGGCAACGGCTGGGGTTATACATATGATGATCACAGGATAGTCGGCATTAAGCAGACCCATCAGCCAAGCCCCTGGATCAATGACTATGCTGCCTTCTCACTGATGGCTGTCACAGGCGGCAACCGCCTATCCGAGCAGGCTCGCGCATCATGGTTCTCACACAAGGCCGAGGTGGCAAAACCATGGTATTACAGTGTTTACCTCGCAGATTTTGACATCACTGCCGAGGTTACACCCACAGAGAGGGCTGCTCTCTTCAGGTTCACATTCCCCGGGAGTGACTCTTCCGCCGTGGTAATAGATGCCTTCGCCGGAGGATCGATGGTAAGGGTAATTCCCGGGACAAGAATGGTTACTGGTTACTGCCGGAACAACCATGGCGGTGTGCCTGAGAACTTCCATAATTATTTCGTCATTGAGTTTGACCGGCCGTTCGACTTCTGGTCGGTGGCCCTTGACGGCATTCTTCGGCCCGGCGTCACAGAGACTGAGGGCGACCGCGCCCAGGCGGTGCTGGGATTCCGCACAAGGAGGGGTGAACAGGTCACCGCCAGGGTGGCTTCATCATTCATTTCCACTGAGCAGGCCATCCTCAATCTTGAGCGTGAGACGGGCGGGCGCGGATTTGACGCTGTCCGTGACGCCGGGCGTGACCGCTGGAACGCCGAACTGGGCCGCATAAGGGTGGAAGGCGGAACGGATGACCAGCAGCGTACATTCTATTCAACCCTCTACCGCACCCTGCTCTTCCCCCGCATGTTCTACGAGATCGACAGCACTGAAAGTATTGTTCATTACAGTCCTTACAACGGTAAGGTGCTTCCCGGCAGGCTCTTTACCGACAATGGTTTCTGGGATACATTCCGTGCCGCAATGCCGCTTATCACGCTTATGTACCCTGAGCTCAGCTCACAGATCATGGAGGGATTGGTCAATGCATACCTGGAGAGCGGCTGGCTGCCGGAATGGGCCAGTCCGGGACACCGCAACTGCATGATCGGAAGCAACTCCGCCTCCCTGATTGCCGATGCCTACCTGAAGGGAATAAGGGGATATGACATAGATACCCTCTGGAAAGCGATTGTAAAGAACACCCTCGGCCATGGCCCGGTTCATTCCGTAGGCAGGTACGGGGCAGAATATTACAACAGCCTGGGGTATGTTCCCTATGACGCCGGAATCAATGAGAACGTGGCCCGCACTCTGGAGTACGCATATGCCGACTGGTGCCTTTGGAAACTGGCACAGGAGCTTGACCGGCCGCAGGAAGAAATAGACCTGTACGGAACCCGGGCAAAGAACTACAAAAACGTCTTTGACGCTGAGAGCAGTCTGATGAGGGGTAAAAACCTCGACGGCACGTTCCAGTCACCGTTCAGCCCCTACAAATGGGGAGACGCCTTCACTGAAGGAAACAGCTGGCATTACACCTGGAGTGTCTTTCATGATGTGGCAGGCCTGGCAGAACTGATGGGTGGTGACAGTGAGATGGCGCATATGCTCGATTCCGTTTTCGTTGTGCCACCCCTGTTTGATGACTCATATTATGGTTTCCCAATTCATGAGATACGTGAGATGCAGATAATGAATATGGGCAATTATGCCCATGGCAATCAGCCGGTGCAGCATATGATATACCTCTACAACTATACGCATGAGCCGTGGAAGACCCAGATGAGGGTACGCGAGGTAATGGACAAGCTCTATAACTACACTCCTGACGGGTACTGCGGCGATGAGGATAACGGCCAGACATCAGCGTGGTATGTGTTCAGCGCAATGGGCTTCTACCCGGTGACGCCGGGAACAGGCGAGTATGTGCTCGGCTCGCCTCTGTTTACAAAGGCCACGGTCACGCTCTCTAATGGTAATAAACTGGTAATCAGCGCTCCGGAGAACAGCAGGGATAATTTCTTTGTAAAAGAAGTACGGCTGAACGGAGACAGGCTTGACTTAAACTATATAACACATAATCAGCTTACTGCAGGTGGCAGGCTCGAGTTCACCATGAGCAGCAGGCCGGAGAAGGAGAG
>CAZOHL010000058.1:0-12223 GCA_964579645.1 uncultured Rikenella sp. | reverse complement strand
AACAGATGAACAGGACACTTTTAATTCAATAGCATGCCTATACTCAGCCTAAGGGGCATTTTTCCGCCCCTGCCGACATCATTTGACAGTGACGAGAGTCTGCTGCCGGAAAAGATCAGGTCAAACATTGAAAGACTGTCGCGGTATGACCTGGCCGGCTTTCTGATCCTTGGTTCGAACGGCGAGCAGGTAATGCTCTCCGAATCGGAGAAGATAAAGGCAATAGCTGCGGCCCGCGGAGCGCTTCCGGAGGGGCGTATACTCCTTGCAGGCACCGGATGCCAGAGCACCCGCGAGACAATCGCCCTTACGAGGGCTGCCGCAAATGAAGGTGTTCATGCCGTGCTGGTTATCAATCCCTCTTATTACAGGGGAAACATGAATCATGACGAGCTGGTGAAACATTATTTTGACGTGGCTGACGCTTCGCCGGTACCGGTTCTTGTTTACAACATGCCTGCCAACACCGGTGTTGACATGACGGCGGCGATGATAATCTCCATGGCGGAGCATCCGAACATCGTCGGATTGAAGGAGTCAGGAGGCAATGTGGTTAAGATGGGAGAGGTGCTCGGCAGGGTGAAATCCGGATTCCAGGTCCTTGCCGGCGGTGCCGGCTTCCTGTTGCCGGCATTGGCCACCGGTGCCGTGGGAGGCATACTGGCAAGCGCCAACATAGCTCCCGGGCATTGCCTGAGTATCTTCAGCGCTTTTGCCGCAGGAGACATGATACTTGCAAGGAAACTGCAGCACAGCATTATTCCGCTCAACTCGGCAGTTACGGCACGCTGGGGCGTGCCGGCACTCAAGGCTGCAATGGACCATCTCGGCCTGTATGGCGGACATGTCCGCAGGCCGCTGCTGCCGCTGAGGGAGGAGTACAGGAAACAACTGCTGCAGCTGATTGAAGACAAGGAACTTAATCTTTATACTGAGAAGATATAGGAGAAAATGAAAGGCAGAAAACTATTGATGATACCCGGTCCGGTAGAGTTCGAACCCGAGGTGATGATGGCTGTCGGGGCGCCCACAACGAGCCATGTGGCTCCTGATTTTATAGAGTCGTTCGGTCATGCACTGGAGATGATGAGGGAGGTCTGGTTAGCCCCTTCAGGGCAGCCTTTCATAATGGCCGGCAGCGGTACCCTGGCAATGGATATGGCCGGTGCAAACCTTGTGGAGCAGGGTGACAGGGCTCTTGTTATATCAACAGGTTACTTCGGTGACAGGTATGCCGGGCTACTGAAAAGATACGGTGCTGAAGTTAAAGTGCTGAAAGCCCCTGCGGGCGATATTGTCAGGCTGTCAGAGATTGAGGAGGAGCTTAAACGCACCCGTTATAAACTGATGACATTCACCCATGTAGACACATCCACTGCCGTGCGTGTTGATCCGGAACCAATTGGCTTGCTGGGAGAAAAATACGGCGTTATTACGGTTCTTGACGGTGTATGCTCTGTGGCGGGTGAGGTGATAAGGCAGGACGAATGGAAGATCGACGTGGTGCTCACCGCCTCTCAGAAGGCTGTCGGAGTGCCGCCAGGACTGGCTTTGCTTGTTGCGTCTCCGTTGGCAATGGAAGCGTGGAGGAGGAGAAAGAGTCCCGTCGGAAGTTATTACAGCGACTGGACGCACTGGCTGCCGGTGATGAAGGCTTACGAGGAAAGACGTCCGGCTTACTTCGGCACACCGGCGGTAAACCTGGTGTCAGCCCTCGAAGTAAGCCTGAGGCTGATTCTGAAGGAGGGGATGGAGGCCCGCTTCAGAAGGCACAAGGAAAAGGGAACCGCCTTCCGCCAGGCAATTCGAGATATGGGGCTCTCTATGATACCGGTCAGTGAGGAGATTTGCGCCAATACCCTCTCCGCACCTTTTTATCCGGACGGAATAAAAGCATCTGATTTTATGAAAGAAATGGCAACTTCAGACGTCATAGTGGCAGGAGGACTGCTTCCGGAAATGAAGGACAAATACTTCAGGGTGGGCCACATGGGATCGGTTACCACAGGTGATATACTGACGACTCTCGGGGCCATAAGCGGTGCACTTACGGCATGCGGCTACAGGAAATAGAGTAAATTTGTTACAGTCATACAAAATAACACTTACAGCAATGTCACTCACAGAAAAAATTGCAAAGGATCTGATGGCGGCCATGAAGGCGCAGGACAAGGGTGTACTTGAAGCTCTCAGAGCGGCCAAGACCGCGTTTATCCTTGCCAGGTCGGAGAGAGGACAGGATACAGTCCTTACTGAAGACGAAGAGGTAAAGATAATCCGGAAACTGGTGAAGCAGAGGAAGGAATCGGCTGACATATACCGTGAACAGAAGCGGCCTGACCTGTATGAGAAGGAAGAGAACGAAGCTGCTGTACTTGAAAGGTATCTGCCGGCAGCATTGACAGAGCAGCAGCTTGAGGCTGCCCTTAAGGAAATTATCAGCCGTCTGGGTGCAAAGGGCCCTTCAGACATGGGTCGTGTCATGGGTGCTGCTACGAAGGAACTGGCAGGAAAGGCTGAAGGCCGGGAGATTTCAGCAAAGGTAAAGCAATTGCTTGGTTGAGACGGGGTGGCAGGTCATGAACCGGGCGCATTTTCCGCCCTCTTGTCACACTCTAGCATTCGTAATATCCGCCGTCGCTTTGCAACAAGATCAGTAAGCTCCTTCAGCATATTTTCATTGACTCGTCTTGCCATGGGGATAACATATTTCTCCGTCTGGTCAAGATAGTCCGAAATCTTCTGTTCCGACTGTATATCACGGTGCAGGTCGGTCAGATTGCTTATTCTGTCGGCACACTTCAGCAGATGGGCATTGAATGACCCCTTTTCAAGGAGACGCTCCAGATACTGCTGCTTCGACTCACCCTTTCTCCTGGTTACTTCAAGAACCAGTTCAACAACATCGGCACCGTCACTGTCAATCCATCTTATCTCATCCACCTGCGTCTCCGGCAGGTCTTCAAGCAGGTCATGCAACAGTGACGCCTTCAGCAGTACGCTGTTATTGAAGAACTTGTAGTCAAGCAGAATGCCCAACGTTGAAAAGCTGTGCCTGAACTGGTTGCCTCCCACCTCCCTTTGCACGCTTATCAGGGCGGTGGCTTTAAGAATGTACGGCGCCAGCACCAGGTTCTTCAATGTCTCAAGTGCAGTCATCTTCATCAATGCGAAGCTTTAAAATTAACGATAACCCGTAACGGTACAGATTCTCCTGTCATATGAATTATAAACAGCCTGTTCACAATATTAACACCCATGAGGAATAGATTGTTAACAATGTTAAGATGACAGCGGTGAACATTATCACCTATATTTGCATTTCTGCAGAGGGAGGAGTGAAAGATGTCAGATAAAACAGCCAGACCGGCAGGCTCAGGATTGAAACAGATGGCAAGGCTTTACAGGTTTCTGAAGCCTTACAAGGGCAGATTCGCTCTCGGCCTTTTGTTTCTTCTTCTTTCAACTGCTGCCAGCCTTATGTTCCCCCGCCTCCTCGGTGAGATGGTTGACCAGGCTAACAACGGAGGGCTGACACGCGACATAACCCGCACCGGGCTCTTCCTGCTGGCAATACTTGTAGCCCAGTCTCTTTTTGCATATACCCGCACCCGACTCTTTGTAGTGGTGACTGAAAAGACCCTGGCATCTATACGCCAGCATATTTACAACCACCTGATAAGGCTTCCGATGTCCTTTTTTTCATCAAGGAGGGTGGGAGAGCTCAACAGCCGGATTTCGTCTGATATTTCACTGTTGCAGGACAGCCTGACAAATACTCTGGCAGACCTGCTTTCACAGCTGCTTGTGATAACCGGGGGCATTACCCTGATGATGATCAGCTCATTGAAACTGACTCTCTTCACCCTTGCAATTGTGCCGGCCATCTCGCTGATGGCATTTTATTCCGGCAGAGCCATAAGGCGATACTCAAAGAAAGCACAGGCATTCGTGGCGGAGTCGAACACAATTGTCGAGGAAACACTGCAGGGGATCCAGAACGTCAAAGCCTTTACCAACGAGTCGTTCGAGAGCCGCCGTTACCGTGAGAAAACCGAGCAGGTAGCCAGGGCGGGAATTACCGGTGGCAGGTACCAGGCTGCTGTATCATTCATCGTGCTGGGATTCTTTGTATCAATGGCAGCCGTTATCTGGCAGGGCGCCACAATGATCGCCAGGGGTCAGATGGAAGCAGGGCAGCTCTTTACTTTTGTCATATATTCCGGGTTCATCGGAGGCAATATTGCGGGCATGGCAGGTGTTTATGCCAGGCTGCAGAAAACAATAGGCGCCTCTGAAAACCTTTTGCAATTGCTGGATGAGAAGACAGAAGAGATTGACTCTTCATATGTGCCTGAAGAAACACAAATGCTTAAGGGTGAGATAAAGTTTGAGGGTGTCGGGTTCAGGTATCCATCCCGTGAGGAGGTGGTGGTACTCCGGGATGTCAGCTTTTCTGTGGCGCCGGGCAGGCAGGTAGCACTGGTCGGGCCCAGCGGTGCGGGCAAATCTACAATAGCATCACTGCTTCTGAGGCTTTATGACCCCACGGAAGGGAAGATACTATTCGACAACCGCGACAGCACAAGCTTCCCCCTGACGGCCCTCCGGTCACAGATGGCCGTGGTGATGCAGGATGTATTTCTCTTTGGAGGAACCATCAGGGAAAATATCGCTTACGGCAGACCTGACGCAACTGAAGATGAGGTTATTGATGCTGCCAGACAGGCAAACGCATGGGACTTCATCAGAACATTCCCCGGACAGCTGGAGACTGTCGTGGGTGAGAGGGGTGTGCAGCTCTCGGGCGGACAGAGGCAGAGGATTGCAATCGCACGTGCGGTGCTGAAGAACCCGCGGATACTGATCCTTGACGAAGCCACCTCGTCACTCGATTCCGAATCGGAACGGCAGGTGCAGGAGGCTCTCGAGAAGCTCATGAAGGGACGCACATCGCTGGTGATAGCCCACAGGCTGTCAACTGTTCGCAACTCGGATCACATCATAGTACTTAATGACGGCAGAATTGTTGAGCAGGGGACTCACACAGAACTGATATCCAACGGGAACGGGCTTTACAAAACGCTTACAGAGCTGCAGTTCAGTCTGTAATACGAACCCGCCTGAGATGATAACCTCTATTCATTCAGGGCCTGCCTGGGGTGATTGAAACCGGACAGTAAAGAATAATATCGTGGATCAGGGATAGAGAAGCCTGATTGTCCAGCCCTCCCTGTCGCTGTTCCTCGTATAAATCAACCGGTCATGCAGGCGGTGTTCCCTTCCCTGCCAGAATTCAACATATTCAGGATCAAGACAATATCCGCCCCAGTCTTCTGGCCTTGGTATCGGCCTGTCCCTGTACCTTTCCTCAATATCTGCTGCAGTTCTGTCAAGCAACTCCCGGCTCTCAAGGTGCCGGCTCTGCTTTGATGCCAATGCACTGATCTGGCTCTCGCGGGGACGGGTGCGGAAGTAGGCATCTGATTCCTCTGACGACAGTTTTGTTACCTTTCCACCCAGACGTACCTGCCTGTAAAGCTCATTCCAGAAAAAAGTCATGGCAGCGTGGCTGTTGGTTCTGAGTTCGTCTCCCTTACGGCTCCCGTAGTTCGTGAAAAATGTAAATCCCTTCGGGCTGAAATCCCTCAGAAGCACGATCCTTCCCGACGGTATCCCTGAAGCATCTGCAGTGGCCAGGTGCAAGGCGTTGGGGTCGGTCACATGATGTGACACTGCATCTTCCATCCATCGCCCGAACTGTACAACCGGATCACGTGAGAAATCAGCGAGGTTCAGCCCCTCGCCATGGTACTCATTCCTAAGAAGAGTGGTCATTCTGCGGATAGAATTCATGAGACAGTTTTTTCTTCTTTCTTAAAATAAAACAACCGGCCGCAGTTTATGTTTAGTTTTTATGACTGTTCTCAATTTAATGAAAATGTTACCTTTGTTCGTGAAAATTTAAAAAGGTATGTTTCTGACACGCGTTCTGCCAGCATTTGCACTGATAGTAACCCTGGCTGTGCCCACAGTCGTCAGTGCACAGGTACCTGTGGAGGTGTCAACTGAGAAAGTGGTCTCCGGCGGAAGGGTTTATTACATGCACGAGGTTCAGAAGAACCAGACTCTCTATTCCATTGCGAAGGCTTACAGGGTGACAGTTGATGCCCTCACCCGTGAGAATGTTATTCCTCCCAACGGGATTCAGACAGGGCAGGTGCTTAAGGTCCCCGCAACGGACCAGCAGTTATCCTCCATTTCACAACCCCGTCCCCCGGCACAGCAGGCTCCTGCGGTTACACAATCCCGCCCTTCGGCCCAGCCTTCGCGCCCTGTTGCTGAAAGTGGCGTCCCGGGTATAGACATTTCAGGTGAAAAGATCGTCTCGGGTGGAAAGACTTTTTACATGCATGAGATACAGAAAGGACAGACACTTTATTCGATAGCAAAGGCCTACAGGGTTACAATTCTGGATATTGACCGTGAGAATTCAATCCCGCCGGGAGGCATACAGGCGGGCCAGGTTCTGAAGATACCCGCATCATCGGCACTTTCGGTAGTTGAAGAGCAGACACCACCTGCTGAAGCTGTTGCTGCGCCTGCCAGGAGCAATACAGCTTCGGCAGCCACATCCGGAGGCAATGCATCAGCAGGCTCAAATCTGCCAAGGCAGGAGACTCCCCGCCAGGAGACGCAGCTGCCAAGGCAGGAGACTCCCCGCCAGGAGCAGCCCGCTGCCATGCCGGCATCAGACGGTGGCAATGAAACCAAAACCACCGGGGTGAAAGAGGATGTGAAAACCCAGACCCCGGCAAAGACCCAACCTGAGACAGTTACACAACAGCAGGCCAGGCAGCAGACACCTGCGGCAGGCACAGGTGATGACAAACCAAAACCCGCCCAGCCCGAGAAGAAGAAGGTGCACAAGGTACAGAAGGGAGAGTCTCTTGCAGATATAGCTAAGAAATATGATATCACACTCCAGGAACTTAAGCAGGCCAATAAGGGAGTCATATTCGCCATGCCTGACATGAGACTGGTGATACCGGTGAAGGAAGATAAGTGATACTTTCCTGATTCAGAAAGCCTTAAAGAACACCTGCAGAAGACTTCTGAAGTCAGTGCCCGGCTTTCCTCATCCTGTTCCGCTCCTGCCACCGGAGTACAAGGTATGTTGTCAGTCCCGCAACAGATGACACGATCAGTGCCAGTACAATACTTCCGATTACGAATTGCAGCATCCCCTCAGTGATGTCCCTGAAGCCGGTGATACTGTTAAACTCAGGGGTTATGGCTCCGCTGCCAATGATAAAACCTCCCAAAAGATAGCTTCCGTAGATAATAAGTGGGATAAGCGGGGGGAGACTTATTGCGCTGGAACCGATTGTCAATATCTTATTAAGCCTGAAAAGATAACTTGCCGCAATCGCAGTTACAGTCTGAAATCCCCAAATGGGAGATAGGCCTATGAATACACCTGTAGCTACAGAGAGCGTCTTGCACCTGATTGTGCCGGAAGTTGAGAATAACTCGGCAGTTACCCTGGCCAGGTCTTCCTTAAATCTGCTCCGGTTTTGCTTTTCATTCATCCGCCGGGTACATTCGGTGCTTCTCCTGCCCATCACCAAGGCGTCAATGTGACGCTTCCGGGAAGTCGTATTATGGGTAGTTAATTCTCCTGGTTATGGTTCTCTCTTCCCTTATCAGAGTGTCGTACAAATATAGATCAATTTGAAGGTTCAGGCAATCACCTTTCTGGTGCCGGGTTCTGAACTCAAGCCAGATGACAAGACACCGGCCGTTTTCATGTACGAAAGTGCCTGACAGGTTGCAGATAATAGTGCGCGGATTGTCAGTCAGTTCCTTCAGACTTACCCTGGTCTGCGGCTGGCCTTCCTGACAGGGATTTGACAACAGTTTGCCGGTTCCTGATGACAATATCAACAGGAAAACCAATCCGGCAACTGTGATTACGACCTTCTTCACTGGCAGTAGCTTTTATCGGTTACCGGTGACAACAAACTCGCATTTATCGCTTTCCCACAGGGTGGATGCGACATTGAGCCTGAATCCTCCATCAAGGCTTTCTGCCTGGGCCCTGACGGGATTGATACAGTAGATATTACAGGGTTTGGGAAGGTTCATCTTCTTCGCTATGGAGCAAAGAAGGCATGAATGTCCCCTGGCTGTGAGTTTATCTTCAGTCTCTTCGATATTCCATGAGATGCAGCCAAACACCTCTGAGTACATTTTAAAGATTTCGGCCGGGGTGCTGATCTGCAACTGTGCCAGCTGGCCCTTTGCAGCCATCCTCTGTTCTTTTTCCTTTTGTGCTTCCACCTCGTTGAGTATGCCGGCTTCCGAGTAGCGTCTCACTGAATCTGCAAGTACTCCTGCATAGAAGAGCTGCAGCATCTTTAATCTTTTTTCCGTTTCCATGTTTTTATCGTTAAGTTTGTTTTACAAAGTTGGTGTGGCCAGGAACGCTGCCCAATAGTGATCATTCATCATTTTCATGGATATCCATTCACTGCAAAACCGTTTGAACAGGCTGCTCGACAGCAACAGTCCGTCATCCGAACAAACCGATTACTCCATTCTCAACTATCATATGAGACTCCTGGGGCAACTGGCCCTTGTGGAGAACAGCTCGATGACTATTTATGATATCCTGCAGAGGAAGTACGTTTTTGTCCGGAACCGGTTCCGTGAGCTTATCGACTATGATGAGATAGCAGCTGCAGAAGAGGGGTATGCCTTTTTCTTCAGGCTGATGCATCCTGATGATGTGTTGTTTGTCCTTGACACAACCATCAGGTCTATTGAGCACATGATCAGAGTGCCACCCGCAGAGCGAAAGGATTACAAGACTGTGTTCGAGTTCAGGCTGAGAAACCGGGAAGGAAAGTATATACGGTTCATACAGCAGCTCGTCAACCTCGAGCTTGACCTGGCAGGCAATATGTGGCTGATCCTGATACTGATGGATGTAAATCCCAACCAGCAGGGCGGCAAACAGATGCTACGCAGCACGGTGAACATGAAGTCAGGTAAGGTGGTGCCGTTCAGCGAAGAAATTGAAGAGAAACAGTCGCAGCTTACAAAGAGGGAGATAGAGATCCTCGGGTTGCTTGCCAGGGGTATGGTCAGCAAGGAGATTGCCGATGAGCTTTTTATCAGTGTGAACACGGTGAATAATCATCGCCAGAGGATCATTGAAAAAATGGATGTGGCAAATACCTCGGAGGCGCTGAACTATGCAATGAGAGTAGGAATAATATAAAGAGAGATTTGAGATGAGTGATTTTCAGATGCTGATAGATGAGCTTGTCAAATTCCGTGATGACCGGCAGTGGGCGCAGTTTCACAACACGAAGGATCTTGCCCTGGCGCTTTCTATTGAGGCGGCGGAGCTGAATGAGCTATTCCTGTGGAAGCCGGTGGAGGAGTGCGAGAACGTTGACAGAGCCAGGCTAAGGGAGGAGCTTGCCGATGTATTTGCATACAGCCTGCTTCTTGCAGGTAAGCACGGACTTGACGTGAAGGAGATAGTCCTTGAAAAGATCAGGAAGAACAATGAGAAGTACCCGGTTGACAAGTCGAAGGGAACGGCAAGGAAGTACAATGAGCTGTAATTGCTAACTGGCCGGAGGCGAAACTCGGTAACCTTATAAGAATGAATGATGATAAGGCTGTTGCCTGGTGACATTACAAAGATCACAGTGGATGCGATAGTCAACGCTGCAAATTCGACATTGCTCGGAGGGGGCGGGGTTGACGGGGCGATCCACAGGGCAGGAGGCAGGACTATCCTGGACGAATGCATGAAAATCGCTGAAAGACAGGGCGGCTGCCGGACTGGTGAGGCAGTTATAACTACGGCCGGGAAGCTACCGGCCAGGTATGTCATCCATACGGTAGGACCGGTATGGCATGGCGGCATGAGCAATGAGGATCAGCTGCTTGCAAATGCATATACCAGCTCGTTAAGGCTTGCTGCGGAGAACGGAGCAAAAACCGTTGCCTTTCCCAATATCAGCACCGGAGTCTATGGCTTTCCGAAAGAGAGAGCAGCGAAAATCGCGATTGAAGCAGTCCGGAAGTTCCTGAAATCTGACAAATCCCTGAGTGAAGTGGTGTTCGTCTGTTTTGACCGGGAGAATTACGGCATATACGAGAGGCTTCTGGTTGTCTGAATATTGCCGTTGGAGCCAATGATCACACCAAAGAATTTCCGGTAATTCTGAATGAGGAAAATGAATAATTGCCACATTTGAATTGTAAATCAAAACCTGTTGACAATGCAAAGTGCAGAAAGCCTGAGAAGGAAAATAGAGATGGAAAAAAGGAATGATTCGGTAAGGGAATCACCTTCCGGAACAGCAACAATAAAAATCGGGGACGATTCAAATTCAGGTGAGATCCTTGTTTTTACCAACCTGTGCAATGTTTATAAGGTCCCTAAGAAGGAGATCCTCGACAAGGTACAGGCATTGCAGAAAGTTGACCTGGAACCAGGAGAAAGGCCGGTTTATCTTACAGGAGAGAAGAGGTACAAGGGATTTCTGCTGGTGGCATTTGAAAATGGGAAAATGGGAAAGATCTCCCTGAAAAGTTATGAAACAGAGTATGCAAGGAAAAAACTGAAGGGTGCTTTCAACGGCGAATCACGCCTGGTCTTTATAGAGCTGATTGAGCATGACATTGACCTGGTTGCGGTGAGCAGCATAAAAAAGATTGTCCTGTTCAACACCTCCCTGATAAATGCGGTGGAGAGCAGGACAACAAAAGGAGTCCAGGTTATGAAACCGAAGGATGGCAGTGTGATGATCAGAGTCAGCCGGCTTGAAAACACGAAACTGGCTGATCCAGAATACTACCGTAAGAGTGACTCTCTGAATGCTATCGGATTTTACCTTAAACCGGGTGATGAACTCTGATATTCGTCCGGTTTGTTTTTTTTTGCTATTTCCTAAGCCATCTGCTTTCAACTGACATTTCGTTCAGATCAACGACTGCATTCCATTTATATGAAACCGGCCATACCCGGAACATACGTACGATGCCTGTAAATACCCTGAAACTGAACGGAATATTCCGGGGTTTCCATTTCTTAGTGACATCAAGCTCAACGAATACCTTATTGTCATCCCTCAGAAGTGAGTACTTACCGCCGAAAAGAACTTCGCCGGATACGGCATACTGCCATGAACCTTTGACTTTCTTGTTCTGTGGCAACGTCAGAAGGTTCGGGAAACCCTCACTGAATCTCAGCTCAATCCTGTCAGACTTAGAGTTTACCCAGCAGCTCTGTACTTCATTCTCTTCGTTGATCATCAGGCTCATATCCCCGGTTTTGACTGTTCCGGGAGAGATATTCTCAAGAACAACTGGTTTTGTCACGGATGCATTCATTTCACCTATGACAAGACTTGATGCATAGCGCATGAGGTACACCTTCTGCCTGTCTCTGGATATCGGAAAGCTTGCAGGTTGCAGTTCCCTGTCGCCTATTGTAACATGTATGGTTGTTCCTTCTCTTCTCACGAAATCAAACTCCTTCATATATACCGCGAAGAGCTTATTTGGATCCTTTACATTATCTCCCACCGGGGCCAGAAACGGGAATGGGTTGATGTTCCGGGTGTTTTCTTTGATGAGTATTTGAACTCTTCGGCCCGATTTGTCTGTAAAGGCAATATCAATATCAACTCCGGTTTCAGTTATTACAAATCGTGAAGGTGACATAACAGTCTCTGCTGTATAACCAAGGCCTTCGCCGAGGGTGAAAGTCTTTTCATCAAAACTGACACCCGGCTGCCAGTACACATCGACCTTCTTATCTTTTCTGTACATGAGTATCTTTAAACCCTTTCCCGAAGTACCGAGGTCGAACATTTGCGGTTCAATACCCTCGTACTCGGGATCATCCCTGAAACTGGCGACAAGCAGACGTTCCATGGGTTCCTCACTTAAAGTCAGGGGAAAAACAAACGTGCTGCCGGACCTCAGACTTCCCTGGTTCACCTCAGCAGCCTGGCAATCCGCTTTCGCGGCCGGAACCCCCAAAAGTGCTACAGGCAGGGTAAGAAAAAATGATGTCCTCCTCACCTTAGAACGATGCAAAAGAGAGAGTAGGTGTGTAAAGCCGTGAAGAGCAGACATTGCAAGAACAACCGTAAGAAGAAGGGAGTTTTCCAATAATAAGGCAGCCAGCCAG
>CAZOHL010000057.1:0-20075 GCA_964579645.1 uncultured Rikenella sp. | reverse complement strand
GAGGGATTTATAAATACTGCCAGCCTCATGAACGGGGGATACATCCTCTGTATCAACATGGACGGGAACAAGGTACTCAGCAAAAGGATTATTGTTGCCCGATGATTTACCTGTGTCGAATCAGGTATGCTGGACCGGGTTTAATGCTCCAGGGTTGCAGTTCGGACGACTGGATATACGTAAAACCAGCTATTGACTACTGGTTTCTGACTTGTAAATGTTAATATTAACCTGGATTTTTGAAAGTTCTTAGAAATTCAACCACCCAAATGTAAGGATGGCATGAAAAAGGTAGTCCAGAGCTGATAAATACACAATTACTTAGAGTCATATTGTTAGCTTTCTTCCTGCAAACAAGAGTAAAGAAATTCATAATAAGGCTGTCTTTTCTTATGGAACATACAACTTACGTGTAGTTCATACCACCCTGACCTGCATCTATTTAACTTCATCTTCCGGGAAATGAATCGATTTTGGCAAGGATAGAACAATCTTTGGGACGTTGAGAACAATCTTTGGGACATATAGCAAAATTGGTTTCAATCCCAGGTACTAAATTAGTTGTAATTAAAAAATCGATTACCAATGAAAAGAGCCTTGCTTTTATGCGCCTTCTTTCTATTCATGTTTTCTTGTGATTATCAAGATAATGGACTAACAAGTATTGATGACTCAATTACTTCTGACTATTTGTTAGCTGGAAGTTTGGATTCATTTATTAGTCAGTTTCAAATAGTGAGACTAACCGGGAAACCTGGAACTACAACGATCAGTATTGGAGATGCTGACCTTTCGAAATACCAACCTTGTTTCGTTTTGTATGTAGCATCCGGACCAGCTCCTGAAACGACCGTGTCAAGTGCAATTATAAAGCTGGACGGTATGGTTGTTTTGAGTACCTCCGATTTTTCGAAGAACCGTGGACAATATACATTTGAAGTCTGCAACTTGTGTTCTACCTCTGTACTAACCGTCGAAGTCCGAGGAGAACCTGGTTCATTTGTAAATGTATGGATTGAGGGAAAGTTGAAAGAAATCGATGCTGATGGTGATGGATACTTGTCCTCAGAGGGTGATTGTAATGATGCTGAACCGACTATTCATCCAGGGGCAACTGAAATTTGTGGTGATGGCATTGATCAGGATTGTAACAACACAGATCTGCTATGTCCCGGTGATATTGATGACGACGGTGATAGTTATACCGAGAATGCAGGCGACTGTGTTGATAGTGATAGTTCAATTCATCCCGGTGCTCTTGAAATATGTGGTGATGGCATTGATCAGGATTGTGATGGTGCTGACCTGATCTGCCCTGACACAGATGGCGACGGCGTTGCTGACATCAAAGATAATTGTCCGAATGTTCCAAATCCAGATCAGACAGATTCAGATGGTAATGGTACAGGTGATGTGTGTGAAACTGTAACTGACATAGATGGGAATGTTTATAACGTTATAATATTCGGAGAACAATGGTGGCTCCGCGAAAATCTTAGAACTTCAAGGTATAGCAATGGAGATATCATACCTAATATAACTTCTTATTCAACCTGGGATGGCCTGACAGAAGGAGCTTATTGTGATTATGATAATAACCCGGAATTTGCCTCAACATATGGTCATTTATACAAATGGTGGACTGTTGCAGACGCGCGGAATGTTTGTCCCGATGGCTGGCATGTTCCATCACTTCCAGAGTGGGAGGCGTTACGTAACTACCTTATCGACAATAATTATGCATATAGTGGCCCAGGGAGTACAGATATTGCCAAATCAATGGCCGCATCATCAGGATGGACAATGTATGGAGACCCTGGGACAGTTGGCAATGACCAGGCATCTAATAATAGTTCTGGATTTAATATGCGTCCCGGGGGGCATCGTACTCCAGATGGGGAATTTCTCGCTCAGGGGGTTACAAGTCCTTGTTGGACCATTACAGAGGTCGAGGGTAATATCTATCAAGCTATCAGAGTCTCATTGTATGCCCATTGGAATGATTTAAACATCTATTCTCTGCCTAAGGGATATGGGTTTGGGATTCGTTGCGTTAAAAACCAATAGTACCAAATGAATCATTGCCTCCACTTTTCTGGTTAGGAATTAATAAGGCACCAATAATTTTTGTCCCCCGCGCATTGAATACGGGGGCTTCTGTTTTATTAAGCAATATGACCTCGATTCAGTCCGGGATTGCTATCTTGGCAAGCTGGAGGAAGCCGTTATCCAATTTGTGATTGCAAGAGTCAGGGTAGAAGGATTTGTCAACAAGCAATCTGGCTCATTGATCTAAATCAGTTTTTAATGCATCGGACAGAAATCCCGCTTTCACTGTCCCATCCGCTATTACCCCCACCAGGTAAGTCAATACGATCATTCCTTAGAGTTCGATAATAGTAGAAAGTTACTCGTTCTCCATTAACAATATAAGAAATTTGAAATGTAGATGACCACCATGCCGTTGTATATCCCATACCATTAAATTTGCCATCTTTACCTCTATAACCTGCAGGTAGGCCCGTAAATCCAGTGATATTTCTTTGATCTGGATAATCTGTACTCCCTACTGACCCTTCAACAGCTGAATATTCCCAATCGTATGAGGATGCCAAAGACTTACCAATCTTTTCCTCCAACAGTGTCCCATCGAAGTTATACCCATTAGCAATTAAATAATCCTCGAGTTCTTTCCATTCGTCATCTGATGGTAAATGCCAACCTGTGGGGCAAGCGGATGTGGCTTGGGTGTGATTGTATAATACGCCATAAGTATTGTAATTATCTGTTGCTTTTGCTTCATTAATATCTGAACCCACATAACCATATACCCAGTTGCCAAGACTATTAGACGGCGGATAAACGCGGCTGAGATATCTCATGTTTTCAGCCATCCACATTTGATTCCCGATCTGAAGTGTCCTATATACATTGTTGTCCCGGGGATCTTTAAAAGAGCCATAGTTTACATTGGGATTAAAGACAATATCGCTTCCTGAATTTGGAGGAGTTTTAATTAGATACTCTAACACCTGATTGAATACTTGATCATCATCAGTCATTGCCATGTGTGCCCAAGCAGTGTTTATCATTATTGGAGCATCAGGACTAATCGCTTCTTCCATTGCCAGAGCGCTTGCAACTTGTACGATACCATCATCTTCTCCTTCCAGGTAAGCACTTGCCTGTTGGCTTAATATTCTATCCCTGAATGAGTTAGATGGATCATCAGGATTATTGGTTGAAGCGATCGTAAAGTAGGGGACTGAGGGTACACCTGTTTGATTTAGGGTTTGTATAAACTCTGAATCTACATTTAGATCATTAAATCCCTGAGTATTATAATTATAAATGTATGTACTGAAAGGATGACCTGTGGAATATTCTGCCGAAACCAGATCGCCAAGTATCATTCTGAATATTGCCAATGGTGAGCCCAAGTGTGGTGTCCCCAATGTAATTAGTTTATTCACATATTTGGCTCCATCACATTGTTCTATCATTGAACGGGCCACTAATCCTCCCATGCTATGAGCAACGATGTCAACCTGCTTTTCTTCAGCATAGATGTCTAATGCTTCTTTTAGGATCTCAGCATTTGATCTGATGGCTTTAGCCGATATATAAACGAAAGTCCAAACCTCCGAGTAATTCAGATCATCACTGTCTTGAATCTTGGGAATGAAATCATTCCACCTTTCAGCATCACCGGTCCAGCCATGAATCAGAAGCAGGACCCTCGAAGCAGGCTTAATGGTAGGAGTCATAAATGATAGATTTCCATTACTATCTGCAGTGACTTTCTTAAGACCCATTTGTTTTAACGGGGGATATTGCTTTGAAAAGCTAAGGAAAATGATAACCTCACTCACAGCTGCTTTTGATTTAGTTAAGCCGGATTCCCAGTCTATAACGTCAATGCTAACGAGAACTTTCCCTCCGTCAAGAGTATAGCTGTATGGCAAGTAAGATGCCCCATTGTAGCCTACTGCAAAACATTTTAAAGTATCCAGGGATAAGGTTAGAATCGGAACCTCAAGTACCACAGGCTGATTTATTGGCCCTGCTGGAAGACGAATAGTAACAGGAGTTCCGATTATTTCAAATCCAGAGTTAGGCAATACTGTGGGTTCATAGCCAGTTACTCCAATAAATACCGTCCCACTATTTGATAAAGCACCTGATGGAATTGTCAACTTTATTGAGTCCGAGGTGACCAATACACCTCCTGATTGAGCCGAAATATATTCTTCAGCTTGCCTTGTATCGAGGACTGTCTCTTCTTCATGGCAGGAAACGAGGAGCATTAACAGCGGCAAGAATATATGGTAGGATCTCATAATATATAGCTAGTTGATAGATTTAGCTGGAATTTGAAAGAGCAAATAAATATACTAAATAAAATGATTAATAGTAGTTACGATTTGACTAGTAATCAAATCTATATGACGAATGGAATCTAATAAATTGGAGGGTAAAATACTCAAGGCACTAAAAGCATCAGGATAATGGCAACTGTAAAGCATGTACCGGGTTGAATGGATAAGGTGGACAAACAATAATCGATAATAGTTTCTGTTTAGCTATGGTGTAGTAAATGAATGTTAACATTTATTGAGATTTGGGATAATGCTTCCCACCGGCTGGCAGATAGCGTGATACCGGGGGAAAGGTAACAAAAGTATCTGGTTATTATGCTACTTGCAGCAAGCTGCAATCGCATCCAAAACAAAAATCCTCCCTGCCATCGGCAGGAAGGATTTGCTGCTCAGTCGGGATGCCGGGATTTGAACCCGGGGCCCCTTGCCCCCCAGACAAGTACTCTAACCGGGCTGAGCTACATCCCGTGCTTTTAAAGCGGTGCAAAATTAATTAACTATTCTGATTATGCAAAAAAAAGCTGAGGCCTGCTCTCGGGCATAAAAAAGGAAATATGATACAGCAGGGTAATTAATTATATTTGTTTGTCATTTTATAACGTTATCAAATTACAGACAAGAATCATGAATCAGGTCAATCGCCGTAATTTCCTGCGCCTGGCGGGCGCAGGAGCCGCCGCTGCTGCAGCAGCACCGGTAGCTCAGGCAATGGGAGCGGCTACAGCACCCGTTGCCAATGTCATAAACCATGCAACTGCAGGTCAGCAGACACAGCAGGGCAAACCGGATACGAACATAGCTGACGCGGCGAAGATTGCCCGTGGTCCGAACTCAATGCCCGGACTTTATCCCGGACGCGTGGCACTTGTGAAAAACACCCGTTCTGTCAGGGACAACGCCATCGCAGAACAGGAAGTGTATGATATGATAGCACGCTCCATGCTCGAACTTACAGGAGAAAAGAAACTGAAGAAGGCATGGAGAAAGTTCGTCGGTCCAGGTGAACGGATAGGCCTTAAGGTCAATCCTGTGGCAGGCAAGAGTCTCAGTACCAGTCATGAAGTTGTAAGGGCGGTAATAGCCCAGCTTGAAGAGAGCGGGATAAAGAGATCTCAACTCACTATCTGGGACAGGCGTGAGTTCGAGCTTACAGACGTTGGTTTCACTCAGGAAAACTACCCGGGAATCCGGATCGTCGGTACCGAACAGATGGACAAGGATGGTCTCTATTACGGCAAGGACGGCAAACTGTACGGTGAGCATATGATTGACCGCGACTGGTATTACTGGGCAGACGTGGAAGGGGAATATGATGAGTACACTATGCCATATATGGTCAACGGAGGCAAGTATTCCTACTTTTCAAAGATCATTACACAGGAGCTTGACAAAATCATAAATATCCCGATTCTGAAAAATGCGGGCATGACTGTGACTCTGGCACTGAAGAACCTGGCCTTCGGAGCAGTATCAAACACAGGCAGGCTTCATGCAAAGCTGTGGAACGAGACATGTGCACAGGTATGCGCATTTGCACCTCTGCGAGACAAAGTCGTCCTGAATATCGTTGACGGCATCAAGGGATGCTTTAACGGCGGACCAGGAGCAAACCCGCAGTTCTTCTGTGACTACCATTCAATCATCACAGGTTCTGACCCGGTAGCTGTTGACCGAATCGGATTTGACATCGTTATAGCCAAAAGGATTGCTGAGGGACTACAGAAAGCTGCCACACCACAGGGACTGGAATTCATGCTTCAGGCTGAAAAGCTGTCGCTCGGCATTGCAGACAGGGAGAAAATAGAGCTGAGAGAGGTGATACTCGGATAAGATTTAAGGATATTAACTGTTAATATGCGTTCAGGAAAATTCATTGCAGCTGCAGTGGCAGCTTTGATAGCGATTACTGCCGGAGCACAGTCTGTGGTTGTACCCCGTGCCTTGTCCGGCATGAATGGAATTGAGTCGGCACAGAGCCGGGTTTTTACAGAGACATCATTGTATGGTTACATTAACGGTGGTGCTGAACTGTACCTGGAGTACGGTTTTGATACGCTGATTGTCGCTGAGCTTGTAATTGAAGGCCGTGATATCAAGGCTGAAGTTTACCGGATGAAGGATCCTGAGGCTGCATTCGGCATTTTTTCAGTATCACGTTTCCGCTGCAACGGGGGTGCAAAGCTGACTGAGCACATATGCCGGTCAGCTTACCAGCTCCAGTTCTGCAAGGGTCCATTCTATGTCAGTATTATAAATGACACCGGGAGTGATGACGACCAGAGGCTGTCGGCTGAACTGGCCAGGCTGATGATTGAAAACATCCCGGAACAGTCATTTGATCCGGGCGGTTTTTATAACGAATCCCTCGATGAGGAAACCATGCGGGGCGCTGTTCTTGTAAGAGGTCCGCTGGGAATATCCAACGGCATCCCGGGACTCTCGGAAAAACTCGGAAGGGCCACAGAATACAGTGCACTTCTGATAAGGCATGGAGCCGATACAATTGCTTCTCTCCGTTTTAACAGTGACATGTCAGCAGAACAGTTCCTGCGTGAGTGTAAGCTGCCGTCAGGGTCAGCGAAGAGTGCAGCTAGCAGTGACTCAACCGTTTCAGTGGTTTCACCACGACATATTATTGTTACTTTTTGATATCGGTTTCATTTATTTGCTATTTTTGTCGTCTTAAAACAGGAAATAGCATCATGCAGTTTTTTAAACCGCTCGAGACAGGCAGCGAGGAGAATAAGAAGCCTGCAACTTCAACAGAAAAAGTCAAATGTCTTATTGTTGGTTCAGGACCTGCAGGTTATACAGCTGCAATATATGCTGCACGTGCTAATCTGAAACCTGTTCTGTACACCGGTTTGCAGCAGGGTGGTCAGCTGACCACCACAACCGAGGTTGAGAATTTCCCGGGTTATCCTGACGGCGTCACGGGTCCGGAGATGATGGAAGACCTACGCAAACAGGCTGAAAGGTTCGGGACAGAGATTCGTTTCGGAATAGCAACATCATCAGATTTTTCGGGCAAGCCGCTTAAGGTTATCTTTGACGGCAGCTTGGAGATCGAAGCCGACACGGTTATAATTGCAACTGGCGCCACTGCGAAATACCTGGGCATACCGGCCGAGACAAAATATGCCGGTATGGGAGTATCAGCATGCGCAACCTGTGACGGATTCTTCTACCGCGGCAAAGATGTGGCCGTTGTCGGAGGCGGTGACACGGCATGTGAAGAGGCAACTTACCTCGCAGGCCTGTGCCGGAAGGTATACATGATTGTCAGACGTGACGTTCTCAGGGCGAGCAAAGCCATGCAGCACAGGGTGATGAATACACCAAATATCGAGATACTCTGGAAATGCCAGGTCGATGACCTTTTCGGAACCAGGGGTGTCGAGGGAGCTGCACTGGTCAGAGGCAGGGGAACATCAGAAGAGGAGAAGTTCAGTATAAATATTGACGGATTCTTCCTGGCCATCGGGCATACACCGAACTCAGAGGTGTTCAAACCATGGATAGAAACTGATGAAACAGGATACATTGTAACTGATCCGGGATCTACGCGTACGCGTGTACCCGGGGTCTTCGCCGCAGGTGATGTTGCTGACCGTGTCTACAGGCAGGCAGTAACTGCTGCCGGCAGTGGATGCAAATCAGCAATTGACGCTGAGAGATATCTCGCGGAAATGGGACAGGGAATTTAAATACTTATAAAGGGGAAACAAACGCTGAATATGCGGAATTTTAAGAAGACTTTTAACATAAACGCAGAACCGTCTGATATCTATGCGGCACTGACAAATCCATACACAATTGAACTCTGGTCGGGTTACCCGGCTGTCATGCCTTCAAAGGCAGGAGAGGAATTCAATATGTGGGACGGAGACATCTGCGGAAGGATAATTGACCTCGTGCCGGACAGGAAGGTAGTGCAGGAATGGTACTTTGGTGACCGTGAGGTTGAGTCACTAGTAACAATAACAATTGCCGGCAACGGAGGCGGTACGGCCGTAACCGTTGAACACACCAACATCCCGGTGGAAGATTACCAGAATATAGCAGAAGGCTGGAATGAATATTACATGGGAGCCATCAGGCGGTTTTACAATCCCAATTTCTGACCTTTAAGTATATCAAGTACATCTTCAAGTCCGCCTGTTATCAGATCAGATATCCCGGTGTAGCATTTCGTCCTTGACCTGTCGGTGACAGCCTCAGCCCACCGCGGGATCCAGTTGAGCATCTCGGCGCTGATGAACCGGATTATATCCCGTCCTATCATCGCCCTGATCTCATAGTCGTCTTCGGTAAGGTATTTTTCGAGGAGAAGGTTTGTGAACAGAAGCTGTATGCCGAGGTGATCAGGTGTCAGGCCACCTTCGTCGGTCCTGCTGTAACCGTACCTGCGATATAAACTGCACAGATCTTCGTAGTGTTCTTCGACAGGCTTGCCTTTGTTGACCCAGTGTGATGACGCCGGGTAGGCCTCGGCAGTACCGTTACCGGCAAGCAGCGAACGGTAGTTATCGCCCACGGCGAGGTGACATTGTTGCTTCATCGGACAGGGTGATCTGAGAAGCCGGGTGGCCCTGGCAAATCTGCTGTTGTTGCTTGTTACAGGCAGATTGCGCAACATGCCGGAATCGCACAGGTGAGCAAGACCGCTTTCACCGGGTGCCATTGATACCGATCCGCCAAGAAAAAGGAAAAGCGAAGTATATGCCTGAAGAAGCTCTTCAGGTGTGTTCATACTCTCTGTATAATCAGTCATCAGATAATCAGGTTGCATGACCCAATAACGTGATGACCGGGCAATTTGTTCATCAGATCATCTTCCGGGTTTACTCCGGCTCACTGAATCCCGGGCAGCTCTCCGGCTCCCATGCTTTCAGAAAGGCTGGCGATTGACTTCAGATCCAGATCGCCACGGATTGACACCAATGAACTTCCTCCACCGCCCGTGATCATTACAAGTTCAGCAATTTTCCCGTCAATTTCTCGGATCATGAAGAAAACATCGTCATTTTTCTCCTTCACTGTCATAAGCTCTTCATAACCGTTTCGCCTGAGTTTTGGCATCAGTTCAGCGACGAAGTTAATGCCGGAAATGTTTTCAGCGCTGTCAATACTCAGTATCCTGATCCCTCTTATCCTGCTGACAAGGTTGCGAAATTCCTCGTCATCACTGTCAATCTTTGACAGCATGCTGAACATCTTCGATGATATGTACACCGAGGTGAATCCTTCTTTTCCGTCATACCTTTCAAACAGTTCGTCGACCGGGCTGTTCTGTGCCAGCAGCGACAGGGGTAGTACTGAAAGAAGCAATACAAGCAGTGCCTGTTTTTTCATTGTATATTATATTATTCAGTTTCCTTTTTGTTTTCACCGGGCCGGAGATCACCCAGGTAACGCAGCCTTGACAAATTTCTGCCAACCATACCGTTTATCGTTGTCAGGCTGGTGAGTTCTTCCGGCGTTGCCGTCATTGTTTTTACCTGTTCCAGGTGTGCGGTGCCGGTATTCATCCTTTCTGATACATTGAGCAGGATACTTTTCACTTCTGCCATAGCAAGTGCCGGGTCACTGTAGGTGTCCCTGGCCTGCGGTGTACGAACGAGGCTGAAGATAAGCCATAATCCCGCGGCGGCCGCAACTGAGGCACCTATAGCGGCCAGCCGGAATCGCCGGGTGGCGCGGGGCGTCATTTCAATCCCGTTGCGGGTGACTTCATCAAGCACAGCCTCAAATCCCTCCGACGGTTCCGGGACCTTCTCCGGTCTCACGGCTAGGTATCCGAACTCATCCGCAAGGGATGCAGGAACCGAGGGACTGCGCAGGTAATCCCTGAGCATCTGCTCTTCGTCCTCCCCGGTCTCGCCCCTGAAGTACTTACCAAGTAGTTCTCTTATCTTTTCCTGTTCCATAACCGTAAATTCGCTCCATCTCCTCTCTTATCAGTTTTCTTGCCCTTGACATCACAGTACGGAGGGCGATAACATTCATTCCCATAGCTTCAGCCGTTTCCTCGTATGAGTAACCCTCTATGTCTCTCATGATTACGGCGCTTCTTCCCGGTTCCTTCATGTTGCTGACGATAACTGAAACCAGCCTCGCAGCTTCAGAGACTTCATGGTCCTTCCCGGTATCGGCATCAGCACTTCTGATACTGCCGGCCTCGTCAAGGTCAGACATCTGAATCCTCTTTCTTCTCCTGAGGATGTCAATGCAGCAGTTTCGTGTAACCGTAGTGCACCATGCAGCCACACTTGAAAAATTCCTTTTCCCGTCCTTTTCAGACCATAGCTTCATCATCACCTCCTGAACCGCATCTTCCGCCTCCTCCCGGCTGTTCAGGTAACGGAAGGCGAGAGCATAGAGCCTTCGCCCCTCCGGTATTACTATTTTCCTGAACTCTTCGGGGGTCATTATCCTCGGAACTGTTCCCCAAAGTTATCAATCACCTGAGATTTCCAACCCTTCCAGAATGCTGAGTCCTTTTCCGTCACTTTCAAAGAGCCTCGAGGCTTCATCCCTGGTGAGATTGCCTTCAATCTGAACCACTGCCTTATCATCACCGTCAATGACCAGGATCATCTCTTTCACAATGTCCCTGTCACTCCTTACCATGAACCGGAGATCGGTGTCATTATCCCTTATTGTCACAAGTTCCTCATAACGTCCTCTTTTGATTATGCTTCTGATTTCAGGAATAAATCCTTCCGCAGAGGGAAATTCATTCTTCTCCCTGACAAGTACCCTGATTGATGTAATTTTCCTGAGCGGGTTATCGTCAATGCCGTCTTCGCGGCAACCCAGCAAACCATAAAGGCTTCCGCTGATTTCAACGGTGGTGTATCCTTCTCTTCCGCTGTACTTTGCGAAGAACTCATCTGCCGAGAGTCTCTGTGCCGATAGTGAAGCAGCGAACGCAAGCGCTGCAAATGCAAAAACCATTCTTTTCATGACTGTCCGTTCTTGTTAGATAGTGTTAACTGAAGCTATGACGAACAGGGACAGGAATCATTACACGTTTTTTAATCTTTCTTTAAAAAGTGTTGATATCTGTTAAGGATTTCAGATAGGTTCCGTGTGTAACGATGTTATTTTTACCCGCATAATTGTGAGAAAAAGTGCCGGAAAAGAACCTGCCGGATTGAAAAGTTAAACTAAAACCGAGGAATTGCCAAATGACAGCATCTGAAGCGATTGCCCTGCTGAGGGATCGTGGGGTTGTGTTGCCGGAGGAGGTAGCCCTGATTGCCGGAAGTTCTCCATCAGCAGAATTTTTTAATTCGTCAGCCGAAATACTCGAGGCATCTACTCCCCGCCCTGAGGACCTGACATATGAAGTCAGTTACGAAATCCCCGGCAAAGGTAATGTTGTGGAAGTAGTCCTTCACCGTGTCACGAACGGACTCTCAGCCAACTACACAGAACCTTACATGAGAAG
The DNA here is from genome assembly GCA_964579645.1 of uncultured Rikenella sp. Taxonomy (GTDB): domain Bacteria; phylum Bacteroidota; class Bacteroidia; order Bacteroidales; family VadinHA17; genus SR-FBR-E99. The sequence continues at coordinate 8,240 of CAZOHL010000057.1, read as the reverse complement.
GCGTGACCCTGAGACAATGCTTATCGGGGACTCCCGGCCTACTGACAAGAAGAGGTTCGAAGATGCATACGGATATCCGTTTGAAAGGCTTAAGGGTGAAACGATTGAATGGCTGAAGGGGCAGGAAGTCGGGATGTTCCTCTGTTTTGCCGGAAACTACCCGGTGGGAGCCGGTGGTGTGGTTGTCACCCCGCTGAACGCATCCTTCTTTGCCTTCGGGCTCTCGCTGCTCCAGAGGATTTTGGCGGTTGATCAGTTGCCAGAGGGATTCAGGGTGGAATCAGTCGCTTACGTTGCACCGCCATTCCGCCATACTCATTTCAACGGGCGCCAGGTGGTCGTCCACAACAGGATGGAGAAGCTGCACGAGATGTTCGCATATAACCTTTACCCGGGTCCGAGTGCCAAGAAGGGATTCTACAGTGTACTGCTCGACAAGGGAGAGGAGGAGGGATGGCTTACAACTCACTGTTCAACGGTGCAGGTAGTGAGTCCGTATGACAATATGACAACCTTCATGCATGAAGGGGCCAGCGGCGGAGGCAAGAGCGAGATGATACAGAACCTGGTGCGTGAGCCCAATGGCCAGATCCTGATTGGCCAGAATATTATTACAGGGGAGAGGAGGGTCATCTCCATACCTCTGTTCTGCTCTTTTCATCCGGCAACGGATGACATGGCCCTGTGTCACCCTTCTTACCAGCAGAACAATGGCAAACTGACCGTGGCAGATGCAGAGAATGCCTGGTTTATACGGGTTGACGGCGTGACCGGTTACGGCGATGATCCTTTCCTCGAAAAAATTACAATCAATCCGGCTGAACCGCTGCTCTTCCTGAACATTGACACAAGACCTGACGGCACGGCGCTGATCTGGAATCACATGGAGGATGCGCCCGGGAAACGGTGTCCCAATCCAAGGGTTGTGCTCCCGCGAAGGATTGTTCCAGGGGTAATAAACAAGCCGGTAACTGTTGATGTCCGCAACTTTGGTGTGAGGATGCCCCCCTGCACCGCTGATAAACCAAGTTACGGGATAGCCGGATTGTTCCATATCCTTCCCCCGGCACTCGCATGGCTCTGGCGGCTTGTCAGCCCGCGCGGCTATGCCAACCCGAGCATAACAGGCAGCGGTGACCTCGAGAGTGAAGGGGCAGGGTCATACTGGCCCTTCGCAACAGGAAAGAAGGTAAGGCATGCCAACCTTCTGCTCGAACAGATTGTCAACACTCCCAGGGTAAGGTACACGCTGACTCCAAACCAGCACATCGGGGCATGGAAAGTGGGTTTCAAGCCTCAGTTGCTCATGAGGGAATACCTTACACGTCGAGGTAACGCGAAGCTGAGGGCTGACCAGCTCAGCCCGGCACGGTGCCCGCTGCTGGGGTACGAGCTCAACTACCTGACTATTGAAGGATCACCCGTGCCCACAAGGTTTCTGAAGGTGTACCGTCAGGCTGAAGTAGGTACTGATGGTTATGACGCCGGAGCCGATATACTAAAGGACTTCTTCAGGAGGGAACTTACGGGATTCCTCTCGCCTGACCTGGTCCCGCTTGGACGAAGGATCATCAATGCTTTCCTTGAGGGATGCTCATTGGAGGATTATGCCCGGATGCTTCCGATGGAATACCAGTACTCGTTTCTTACTATAAATGACCATAACCAGCAAGGGGGCCTGTGAGGCCCCCTGGGTGAATTCAGCCCGTGGTTCGGACTGTTTATGCAGCAGATTGAATAAAGTTTCAGTTTCTGAAGTCGGCCATCTCATCAGGATAGACGTTGGTCTCGAGTTTCTTCTTGACCTCCTTGAAAGCCTGAAGGGTATAATTGACATCCTCCATTGTGTGGGCAGCTGTAGGTATTATCCTGAGCATGATGACTCCACGGGGCACCACCGGGTAAATAACCACCGAGCAAAATATCCCATAGTTCCTGCGCAGATCCTTGATAAGCTGTGTTGTCTGGCCCAGTCCGCCCTTGAAGAAGACCGGAGTTACAGGTGACTGTGTTTTGCCAAGGTCAAAGCCTGCCTCCCTGAATCCCTTCTGCAGTGCACGGGCTATCTCCCATAGTTTTTCACGAAGCTCAGGATGATTTTTCATCATTTCGAGACGCTTGATGGCGCCGATTGTCATTGCCATCGGAAGAGACTTGGCGTAGATCTGGGAGCGTAGGTTGAATCTCAGGTAGCTGATGACGTCCTTGTCTCCGGCTACGAATCCGCCTATTCCTGCGAAGCTCTTTGCAAATGTTCCGAAATAGACATCAATCTGGTCCTGTACGCCGAAGTGTTCACCGGTACCGGCTCCGGTTCTGCCCATTGTGCCGATGCCGTGAGCATCATCGACGAGGAGGCGGAAGTTGTATTTCTTCTTATACGTGACAATTTTGTCGAGTGCTCCGAGGTCTCCGGCCATGCCGAATACACCCTCGGTGATGACGAGTATGCCTCCGCCTGTTTCTTCGACAATCTTCTGCGCATGCTGCAGCTGCTTCTCGAAGCTCTCCATGTCATTGTGGGCATATACAAACCTTTTCGACAGGACCATCCTGAGACCGTCCATTATGCAGGCATGAGATTCGGAGTCATATACAATAACGTCATGTCTTCCGGCAAGGCAGTCAATAATGGATACCATTCCCTGGTAACCGTAATTGAGGAGGTATGATGCTTCCTTTCCGACGAATTCCGCTGCCATCTGCTCGAACTTCTCATGCATTGTGGTTTGCCCTGACATCATCCTGGCGCCCATCGGGGAAGCCAGTCCGTACTGTGCTGTCGCTTCGGCGTCAACCTTGCGTATTTCAGGGTGATTGGCAAGCCCCAGGTAGTTGTTGAGACTCCAGTTAAGCACCTCCCTGCCCATGAATTTCATGCGGGGGCCTATTTCTCCCTCAAGCTTCGGGAACATAAAATATCCGTCACCCAGTTCCTGGTACTGTCCGAGCGCACCACGGTTCTTTCTGATCTTGTCGAAAATATCCACGTCAGTATAGTTTTGATTAATGCCGGCAAAATTATCAAAAACATTGCTCCGGCAAAGTACCTATTTATACCTATTTGTTCGGATGAATTAACACTCTCTTAACTACTGTGTTTCAATTATTGGTGCACTTTTGTGGCGTATTGGGTTAACCAATGAAAAAAAAGAGTAATTTTGCGCAACATTTCCTGGTATGAGAATCAGACCGATAACGTTTATACTGCTTGCTCTCATTATCACCTCCTGCGGTGAGTATGAGAAGCTTCTCAAGAGCACGGACAACGAGCTTAAGAGGCAAAAGGTTTTTGACTATTATGATGATGGCAAATACACCAGGTCCATTGAGCTTCTGTCACAGATTATGCCCAGGTACAGGGCTACGGATCAGGCTGAACAGCTCAGCTGGATCAATGCCCAGGCTCACTACAGGATCCGTGATTACCTTATGGCTGGGCAATATTACCAGGAATTTGCAGACACCTATCCGGGAAGTAATAATGCGGAAGAGGCTTCATACCTGGCCGCCATGTGCGAATATTACCAGAGTCCGAGACCGGAACTTGATCAGGCAAATACCAGGAAAGCCATTGAAAGTTTTACGATATTCATGCAGCGTTACCCGACAAGCACTCATAACGATGAGTGCAAGTCCAGAATCCTGGAGCTCCAGGAGAAACTGGTTGAGAAGTCATATCTTAGCGCCAGGCTATACTATGACCTGAAGGAGTACCGTGCTGCAACCATTTCACTTGCAAACAGTCTGAAGGAATATCCTGATACAAAATACCGTGAGGAACTTATGTTCCTTAAGCTGGATGCTCTCTACCAGTATGCAGTGAACAGTGTCCCCGAGAAAAAGGTGGAGCGCTATCAGACAACACTTGACGAGTATTATTCGTTTATAGAAGAGTATCCTCAGAGCACTTTCCTGAGGGAAGCAAACAGAATTTCTGAAAACACGGCAAAGTTCCTGAATGTGGACACTGCCGTGCAACCAACTGAAAATAACTGATATCATAAACACAAATATGGATTACAAGAAGACATCTGCACCCTACACGACAATAACAAGGGATATTGACAAGTTCGACGCTTCGACCGGTAATATTTATGAGAGCGTCATTATTTGCAGCAGAAGGGCGAACCAGATCTCGGTTGACATGAAGCAGGAACTGAATTCAAAGCTCGAGGAGTTTGCCTCATTCAATGACAATCTGGAAGAGGTGTTTGAGAACAGGGAACAGATAGAAATATCAAAGTTCTACGAGAGGCTGCCAAAGCCCACTCTGATTGCTCTTGCCGAGTTTGAGGACAGCAAGATTTACCACCGTAACCCTGAGAAGGAGCAGAAACAGAAGAAATAATCGGCCAACATGCTGAAAGGCAGGAAAATACTGCTGGGAGTTACCGGAGGTATAGCCGCCTACAAGGCTGCTGTGATAATCCGGTTACTTGTTAAGGAAGGGGCAGAGGTAAAAGTTGTAATGACTCCGCTGGCAAAGGAGTTCATTACCCCCCTGACCCTGGCCACACTCTCCAGAAATCCGGTTCTGGCAGATTTTTTCGATCCGGAGGACGGACGATGGAACAGTCATATTGATCTGGGTCTATGGGCCGACCTGTACCTCATTGCACCGGCAACAGCCAACAGTATTGGAAAGATGGCAGCAGGCATTGCTGACAACCTGCTCCTGACCACATATCTTTCAGCACGTTGTCCGGTCTTAATTGCTCCGGCAATGGACATGGATATGCTGGCTCATCCTGCCACGGTCAGTAACATTGCCAGACTGAAATCGTTTGGCAATCACATAATTGAACCTGATTCAGGCGAGCTCGCCAGCGGTCTCGAAGGCAAGGGCCGGATGGCCGAACCGGAGGTGATAGTGAGGGAGATCAGAGAGTTCTTCTCAAAAAAAAAAATAACTGAACTGCCGCTCAGGGGCAGGAGGGTCTTCATTAATGCAGGCCCCACCGTTGAACCGATAGATCCGGTCCGGTATATAAGCAACTATTCATCCGGGCGCATGGGCATAGCCATCGCTGACATGGCGGCCAGACTTGGCGCTGATGTCACACTGGTACTCGGACCCGTAACCGTTCTTCCACAGGAAAAAAGTGTCACTGTGGTGCCTGTCAAAACTGCTGCGGAGATGAAGAAAGCATCTGTGAAAGCATTCGGGGTATGTGAAATTGCAATTCTTGCAGCTGCCGTAGCCGACTTCACTCCTGAGACCCCCTCCGCAACCAAGGTAAAGAGAGGTGATGACGATCTGGTTATAAGGCTGAAACCCACGGATGACATTGCTGCCTGCCTCGGGAAGATGAAGAGAACGGGCCAGTTCCTTGCAGGTTTTGCGCTTGAGACTGACAATGAGATGGAGAACGCAATGGGTAAACTCCGCAGGAAGAATCTTGACATGATCATACTCAATTCGCTTAAGGATCAGGGGGCCGGATTTGGCTACGACACCAACCGCGTAACCATAATTGACCGTAATAATAATATTGATAAATTTGAATTGAAATCGAAGGACGAAGTTGCATCTGACATCCTGGAAAAGATCATTTCACTGACTCGCTGAAAGCCTATGAACAACACGGTAAAAATCAGACTGCTTGCAGCGGCGCTGCTGATGGTTCTGACCATAGGTGCTGCCAGCTCACAGGAGCTGTACTGCAACGTGCAGGTATCGGCCCAGAAGATACAGGGATCGAACCGGGAGGTTTTTCAGAACATGCAGCGCGACATCTACGAGTTTATGAACAGCATGGTCTGGACAGACAATATCTTCAGTTTCTCGGAGAGGATTGAATGTAACCTGCTTATAAACCTTGATGAACAGCTTTCGGCAGATGAGTTCCGGGGTACTATCCAGGTACAGCTCAGCAGGCCGGTATTCAACACAACTTATGAGTCTACAGTGCTCAATTTTGTTGACAATAATTTCCAGTTCAGGTATGTGGAGTTTCAGCCCCTGGAGTTCAACCCGAACAGCCACACCAGCAACCTGGTGTCGGTACTCGCCTACTATGCGTATCTCCTGATCGGGATGGATTTTGACACATATGCACAGGGAGGCGGAACTCCTTATTTCCAGGTTGCCGAAAAGATTGTCACCAATGCCCAGAATGCCCCGGAACAGGGATGGAAGCCCTATGACGGTTCAAGGAACAGGAACCGCTACTGGCTCGTAAAAAATATTCTCGACAGCGAGTATTCCGGCGTCAGACAGTTTATGTACATGTATCATTTAAGGGGTCTTGACCGGATGGAATCTGACATGACCCAGGCCAGGACAGAAATTTACGAAAGCCTCAGACGGTTACAGGAGGTATTCAGGCGCAGGCCCGATCCGTTCATGTATTATATGACTGTGATGCTTGATGCAAAAGCAGACGAGATTGTAAATATTTTTTCCAGGGGTTTTCCCGAGGAAAAGAACAGGGTTGTTCAGGTGCTGACCGAGATCGATCCTGCCAACGAAACCAAGTATCAGAAGATACTCAGCTCCAACAATTAAATCCCTGCTGATGCTGCGCAGACTCACGGTAAGGAACTATGCCATCATTAAGGACCTGAACATGGAGTTCGGTGATGGCTTTACAATTATTACGGGTGAAACCGGCGCCGGAAAATCAATTCTTCTGGGTGCTCTTGGCCTTGTGCTGGGTGAGAGGGCTGATTCGTCCGTGCTGCTCAGTCAGGATGAGAAGTGCATTGTTGAGGCGTGCTTCAATATTGGCGGATATGACCTCGGTGAACTGTTTGAGGCGAATGAAATCGATTATGATGAGGAGGCAATATTCAGGCGTGAAATAACACCATCCGGAAAATCGAGAGCCTTTCTCAATGACACTCCGGTCACCCTGGCGGTACTGAAAGAGCTTGGCAGCAGGCTCATTGACGTTCACTCGCAACATGAAACCCTGCTCCTAGGTGAAGGGTTCTTCCAGATGCGTGTGGTTGACTCCTATGCGGGGATATCAAACCTCTCACGGGAATATGGCCGGGCGTGGACAGCTTATCTGTCTGCCAGGAGAGATTATGATGCGGCTGAGCTTAACCTTGAGAAGGTTAAGGCTGACTTTGACTACTATTCACATCAGCTTGAAGAATTCCAGGCTGTGAAACCTGTAGCCGGTGAGATGGAGTTGCTTGAGAAGGAGCAGGAGATGCTGACAAATGCCTCGGAGATCAAGGAGGCACTGGCTGCAGTCACTGCCGCACTGGGAGGAGAAGATGTCTCTGCCCTGTCACTTCTGCGGAATGTGAAGTCAAACCTTACCCGTATCGCAGGCTGGCTTCCGGAAGCAGCTGAACTGGAAATAAGGGTGGAGGCTCAGCTGATTGACCTGAATGATGTATCATATGAGGCTGAGAAACTCAATGAAAGGGCTTCTGCCGATCCGGGCAGGCTTGATTATGTGACTCAGAGGCTTGATGCCCTCTACTCACTGATGCAGAAACACCGGTGCAGGGATCTGGATGAGCTGCTGGCTGTGCAGGGCAGGATTGAGGAGGCAGTTGCAGCCACATCCGATACGGATGAAAAGGCGGCGGAGCTCAGGAAGAGGAGAGATACTGCCCTGGCAAAGGTAAACACACTTGCAGGAAGAATGTCGGAAGACAGGCGCAAGGCTGTGATACCCCTTTCCCGGGAAATAACCGGCATGCTTCACAGGCTTGGAATGCCACATGCCCGCTTTGAAGTTTCCCTCACGTCCCTTCCGGTGGCCGGACCATCCGGAATTGATGACATTGGTTTCCTCTTCAGCGCCAACAGGCAGGTGGAACCCGAGGAGCTGTCAAAATGCGCCTCCGGCGGAGAACTGTCAAGGGTGATGCTCTGCCTGAAATCAGTGCTGGCCAACAGCTCGGGACTTCCGGCAATTATATTTGATGAGATAGATTCAGGTGTCTCCGGAGAAGTGGCCTCAATGGTTGGTTCAATTCTTTCAGACATGGGCAAAAGCATGCAAGTGATCAATATAACTCATTTACCGCAGGTAGCTGCCAGGGGGAAGATCCACTATCATGTTTACAAGGAAGAGGGAGACCACTCAACAATTACAAGGGTCAGGTTGTTAAATGACGAGGAAAGGGTAAGAGAGGTGGCACGGCTTCTCAGCGGAAGTACCGTCACTGAAGCTGCGATGCGCAATGCCCGCGACCTGATGATTGACAACTGAGTCATCTGGCTGAAACAAACCAATAAATCAAGATCATGATCACAAACCTGCTCGAGGGCA
>CAZOHL010000056.1:0-20156 GCA_964579645.1 uncultured Rikenella sp. | reverse complement strand
TTATTTTGATGTTCTGTTTTTTTCAATGTGCAAATATAAAATATTATTTATCAATTAAAGGTGAGAAAGCTTTTTTTTCAGTCCGAAATTGCTGATTTTTTGATACCTATAAAATATATAGGGCAGAAAAAGGCCCTGTGGGCAAGCCCGGAAGGGGGCTCCTTCATGGGAGAAAGTGCCCCGTGGCCTTCACAGCAATATTTTTCGTAACTTTACAACCTTTCAGAGAAGTTAATAAACACTAAAACTATGTCATTCAATAAGGTAATACTTGTGGGCAACGTCGGCAAAGATCCCGAGATCCGGCGTTTTGAGAACAACATCAAAGCTTCTTTTTCACTCGCAACAAGTGAAACCTACACTCCAAGGGGCGGTGAAAAGGTCACACAGACTGAATGGCACAATATTGTGGCATGGAGAAGACTTGCCGAGCTGTCTGAGAACTACATACGGAAGGGATCCCAGATTCTTGTTGAGGGAAAGCTTCGCTACAGGTCATATGATGACCGTGACGGTAACAAGAGATATATCGTGGAGGTGGAGGCTGACGCAATTCAGCTGCTTGGCCGCAAACCTGACAACGCCGGCCAGCAGGGTCAGGGTTACCAGGGCGGCAGCCAGGGATTCCAGAACAACAATCAGGGTAACAATTACGGTTATTCCGCTTCTTCTCAGCAATCATCTCCTTCAGCAGGCGAAGGACCGGGTGAAGACCTCTCCTCCCATGAAACTGCAGATGACCTGCCCTTCTAGGTAACCAATCCGGATGATTTTGGAGACGCTACTCTCAGGTTCATTAACCGGAATAATGGCTCTGTCCGCTGTTACAGGATCACCCCTGGCACTGGCAACAGAAATAATATTTCTTATTCTGCTCATAATAGCATCCGCATTCATTTCGGGTTCAGAGGTTGCCTACTTCTCACTTACCCCGAACGACATGGAAGAGCTACAGCACCGCAGAGGCAGGAGACAATCATCCGCGATGAGGCTCCTTGCAAAACCTGACAGGCTGCTGAGCACAATCCTTGTAGCCAACAATGTCATCAACATCGCCATAATCATCCTGGCAGCTTTCATCAGCTCGAGGCTGTTTGACCTGAGCAATAATCCCGTCCTTTCCTTCATAATCGAGGTAGTTGTAATCACATTCATCCTGCTTCTCTTTTGCGAAATCATCCCCAAGGTCCTTGCCTCAAGAAGCCAGCTGAAATTCGCACTGATGATGGCACCCGCACTTACTTTTACCACCAAGCTTTTCAAGCCCCTGGCCTCCCTCCTCGCCTACTCAAGCTTCTTCGTCAGGCACAGGCCGAAGTCAAGGGATGCAGGCATCAGCATAGACGATCTGTCAGTAGCACTTGACCTGACTTCAGCAGAGATCAAGGATGACAAGGACCTGCTGAAAGGAGTCGTGCGCTTCGGCAACACAAGCGTAAGCGCCATTATGTGCCCGCGGATGGACGTCACAGCCCTTGACATCAGCAAGGGATTCCATGCTATCATGTCAGAGGTTGTCGAATCAGGCTTTTCTCGGATACCTGTCTACGCGGGGACATTTGACAATGTAAGGGGTATCCTGTTTGTCAAGGACCTGCTTCCGCATCTCGGCAAGCCTGACAACTTCCGGTGGCAATCGCTCATCCGGCCTGCCTATGTGGTGCCGGAAACGAAAAAGATAAGCGAACTGCTGAAGGAATTCCAGGCAAAAAAGATTCATATGGCAATCGTTGTGGACGAATACGGAGGAACAAGCGGGCTTGTAACCCTCGAGGATGTCCTGGAGGAGATAGTAGGTGAAATCACTGACGAGACAGACGAGGAGGTGCCGCTATATACTCAGACCGGAGAAGGAAAATGGATTTTTGACGGCAAGATACTTCTGAATGATTTCTACCGTATTACAGGACTTGAAGATGATCCGTTCGAAGAAGTCAGGGGTGACTCGGAAACTCTGGCAGGTTTGCTTCTTGAGCTGCTCGGTGAGATACCTGTCAGGGGCAGGGAGATTAATGCGGGGGGCTTCAGGTTTACAATTGAAAGTATTGAGAAAAGACGGATAAGGGAGATTTCCGCTGAAAAGAAAGGGGAAGGCATATGAAAAGAGTAATTGCGACCGCTTTGCTGGCTTCGGCACTTATATCCGCTGGCTGCGGCCATGCGTCTGTGCCAAAACCGAAAGGTTACTTCAGGATTGACCTGCCGCAAAAGAGTTATGTTCATTTTGACTCGCCATGCTCCTATTCAATTGAGTACCCTCAGTATGCAGTCATCAACCTGCATCCTGCCACTGCAACTGACACCTGCTGGATGGACATCGAATTTCCTTCGCTGAAGGCGAAGATACACCTTTCCTACTTCGACATACATGAAAACCTCGCATCACTCACCGAGCTATCGCGTGAAATGGCCTACAAGCATACAATAAGGGCAGAGGCCATCGACGAGAAACTCTGGGCTGATGAGACGGCCAGGGTTTACGGTATGCTCTATGACCTTAAGGGAAACACTGCCTCATCAGTACAGTTCTATGTGACTGACAGCACCCGCCATTACCTGAGGGGATCGCTTTATTTCATGGCCCAGCCCAATGAAGACTCACTCATGCCGGTGATCTCATTCATCAGGGAAGACATCATTCACCTTATCGAGACGCTGAACTGGCGGTAGAACATGGGCTGCATTACAAAACACTATCTGAACAAGGAAACAGTTATCGGAGTCTGGAAGATCGAAGAGGATATCGATACGCTCCTTTCTATGGTGGATCTCAGCCCCGAAGACCGCAAGAGATACGAGTTCTTCCGCAGCAACTCGAGGAAAACTGAGTTTCTGAGCGTCAGGGCCCTGCTGGCGGAAATGCTCGGACGCGAAGCACGGATTGTCTATAACAAGAACAATAAACCGTTTATAAAGGACGGCTCTCACTTCATCAGCATCACCCATTCCAACAAGCTGACAGCTATCCTCTTGAGCAAGACCGAGCGGGTCGGCATTGACCTTGAGTACATGCGGGTAAATATCAATGCATTTGCCTCGAAGTTTATGAATAAAAGGGAGAAAGTCACCCGCAGGTGGGCTGACCGTACCTATCACCTTTATATTCACTGGTGTGCCAAAGAGGCCATATACAAGATCTGTGACAAGGAGGGGATAAACATCGTAAATGATATCACAATTGAACCGTTCGAGGTGAGGGAGTCAGGAGAGATAAGGGGCAGCGTACAGAATGAGAGAATAAGTGACAGGTTCACGTTATACTATTCAAAATACGACAATTACACTATTGTCTGGACAAAGAAGAAACATGAAGGTTGAGATACCCTGGAAGAAGAGAAAGCTTGTAGTACAACTGATTGATCCTGACCGTGCCGGTGAGGAGGAGGTGGCAACCGCTGTGCGCCTGGCTGAGGAGGCTGGCGTGGATCTCTTCCTGGCGGGCGGCAGCCTGACAAATGTCCCGGTGACGGATGTGATCAGGAGTCTGAAACGGAGCTCATCTATTCCGGTGGTGCTCTTCCCCGGAAATCTCACCCAGCTCACAACTGAAGCTGATGCAGTTTTCATACTGTCACTCATCAGCGGGCGCAACCCTGAACTGCTTATTGGCAGCCATGTAATCGCAGCTCCCGTCCTTAAAAATATCAGGGAAAAAGTCATACCGGTTGGTTACATGCTCATTGACTGCGGAGGAGGCACTTCCGTTGAGTATATGAGCCAGACATTGCCTATCCCGTCAGGAAAGAATGATATTGCTGTTGCCACGGCACTCGCCGGAGAGATGCTTGGCATGAAAGCCATATACCTGGAAGGGGGAAGCGGAGCTGCCAGACCTGTTGAACCATCCATGATAAAGGCTGTCAGGGAGGAGCTTACTATCCCGATTATTACAGGGGGAGGAATAGACTCTGCTGAAAAGGTTGAACAGGCTTTTGCTGCCGGGGCTGACATGGTTGTCATCGGCAACGGCTGCGAGCAGAATCCGTTACTGATCAGAAGCGCCTGCCAGGTCAGGGACAGCTTTAACCGGGGTGCGATAACCATCTGACGCTGCCAGGGCCACGGCCATGGCAAAAGTTACCTGAACAGTTCGTGGAGAGGGTCACCGCCCGATGCATTGGGCAGCGGTACCTTACACAGCACAGAGAGGGTGGTGGCAATATCCCTGGTGCTGACACTGCGGGTGACGGAAGCCCTGCTGGCCGTCCACCCGAACCATATCATCGGCACATGACTGTCATACTCCCATGGTGAATTATGGCCTGTAACGTTATCAGTCTTCTCCACCCATCCGGGGTTCAGCGCTATCATCACATCACCCGAGCGCTGCTGGTTGTAGTTGTTGCTCATCTTGCGCAACAGCCCACCGGAGAAATCACTCATCTCGAAAGCAGAGGTTTGAACGGCGGCTGAAATGCCGGAGAACTGCACCATGAAGCGGGCTACCCTCTTCTGCATATCCTCAAGGTTGATCTTCGCACCCTCTATCAGGTTCCTGTTAAGATAAATCTGGCTGTCAAAGAACCCCCTTACCCAATCGCCCTGGCCGTAGACTGCATTGAGATAGCTGCGGAGCAGCTGAAGCGACTGGTTAAGCCTGAAATAACCTGACGGCACCCTGCTTTGTTCCAGGACGGCAGGAATCTCTGACACACCGTGAGCTGATACAAGGTAAACAAGGACATTCTTCTTGCCAAGTGATTTGTCTATCTTCTCAACAAGCTTTGCTATGTTCCTGTCAAGTCTTACAAGTGCATCCGAAGCCTCAACTGAGGATGGACCGAAACGATGGCCCACATAGTCGGTGGAGGAATATGTAATTGAAAGAAAATCAGTTACATCGTCCTGACCCAGTTGTTCATTGTCTATCAGCCTGAGAGCCAGCTCAGTGGTGAACTCGTCAGCAAACGGCGTATCGCGGAGAACGGAGAAATCCCTTGTTGAATTAAGCAGTTTGCCCTTGGTTGAAAGAGCCTTGAGATCATACGGGAACCATGTCTGGCCGTTGAAACCCCTTTCGAGACTGCTCGAGTCGGGCTGGCATCCGGGATAGGTTGCCGGATCAAGCATGGGCATCCATGACTGGTTGAGATACTGCTGAGGCATCATCATTGCATTGAGGTCCATGAGCCATGGTGGCAGATTCCTGATGAAATAGGTACTTGACATCCATGTACCTGTCCGGTCATCGAACCAGAAGGCTCCGTCAGCGGCATGGCCTGCAGTGATAATTGCAGACATCTCCTTCATTCCTATACCGTATACCTTTGACCCACCGCATGAAGCCATCTGAAGCTCATCGGCAAATGTCGAGGAGAGCAGGTTGACAGGAGAGAAGAGCCCGGTCTCGAAGCTGCCTCCGACTGCACTTGCTGTTGCATCCTGCACGCAGTAGATCATCTCGTTATTGAACGGATGAAACCATGAGTCAGAGGTTATGCCGTGAGCCGACGGAGATGCACCCGTGGAAATTGTTGCAAAACCCGGAGCGGCCTGGGTGGAGAGATAGTCAATTGAAGCATTGCGGTAATAGGTGCCCTCACTGACCATCTTCTTCAGTCCGTTGTCAGGGAGAACTTCCCAGATTCGTTCGAGCTGGTCATAGCGCAGCTGCTCAACTATGATGCCTATCACAAGTTTCGGCTTTTCAGGCGGAATATAAGCCGACTGAGCTGTCAAACTGATAGTTAATACTGACAGATATAAGATTGTAATTATACGCTTCATGTTCCGGAACCTTCTTTGGAAATAAGTCCCAAAAATATCTGTTTTGATTTTACCTGCAACCCGGTACGTAAAAGATATCACCACAGGTCACCGGTTTATCAACCGCGTGATGACCGCCTTGCCCCTCACCATGGGACCGTTAGGCTCCCTGTTGACAGAAATTATGAAGAGTCCAGGAGGCAGATCAGTGAATTTGCATTCTATCGGGATGCCTGGCCGGGCATATGTTCCAAAGCGTTTCATGACTGTACCGTATGATGAGGTAATTGTGACGGTCACCTCGCCTGTCACTTTTAAGGGAGGCATAATTCCGAAGTTGCCGTCTGACGGATTCGGAAACACAATCAGTCCCGATTCAGGAGGATCAGGATAGTCATCGATTCTCTTTGTGAGCCGGATATCACTGACCTGAAGTGGATTGGAGGATGTGAGTTCCGTGGTAAGGGTGTAAGGTTCGTATCCCGGGCAGGAGAATGTCAGATTCCAGGTTCCCGGGGCAAGGAAACGTGAATAAAAACCGGTTGTGGTGTCAGACCATACCTGTGAAGAGTCCAGGTCATGGCCGGCAATGAGTATCCTTGCGCTGAGCGGATCACCTGTTTCGGCGTCGGATACCGTGCCTCTTGCTCCTGTCAGGGCCTCAGCCATATAGCGTAACAGAGAGCGATGGTTCCACTCCCACAGCAGTCCGAGATTTGATCCGGGGGTCATCTTTGTATCATCGATCTCTATTGTCACTTCCCGTCCTCCCAGGCTCCATGTTACGAAATCCTGTCTCCCTCCCCTCACCAGGTACCACTGCCATCCTTTTGTTACGCCGTTGTCAAGGAATGTCATATATCCGGGGTCGGCACGGAGGTGGACAGTGTCTGCATAGCGTCGGCTGATTGCATTGAACCATTCGTCGTCAGCGTGGTCCCGGGTCCATTTGTCCCATGGGTAGTTTACAACTTCGGCGCCGCTGTGCAGGTTGACGGAAAGGGCGAATCGTCTTTCTTCCAGGAACCTGACCATGTCAAGGGTCTCTTTCTGCAGCGGCGGCGGCGCACTCACCTCGGGGTCGGGGAAGTTACGGTTAAGGTCATAACCGTTGCTGTTGGCGCGTATGGGATATGTAAGGGTGTCGCCGCTGCGGTACATGCCGTCAGGGTTGGCGAGGGGGTTGATCCAGATTTCCAGCCCTGACACCAGGTCTGCCGCCAACCCTGAAGCAGGTGCGCCGCCGCCTGACGCCAGGTATTCAGCGAGGCGCATAAGCAAAACAAAACCTGCCGTCTCATCACCATGGATTGATGAACTGATCATCACTTCCGGCTCAGGCTCGTCAATTTCCGGGTTATCTGAGATCTTCAGTGCCAGCACCGCTCTTCCCCCGACGCTGAATCCTATTGTGTCAAGGCGGCAGAGGTCAGGCCAGTGGTCAGCGATCTTGTGCATGATTGTGTCATAGTGCTTCCAGGTTGGATATGACTGCCATTGCATGGCTTCGGCAACCGAAGATGCTGTGTAAAATCCTTTTCTTTCCTCCTGAACAACCAGCCTGTAAGGTATACCAGCCGCAATGAAATCACCGGTGTCACGGGGAGAGAGGCACAGCACTGCTGTAAGCCCGTCGCATGATGAAACTGAGAATTTCGAGGCAAGCCGGTTCATGACCTCACGGCCCGGATAACTGATCATCACTTCTGCCTGACCATACCTGTTCACCTCATTCCGGATATCATGACCGGCAGGGCTCTCCTGCCCGTGAACCGTTAGTATCAAACCCAGCAGCAGGATTACAGGTATGGCTCTGCGTATTTTCAACTTAATTTCTATACGTTAAACCTGATGTGCAGTATATCACCGTCGCCCACCACGTAAGCCTTGCCCTCAACCATCAGTTTCCCGGCCTCGCGGCAGGCATGCTCTGAGCCGAGTCTTATAAAATCATCGTACTTCATTACCTCGGCCCTGATAAATCCTCTCTCGAGGTCTGAATGAATGACTCCTGCAGCCTGGGGCGCGGTCATGCCTGCAGTGATTGTCCATCCCCTGATCTCCTTTGGCCCCACTGTAAAGAAGGTCTGCAGGTTAAGCATCCGGTAGGCAGCCCTGACAAGTTTGTTCACGCCGGGTTCTGTCAGCCCTGATGCCTCCAGAAACTCCGTACGGTCAGATTCTTCAGTAAGATTGGCGATCTCCGCCTCAAGCGCACCGGCAATCACAAGTGGCTCAGCGCCCCTTGCGGAGAGGAAACTTCTCACAGCTTCGACATACCTGTTTCCGCCTGCCGCCGATGCTTCGTCAACGTTGCATACATAAAGCACAGGTTTCATTGTAAGCAGGAAGATATCATCGACAACTTTCTTTTCCTCGGGTTTCAATTCAAGTGAGGAAGCATTCTGAAAACCCTCGAGGTGCTCCCTGTAACGGTTCAGAATCTCAAGCCCGTGCCTGGCCTCCTTGTCGCCGGTCTTTGCCGCCCTCTCGAGCCGCTGAATTTTTTTCACAACTGACTCCACATCCTTGACCTGCAGTTCGAATTCAACGTTCTCAAGGTCACGTACCGGGTTGACAGATCCGTCTATATGGGGTAGATTGTCATCATCAAAGCATCGGAGGACATGTATCAGGGCATCCGTGTTCCTTATCTCTCCCAGGAGGCGAGCCCCCGAGCTGTCGCCCTGTCCCCTTACAAGTCCGGGGATATCAACTATATCAACCGTAGTATGTACGATCCGTTCGGTGGGTTGGAACTTTTCAAGTTCATAAAGCCTTTTGTCAGGAACCTGGATTACGCCAAGATTCGCCTTTACGCCGGTGCCATAAGTGTTTGTTTCACCACGTGTATTTGATATACAGTTGAAGATTGTGGTCTTGCCCACACTGGTGATCCCTATAATTCCGCATTTCAATGCCATATCTCATGATTCTGTTGCTGCAAAGTTACCAAAAAGAGGCTAAGTTTGAAGTGCAGATTAAACCATTGGCGCCCCGGGGCGTCAGACTGATTAAAACCGTCAGGTCAGGTTAATGTCGCAATTTACTGAGGATGATATAAGGAAAGCACTTGCGTCGGATACCGATAAGGCATTCAGGATGATAATTGACCTTTACGGAAGGAAGCTTTACTGGCACATCCGCCGCCTTGTAATCACACATTATGACGCTGATGACGCACTGCAGAACACGTTTCTGAATGCATGGAAGAAAATCGGATCATTCCGGTCTGAGAGCTCGCTGCTCACCTGGCTCTGGTCAATTGCAACCAATGAAGCTCTTAACCTTATCAGGAAGCGGGGACGCGAGAACACAGTTTCACTTGACGATGTGGAGGGGATCCTTTCGTCTTCGGCTGAAGGCAGCACATGGTTCGACGGCGATGCAGCCACGGTTAAGCTGCAGAATGCAATACTGAAGCTGCCGGATAAACAGCGTGCAGTATTCAATATGAAGTACTTCGAAGAGATGTCGTATGAGGAAATGAGTGCCGCTACCGGCACCTCGGTCGGGGCTCTCAAGGCGTCATATCACCATGCAGTAAAAAAGATTGAACAATTTCTTGACGGGGATTAAACCTATTCCCGGCCGGAGTGTCAAAGAGATATCATGAAACTCAACGAAGAAACAGGCAAAGAGAACCCCTTCAGGGTGCCGGATGATTACTTCTCCACCCTTTCTGACCGCACTATGGCTGCAATCAGGGAAACGGAGAACCTGAGAAATGACGGAGATCAGCCTTCGGAACTGCCGGCAGGCGAACCGGGAGACAAAGGTCACAGGAAACCTGGCATTGTTGCAAGCCTGAAACCATTCCTGGCTCTGGCTGCTGCAATACTGGGGTTTGCAATTCTTGCAGCCGCTCTGGTCAGGCTGATCAATGTTGATCGCCCGGGTTTGTTACCAGGTACCGGCAACAGCCTCTATGCCGACCTCGCCGCCGAAGAGATAGACACCTATATTATTGAAGATGAATTGAACATAACCGAAACTGTAATCCCGGAGATGACGGAAGAGAATATCGCTTCGGAGGCTATAATTGATTACCTGATGACAGAAGATATCGACCTTAATGAAATCTATGAACTTTTATAAGAACACTATGAAAAGGATCCGTACATCAATCGCTGTACTGTTGCTGGCAGGAGTTGCAGCCGTTTCCCTCAGGGCACAGGGTCAGGGTATGGGACAGGGTGCAATGCAGGGCGACGGAGAGAAGCTGACCGCTTACAAGATTGCCTTCTTTACAAAGAACCTTGACCTTACTCCTTCCGAGGCTGAAAAATTCTGGCCTGTCTATAATGACTATTCTGCAAGGAAGAGCAAGCTGCAGGCTGATCGCCTGCTCCTGATGCGGTATGCTGCTCAGAACAAGGATAACATGACTGAAGCCGAGGTCATATCCACTGCTGACAAACTGACGCAGTCATTTGCCGACGAGGCATCCATGGTGGTATCTTTCAATGAGAACCTGAAGAAGGTTCTTCCTCCGGCAAAGGTGATCAGGCTGTACCAGGTTGAGAACCAGTACAAGCAACAATTGCTGCGCGAGCTGAACCAGAGGAGACAGGGTCCGGCACAGCAGGGACAGCAGGGGATGAGGAGGAGCAGCGGGCAATCAGGTCGTGCCGCTATGACTGAGTGATTGTTCAGGAGGTCTTTAACCGGATTATATAAGACGGGAGATCAGGGAGCGGGACGGCTGTCTGCACTCCCGTTTTCATATTTTTCACCATGACCTGGCCGGAGGCTAATTCGTTGCTGCCGGCTATAACCACAAGAGGAATCCCGCAAGAATCAGCATATGCGAACTGCTTTTTAAGCTTTGCCTGATCAGGATACAACTCGGTGGCTATTCCTGCATCGCGCAAATCCCCGGCAACCTTCATAAGGGCCGCAAGCTCCTCCGTTCCGAAGTTGATCACAAGCACTTCTGTGGATGAGCCGGTCTGCTCCGGGAAGAGGCTGAGCTGCATCATCACATCGTAAATCCTGTCAGCGCCGAAGGAGACGCCGACACCTGATACTCCGGGCATGCCGAAGATGCCTGTAAGGTCATCATAACGGCCCCCGCCGCAGATGCTTCCGAAAGGCAGGTCTGCCGCCTTGACCTCAATTATTGTACCGGTGTAGTAATTAAGTCCCCGCGCAAGAGAGAGATCAAGTTCAACCGTCGCCTTAACCGGTTCGATTGCGAGGTACCCTGTAAGCTCCTCAACCTCTGCGACGCCTTTCATTCCCGTTTCAGAGACAGCCATCACCTTTGTCAGGTCAGCCAGCTTCTGTGATGTTGAGCCGGTGAGACCTATAACCGGCTCGAGCCTGGCAATCACCCCTGGAGCAATTCCTCTCTGCGCCAGCTCCTGCCTTACCCCTTCACTGCCTATTTTCTCGATCTTGTCGATTGCAACAGTTATATCTGTAATCTTATCTCCGGCTCCGGCCATCTCAGCAATGCCTGCCAGGATCTTGCGGTTGTTGATCTTAATAATTATCCTGATCCCGAGCTCACTGAAAATGCGGTCGATAATCCTGACAAGTTCAGCTTCATTAAGCAAAGAGTCACTGCCTATTACATCCACATCACACTGGAAGAACTCCCGGTACCGGCCCTTTTGTGGTTTGTCAGCCCTCCAGACGGGCTGTATCTGGTACCTCCGGAACGGAAATGTGATCTCGTCACGATGCTGCACCACATAGCGGGCGAAAGGAACAGTAAGGTCATACCTGAGCCCTTTTTCACTGATCCGCTGTGTTACCGAAGGTGTATCTCCAGCAGCAAGAACCGATGGAGCCACGTCAGAAAGGAAGTTACCCGAGTTGAGTATCCTGAAGATGAGCCTGTCGCCCTCCTCACCATACTTCCCCAGGAGAGTGGAGAGGTTCTCCATTGCCGGGGTCTCTATCGGCAGATAGCCGTAGAGCGAAAAGATCTTCCTGATTTTTCCGAAGATGTGGTTGCGGCGCAGCATCTCTGCCGGAGAAAAGTCGCGTGTACCCTTGGGTATTGAAGGTTTCTGAGCCATGACTGGAGATAATTACCCGGCAAAAATAGGAAAAAATGGCGGAAGGGATAATATTCCCCGGAAGCAGATCCTGCATCATCAGACGTAGCGGCAGGTCTGAGACCTGCCGTTACTCTGTATCATCGTTACGTAGCGACAGGTCTGAGACCTGCCGTTACCGAATTGTGATTATAATTTGCTTATTGAATGAAAGGGATTGAGATCGGGTATTTGAAGACCTCTCCCTTTGCAGCCCTGATGCTTGCCACGATGACGCAGATCACCTCAAGGATGCCGAGGGCAATGAGAAGGGGTATTCCGACGATAATGAAGCATAGCGGGATGAGCAAAATGGTATACAGCAACATTGAAATCTGGAAATTAAGTGCTGACTTACCGTTCATGTCGACCCATTCAGACTGGTCCTTCCTGGATACCCAGCAAATTAACGGCCCGATAATTCCTCCGAAGGGGAAGAAGTATCCGGCAAAGGTTGACAGGTGACAGAACATTGCCCAGTCGCGGTCTGACTGTGTGTAGGTTTTTGTCTCTTCCATCGCTTTTTTCTTAAAGACGGTCTCCCGGTTGAAATGCTGCATCCTCAGAAGCGGGCGAGCCTTTTCAGGTCAGCAATAAGCAGGCCACTGGCATTTTTACTGTCAACCATATGACTGTCATAATAATACATTATCGCATCATCTGTCCCGATGAGGGTTTTCATGCATGTCCCTGTCTGCTTGACACCTTCCGGGCCCACCTTGTGAACTATAAGCACATCCTTCTGCTTCTCATCGATGGCACGCATTATCTCATCCTCCTCCACTATCCTGACCTTATATGGATAATAAGCCCCGATCTTTTCCGGTGTGTTCACCTCGGGGGCCAGATCAGCCTGCCGTACCAGGATGGTCTTATCCTTAATTTCAGGAACATTTTTATTGTAGTATTTGAGGTACCGCAATGCAGAGAGCGAAGGGTTCTTCATCACCAGTTCGGCATGGTATTCCATGAACCTGATGATAAGGCCGAGCTTGTAACTGTACTCTTCCTCGGGGGCGCCTGAAAAGCATAAAGGTATGGCGCAGAATTCCGGCAGCTGGTCAAGTTCATCCACATCAGCGCCAAGCAGCAGGTTCAGGAAGTCATAGGTGGAACCTGACTTGTCATTGCTGAAGTTGGTTATTGTCAGCACAAGGAACGAGTATGCCGGGTCATTGCGCATTACATTGAACTGCTCCACTGTAATGTATTTCACCGGGGTAACCTTCCAGTATTTGTCAACCGCAGCTTTTATCTCAGCATTGTAAAATGAGAAGGGATCATCTTCCCTGACAACACATGTTACTGATTTTTTAAATTTTGCGGCATCCTCGAATGTCGGGTATGGTCTCTGCTGTGCATAAATGACTGAGGCAGACAGGAGAGCCAGGGCTAGTACTGTGATTTTTTTCATCAAACTTTTATTTGCCTGAAGGAAGGAGAACCGGATGTTTTTCATTGAACTTCCTCAGGTAGACAAACATCATTTTCTTCTGGTTCTTATTCCGCATAGAAACGAACTCTTCGTACAGCTCCGGGTCACGCATAAGCAATGCTTCAAGGTTTTCGATGTTATACTCGTATGTCTTGCCCGTCTCGAAATCGATCATGAACATCTCGAGGTCAGTGCGTGACGTGTTGCGGCTGTATGGGTATCCGCCATAGGAGTATGGGTCATAGTAGCGTGACGAGTACGGACTGTAATAATAGGGAGAATAGAACGACCTGTAGGGAGAGTAATAGGGATCATAGTACCCGTAAGGATTATAGCCGGTCTGGGTTGTGACATCAGCCACGAAGTGTATTATTGACCCGAAGAATGTAATGCGGTTGAAGTTGTTTTGCACCTTGGCATAAAGCACGCCGTTGCGTGCGAAGCCCCAGATGCCGTCCTTTTCTATCTCCTGCCTTACACCCATATTATCATAGAAATAGATCTTCTCAGAGGAGATCACCTGGTCAAAGAAATCCTTATCGTTGTAATCTACTGATGTAAAGAGTTTAGCCTTTGGAACAGGGCTGTTTGTCTTAACCATGTCGAAGTTCAGGTATATACCGTCCCTGAACTTGAAGTCAGGAGTATACTGAACAAGAGTATCCCCCTGCTGGGCCCTGGCAAAGCCAGCGGCAACCAGGGCTGCGATCAGTGTCAATAAGCACTTTTTCATCACACTCTTTTTCAGATTTTACCTCAAAAATTATACCGTAAGGCAAAAATAATCTTTTCTGTGCACGGAGAACAGGGCTCTCATAATCTTTATTGAAATTGATGTATCTTTGAATGACGTAAATCTACTGCGTTCACGATATGCCGAAAAGAACAAGACCATCCGCCATCCCGCACTCAGACCTGATGACCCGGTGGACGCGAGACCGGATACTTCTGCCGGTTGCCATTGCACTTTTCCTGGTTGTGATAGCCCTTGCCACTGCTCTTGCCGGGCTGACATATGTGCCGACAGCGGCAGGTATACTTGCCCTGGTCCCGCTTGTGCTGGCAATTATAGAATTACGAAAGCTTATTGCCAATAACAGGGAGATACTCGAGGAACTTGCATCGATAGCCGAAAAAAACGAAGAGGTAATAAACTCATTTTCGCACAAGATAAGGGAGCCGCTCAACAACCTGGTTCTGCTGGGCAACATGCTGAGTGAGACCACATCATCACCCAAGCAGCAGGAACTTGTAGAGACCTTCATTGCCTCCACCGGATCAATGGTTGAGGTAGTCAACGAGCTTACAATGGAAACCGCCGGCAACATCACCTTCGAAAGGCGGGGTGAGATACGATTCAGGCTGGGTCCCATAATACATGATACAATTGAGCTGATGAAGCTCAGCAAGAGACATGACCAGAGTGTGGTTGTCTATGATGAACATGGCGAGGGGGATAGAGAATACAGGGGTGATCCGATCATCATAAAACAGATACTTATAGATCTTCTCAGTGCTGCGATATCAGGGCCCGCAGGAAAGGTTACGATCAAGATTCAGGCCAGGGAAGCCGGAGAGAGGGAGGGGGCACACAAGGTGGAATTCACCCTTTCATCGAACAACCAGGTGGTCTTCATCGGTGAGGGACGCCAGCCATATCCGCTGGCAGGAAGACTGATCCGTGATTGCGGGGGAAACTGGCAGGAAGCCAATTCCGGAACCGGTTCCTATTTCGTCTTTTACATCTTCCTGCACAGAGCTGACAAAGTGGCCCGCACGGCGGCAGCAAGCACCCTGATCAGGGAAATGGAAACGGACAAGGGTCACAAGGAAATGAAAGACCTGAATATACTTCTGGTGGAAGACAATCCCATAAACCAGCGAATCACCCAGCTAATGCTTGAGCCGCTTATTAAGAGGCTCGAAATAGCCCGTAACGGTAAAGAGGCACTCGACATGTTCGGAACATCAAGATATGACCTGATACTTATGGATGTGCAAATGCCGGTGATGAACGGGCTGGTGGCTGCGGAAAAGATCCGCGGGCTGGAGATGAGTTCCAGCGGACATGTACCCATTATAGCCATTACCGCCAATGCGATGCTGGGCGACAAGGAGCAGTGCCTGGCTGTGGGGATGGACGATTATATCAGCAAGCCCATTGAACCCGAGGTACTCATAGAGAAGATTACAGCGCTGATCTGAAGAGACCTGCCGGCAGGCTGCTTCCGGTTCAGAACGGCCTGACTCCCAGAATCATCATATCATCAATCTGGTCATGCCCTTCCATCCATGATGTGATTGTCTCATCCAGTATCCGCTGCTGGTCAGCCAGGGGATATTTGCTTATTGTCAGCAGGATATGCCTCAGGCGGCGATACATGAACTTCTTGTTTTCCGGCCCTCCGAACTGATCAGCGTAACCATCGGAGAAGAGATAGAGGAGATCTCCCTCCTGCAGGGTGTAAGTACTTCTGTTGAAAGAGACCATTGCGAACGACTGAACAACGTTCTTTTTGTCGCCCTTGATCTCTATAAGCCTGTCTTCACGTACAATATAGACCGGCAGGAAAGCACCTGAGAACTCCATTACCTTCGTCTCCCTGTCTATAATGCAGATTCCCATTTCAATTCCATCCTTTATGAGAGCCTTGCCGCTTTCCTCCTTGAAAAAGGCTGATTCAAGCTCACGGTTCATTGTAATAAGCACCTGGTCAGTGTCATCAACCTTCATCTCAGTAATTATCTTCTGGATAAGCTCAAGCCCGATCATTGACATAAGCGCCCCGGGCACCCCGTGTCCTGTGCAGTCGGCTGCCACAATGAAGTACTTTCCGTCACGTTCGCTGAACCAGTAAAAATCACCGCTGACTATATGCTTTGGCCTGTAATAAATAAAATAGTCAGGAAAAATCCTCCGGATATGATGTTCGGCCGGAAGAAGCGCTGCCTGGATCCTGCAGGCATAGTTCAGGCTGTCTGTAAGGTCCTTGTTTCGCAATTGCAGTTCAGATCTCTGCAGCTCAATCTCGCCGTATGCGCCCTGTATTTCACGCAGATGCTTCCTGGTACGGACCAGCACCCAGAACTGGAGTATGACAAGGTAGACCAGCGCTGAAATTATAAGGATCACAAGAAGGAAATTGAGAGCCGTGCTGTCTCTCAGTCCCTGCACGATGGCAGTCCACAGGGCCGATGACTGTAAGCCTGTCACCCTGCATTTGCTTTAACCGTCACCACGGAAGCCTCGCCGGGCTTGAGCAGGGGAAGGAGTCTGAGTGACGGGGATTCGATAAAGGGACCAACTCCGTATTCATCCCACCTGTTATTGACAAGTTCTATAGTTTCCGGGTCTGAACATACAACGTTAGGCCAATCCCTTGGGAAAGCCGGCAGCGATCGGGTTTTTGAGGTGGCATCAATAAAGACAGCGCCACCCTCGAGGTGGTAGAGATCGCGGGCCGGGTCGCTGTTGCCGGTCACCAGCCATGCAAGCATATCCGCGTCATCGGCGTCAGCACCTTCATCCACTGCAATGATGACGGTACCCGGTGTTGTAAGCGAAGCGGGAAGTGAGGCTGCCAGGCGATGCATGTCAAGGCCTTCCTCTGGTTTTAATATAGTGAGTACTGCAACCGGCAGCGCATATTCAGCCATTGTCTTCATTCCGGTGACAACCTTCTCATTGAACTGCTCGCCGGTGAGAAGGAGCAACGGAACAGAATTATACTCGGCTGTCCTTTCCTCCGAGAGCTTCACTGTAGCATCGATGCCCAGCTTGCCTCCCATACTGAACCTGTCAGAGGAGTGATCAAGGACGTCAAGAGGGCCACGTGTAAGCAAAATGTCAGACTCAAACCTGACATTCGCAAAGACTTCCTCAGCCACGGCACGGTAATCGGTTATCTGAACGTTGCCGCTCACGACAATAATGTACTTGCTGAGCATCATCTGCCCTGCGCCAAACAGAGCGCTCAGCACCTTCATTCCCTGACCCGGATAAGTCTTTTCAATGCTTACAATCACAAGGTTGTGGGCCACGCCCGAGACCGGCATGTGCAGCCCGCGTATTTCCGGGGCTATAGCAAGTTTTATAGGTGCAAAGAAGATTTTTTCGGTAGCCTTTCCCATCCATGCATCCTCCATGGGAGGTACTCCGACGATTGTGGCAGGATAGATTGCATTTTTCCTGTGGGTTATGCAGGTGACACGGAAGACCGGGTAGAGGTCGGCAAGGGAGTAGAAGCCTGTATGATCTCCAAAAGGCCCCTCTGTGACAGAGGCTTCATCTGTGTCGACATAACCTTCGATAACGAAATCGGAGTCAGCAGGCACCCACAGGTCGTTTGTGAGGCATTTGACCATTGTCACTCTTTTGCGTCGAAGGAATGCTGCCAGGAGATACTCGTTTATATCTTCGGGCAGCGGAGCCGTCGCAGCATAGGTATAGACGGGATCGCCCCCGAGAGTCACGGAGACGGGCATCCGCCCTCCCCTCTTCTTCCATGCTTCGAAGTGACGGGCGCCGGTCTTATGCCTGTGCCAGTGCATGCCGGTAATGTCACTGCCCATGACCTGCATGCGGTACATACCCAGGTTGGGTCTTCCCGTCTCAGGGTGCCTTGTGTGTACCAGGGGGAGGGTGATGAACCTGCCGCCGTCATAGGGCCAGCACTTAAGTACCGGAAGCCTTGCCAGGTCAGGCATCTGCTCCACAACCTCCTGGCACTCACCCCTGCCTGATTTTCGTTTCGGAGACAGGGTAAGCAGACGCAGCATCTCCGGCAGCCGGCTGAGTTTGCCAGTCAGGCCGCGTGCATGGCTCAGCGACTCGACAAGTGAAAACAGTTCATCGCCAGCATCATCGAGTGAGGTGCGGCCTAATGCGGCTGCCATCCGGGTGTCAGAGGCAAAAGCGTTGATGAGCAGAGGAAAGGCTGTTCCGGTGTTCTCGAAGAGCACTGCCCTGCCTCCGTTCTTCACAAGCCGGTCAGCTATTTCGGTAATCTCTAGCTCAGGATTGACAGGCGCAGTGACACGCACCAGTTCACCACGTGACTCGAGATATGATGCGAACTGAGACAGACCGTTGAATGACATTGAACAAGAGATTTCTACAAATATAAAAATAAAAACTCCGCCCCGGGCTTTTCAGTCCTGCCCTGGCGGAGTTTTAACAATAGTCAGGTGCCGTTCTTACTCGCAGCCGTAAACTGCGTTTGCACCCAGTTCCTCCTCAATGCGGAGCAGCTGGTTGTATTTTGCAATGCGGTCAGTGCGGCTGAGTGACCCGGTTTTGATCTGGCCCGAATTGGTTGCAACTGCAACATCGGCGATTGTTGAGTCTTCTGTCTCGCCTGAACGGTGCGATGTGACAGTTGTGTAGCCGGCCCTGTGAGCCATCTCTATACAGTTGAGGGTCTCGGTAAGGGTGCCAATCTGGTTCAGTTTGATGAGGATGCTGTTGGCACAGCCCATGCTGATGCCCTTTTCGAGGTACTCAACGTTTGTAACGAAGAGGTCATCACCCACAATCTGGATCTTTGATCCGAGTTTGTCTGTCAGCAGCTTCCATCCTTCCCAGTCATGCTCACTCATACCGTCCTCTATTGAGTCAATAGGGTATTTATCAACCAGTTCAGCCAGGTAATCAACCTGTTGAGCGGGGGTAAGTTTCTTGCCTTTCTCGCCTTCGAATTTTGCGTAGTTGTAAATTCCTTCAGCGAAGAATTCGCTGGCGGCACAGTCAAGGGCTATTGTAACGTCGCTGCCCGGCTTGTAACCTGCGGCTGTGATTGCCTTGATAATGCTTTCAAGTGCATCCTCGGTGCCCTTGAGTGCCGGTGCGAAACCGCCTTCATCACCAACTGCGGTACTGAGGCCGCGCTCCTTGAGGACCTTCTTCAGTGAATGGAACACCTCTGCTCCCATCCTGAGTCCTTCTGCAAAAGTGCCGGCGCCTTTGGGACGGATCATGAACTCCTGGAATGCAATCGGGGCGTCAGAGTGCGAACCGCCATTGATTATGTTCATCATGGGCACGGGGAGAACACGGGCGTTAGTTCCGCCGATGTATCTGTACAGCGGCAGGCCGTGGTATGCTGCAGCAGCCTTCGCACATGCAAGTGATACGCCCAGAATGGCGTTTGCTCCAAGGGTGCTCTTTGTGGGGGTACCGTCAAGGTCAAGCATCTTCTGGTCAACGGCAATCTGGTCGGTTACATCCATTCCCATTACCTCTTCCGCGATAACATTATTTACGTTGTGAACGGCTTTAAGGACACCCTTGCCAAGGTAACGGCTCTTATCACCGTCTCTCAGCTCCAGTGCCTCATTCTCACCTGTAGATGCACCTGACGGCACTGCTGCCCTGCCGGATGCACCACTGGATGTTACAACTTCGACCTCGATGGTCGGATTGCCCCTTGAATCAAGGATTTCTCTTGCGTGAACACTAACTATCTGACTCATTGTAATTTATGTTTTATTAAATATCATCCAATATAAGAAAAAAAGGGATACGGCCATAAAGACAATATCCCTTCAGTATGTAAGCATCAGTCTTTATTCTTTTGATTCTTCAGCTTCAGGTTCCTTTTCCTCAGCAGCTGTAGCTGCCTTTGGTGCCTTTTCGGCTACGGTTTCTGTTTCAGTTACAGCTGCAGTTTCGGCAGATTTCTTCTTTGGTGCACGGCGGCGGCGTGATGCCTTGGCTTTTGTAGCTTCGCCTGCAAGCATGTTTTCGTTGAAGTCGACCAGTTCGATTATGCACATCTCGGCAGCGTCACCGATGCGTGATCCTGTTTTGAGGATGCGTGTGTATCCGCCGGGGCGGCTGGCGATCTTCGGGGCTACTTCCCTGAAGAGTTCGGCAACTGCATTCTTGTTTTCAAGATAACTGAATACAACCCTGCGTGAGTGAGTTGAGTCATCCTTTGACTTTGTGATGAGGGGCTCAACGTAAGTTC
>CAZOHL010000055.1:0-20188 GCA_964579645.1 uncultured Rikenella sp. | reverse complement strand
TGTAGCTCAGTTGGTTAGAGCGCCAGATTGTGGATCTGGAGGTCGCCGGTTCGAACCCGGTCTTCCACCCTTATGATGAAAGGCTGCCCCTGCGATGCAAGGGCAGCTTTCTTATTTTCTGACCGTCCCCTGCCGCCTTGCAGCTTTTCTGTACATGTAACCTGCGGCAAAAGCCAGGCTGACGAGTACACCCACAGCCACGTAAACAAACACCGGTACCGGAACCGGATCTCCTCCTGCATAAGAATGCAGACCAGAAAGGTAATAGTTGACACCGAAATATGTCATAAGCACCGATGAAAACGCAAAAAGCGAAAGCAGGTTGAATGTATACGTATCTTTCATCCCCGGCATCATCCGTGAATGAGTGACGAGTGTGTAAACAATTATTGTTATAAGTGACCATGTCTCCTTCGGGTCCCAACCCCAGTAACGGCCCCACGACTCATTGGCCCATATGGCCCCGAGGAAAGTGCCGATTGTAAGAAAATAAAGTCCTAATGTCAGGGTCCGGAAATTGATTACAGTCAGCTCGTCAATTACAGCACTGATCCTCTCCCTGTTTCCATCATGGATGAAAAGCATCATAACGAGAACCACTATCCCGAGAATGGCGCCCAGTCCAAGGAAACCATAGCTGCCGGTAATGACCGAGACATGAAGTGTAAGCCAGTATGACCGCAGCACAGGGACCAGGTTGGTTATCTCCGGGTCCATGAAGCTAAGGTGCGCCACCATCAGGGTAAGGCCACCAAGGACGGCAGTGGCCGCCAGGGTCAGGAGCGACTTCCTGCTGAAAATCAGGCCGGCAAGCAACGTCACCCATGAAATGAAAAGCATTGATTCATAGCCATTGCTCATGGGGGAGTGGCCGGAGATATACCACCTTATCCCAAGGCCAAGGGTATGAAACAGGAATCCGGCTGCTACCAGCGCGGCAAGCACACTTAGAATCGGACCCCTGGTCTCCCTGCCCCTGATAATCATTGCAATGATCGTAATGATCATTATCAGTCCGACTGTAGCATACCATGGAAAAAGCCTTTCAAATATCTTAGCCCTGTAATAGAAAAGTTCGGCTTTGACTTTTCCCTCAGAAGGCAGTTCATACCCGGCATGACGATGCTGGTAGTTGGTCAGAGCAGTGAGATAATCTGCCGGAGGAGCCACCGAACGACCCACAGATGTCACAGCCTGTGCCCACAATGGAACAACGCTCACAACAAACAGTGAATCTTCCTGTCCGATACCATGTCTGACAGCATCCTCCGCACTTCCCCAGTGGTCAGTGCCGTCCCTGAGAGGGAAGATCCTCATGAAATCTCCCCTTGACATCATATAGCAGATGTTGACTCTCTCGTCAACCTTTATAACCTCCTTGTCAAACCTGGTGCGCTCGGATACACTCTTTGCATAGGCTTTGTCTACCAGTGATGCCAGCATGTAACCGCCGCCCTCTCCCATCTTCACGATATCGGAAAAGGCTGCCTTTTCGCCCTTCAGGCCGAGCTGAAGACGGAGTTCCTCATTTGATACCCTTATCAGCGGCACATTCTGCCAGTGATAGAAATCAAGCGCACACCCGAGGAAAACCTGCATTGGCGACATCCCCTCAAAGCTGTTCTCCCTTGCCACTTTCCGCAGGATGTCGCTGCTGATTGTGTAGAGCGGCTTCGTACGTCCCTTCTGATCCTGCGCAAGAACTTCCCCGAAGCTGTCGGCTGCCTTTTTTTCTATCACCAGCTGCTGGCTCTTCAGGGGTGACAGCGAAGTCATAATAAGCAATGCCAGGGCAGCAGCAGGTTTTCGATAATTCGAACTCCAGTGCCCCGGAGCCACAGTGCGGAAGAACGATTTCCTGTTCAGAAGTGAGAGTATAATGAAAAGGAACAGCAACCCATAACCGGCATAGGTGGTGAACATCCCCGCAGGGTCATGGTTTACCGACAACACAGTGCCGAGTTCGTCCTGATCATAAGACGACTGGTAAAAACGGTATCCGCGGTATTTCAGGATATGATTCATGTAGATTTCATAGGGCATTGTGGTGCCATGTGCCGGATCACTGAGGGTCACCCGGCTTTTGAATCCTGACGGGCTGTTGGACCCGGGATACCGCTCAACAACGAAGTCGTCGAGCCTGAGGCTGAAAGGCAGCTGCTTTTCACCGGCACCGTAACTGACTCTTGCAGTCAGCCTGCCTGCAGCACCCTTCCATTCTGACTTCTCTTCCCCGCCGTCATCCCACAGCCATATGCTTTCCTGCAGACCCTCACCCTTCAGCGTGAATCCGAGAGCACCCCCGGCTCTTTGTCCGGCTGCGGTGGCTGAAGGCACTGCGGCACCGCTCATTGTCATCACCTGGGGCATTATCCTGTATCTGCCGACGGTGTAAACGGTTCCCGCAACCAGCGGCACCAGGGTGTCGGCAGGGTATTCCAAAGATTTCATCTCCTGCATAACCGTTGACCTGAGCCCCCCGAAAGCACTGATGGAGAAGGTGTTCCCGTCAGTTGAAACGGAGATGTCACCCCCGGTCCCGAAGCCAATAGTCATATCGCCTATTACAGCTGACTCACCTATAGCCAGGACCACAGTTTCACTGCTGACCATGTCAGGGGTGAAGAGAAGTGATATCATGGGCCGGCCACCGGGAGTTTCCTCGATTGTTTTTACGGCGCCGGGAAGATACCGGTCAAATGTCAGGGTTGTTTTTTCCCCGCCGGCATCAAGACTTTTCCTGTATTTCCCGTGGCGTCCGCCGGAAATGCTCAGTGGTGCCGAGTGACTGTTCAGAACAGTGCCGTCATTCCCGAAGAGTTCAAATGTGAGGGTATTGCCTGATGAAAATGTAACATCAGAAGAGCTGCCCTCCCTGATGTGCATCATGCCGTCATAACCTGTGTACCTGGTTATTGCGGCTCCTGCCACCATTATTATGAATGCGGCGTGAAAAAGCAGCACTGTCAGTTTTTCCCTGCGCCACAGCCTGAATATGAAGATCTGGCCAAGCAGGTTCAGGGTCAGCATCAGAAATAGCAGCTCAAACCACCAGGTGTTGTACACTGCTGCCCGGGAGGCCTCCTGGCCGAAATCATTCTCAATGAACGTCGCTGCAGCCATCGATGCTGCCAGAGCAATGAAGAGTACACCCATCATTGCAGGAGAAATGAAAAACCTTAATGCTTTCATGTAATCTATTTGACTGCAAAACTATCCCTTTTCGGAAATTACCATCAGTTTTTCCCGGTTAAGGATCCTGACAGATCTTGAAGTGGCATGAATAATATTCTCATTTTCAAACTCACCTATGATTCTGACAACGCTCTCTTTGGCCATATTAGTCATTTCACCGAGTTCCTGGCGTGAGAGCACCATTTCAAATTCATCGGAACGGAAGATTGTGTCTGAAAAATAAAGCAATGCTTCGGCAAGCCTTCCGTGCATCTTTTTCTGGGTCAGGTTAAGTACCTTCTGGTGCAGTCTGAGTGCCTTGTCACTTATATCTTCAATAAAGCCGGCGGCAAAACCGGGATTAGCTGCTATCACGTTTCTGATGACGTCAAAATTGATGAAGCAGGCCTGTACCTGCGTGATTGCAGCCACGGAATAGCAATATCGTGAGTTGACATGAACTCCCGGACCTGCCAGCAGTGTTTTCGATTCTGCCAGGTTAAGTATGAGATTCTTCCCTGAATACCCCTCCATATATACCTTTGCGAGCCCTGACAGCAGGAATATGGCATTTGAAGAAGGTGAACCCTGCTTGATGATTATTTCAGAGGGCTTGAAGCTGGCTTCATACCTGTTTTTATTGATGAGTTCCAGTTCACCAGGAGAAAGTGTCTTGAAGTTCGACCAGCACCTGGAACAGAACTCGCAACTGGTTATCTTGTTGTCTGTGTACATCCTGTTGGAATTTCGGATAAAATTACCCTGTCATTCATTTAAAGTCAGACAATTGTGACATATATCATAATGATTTTTGATCTTTGTCAATTGTAATGACTGCACTTATCAATCCATTGTGATTGAAATATCAATGCAATAGTTTACCGGGTTATCAACGGTCTTGCTACCTTTCATCAGAGAAAATCGAAAAAGAAACCTATATGAAAAAAAGTCTGAAATTTGCCGCATTAGTTGTTTCTGCAGGTCTTATAATGGCCTCCTGCGAAGGTCCGATGGGTCCTGTGGGTGAGGATGGAGCGAAGGGCGACAAAGGTGATCCGGGAACAACCTTCGGATGTGCCGAGTGCCACAATCCCAGCAGCCCGATGTCAGCTTTCTCCGCTCAGTGGAGTGAGTCAACTCATGCAAAGGGGGGCAATGCGGCCTATGCAAACAGGGCCGGATGTGTTCAGTGTCACACCAGCCAGGGATTCCTTGAGTATCTGGCAGAAGGTTCGACAGCCAATATCTCTGTTCCCTCTGACCCGATGCAGATCAATTGCGCCACATGCCACAAGATTCACCAGACATACTCAGCGGCTGACTGGGCCCTGACCAAACCGGGCGCTGAGACCCTGGAGGTAAAATATGCAGGTGCCGATGTTGTATGGAATAAGGGAAACAGCAACCAGTGCGTTTTCTGTCACCAGTCGCGTGCTGTCTCACCTGCACCGGTTGTGAACGGAGCCGATTTCAATATCGCCAATTCGCGTATCGGGCCGCATCACGGACCAAATGCCAATCTCATCCTCGGGAAAACACCGTTTGAACTTCCCGGAGAAGCACACCCCAGCACCAACCCTCATTCAACAGCCAGCGGATGTCTGACATGCCACATGTCAACTCCTTACGGTTACCAGGCCGGCGGTCATAATATGGGAGTATGGTATGACAACCATGGCACGGAGACGATGCTCAGGACAGGCTGCACAACCTGCCACACAAATGCAACCAATCTCGACGCCATGATAGCCGATCTCAAATCTGATATCACTGGCAAAATGGCAAGGCTTGAATCACAGCTGATCGAAGCAGGTATTTACAACTCAACCACCGGACTCGCCAAAACCGGAACCTTTAAGGCAAACGCAGTTCTCGCGTACCTGAATTACAATACAATTAAGGAAGACCGCAGCAACGGCATCCACAACCCAGGTTACATAAGTACCCTGCTTGATAACTCGATAGCAGAAATGGTTGCCCTGGGATACGCTGATCCAGGCGAATAGGGAAAGAGAAAGCACAAAAAAAGCTGCCCGCAAACGCGGACAGCTTTTTTTATTTACTGTGAAAACTTACTTTTTAAGTGTTCTCATGTAGTTGACTATACTCCAGATTTCATTATCCGGAATTTTCTTGTCATATGCAGGCATCTCGCCTCTTCCCATCTTGGTCTGGTAAAACATCTCCCCATCAGCATATCCCTGGAAGGCAGCCCCGGAGAAGTCGCCCGGAAATGTCTTGCACATTCTTCCCTTAGGACCGTCACCCAAACCGGTTTTGCCATGACATGAAGCACAGTTCTTTGCATATGACACCTTGCCTGCGTTGACTGATGCATCGTCCCTGGCAACGGGATTGGCCATTTTCTTGTACTCTGCAGGGATAACCCACGGTTCACCCTTCTTCTGCTGGGCATTTGCCGTAACCGAAGAAAAGGCAAACAGGGCTGTTGCCAGTACAACGGAAATTGCTTTAATCGTTCTTTTCATAAACCTTGATTTTAATTAGACTCTTTTTATTAATGGCTCTCCTGCCAGCCTGTGATGATACTCCTGAAATTGCTCAGCGGAGATTTACCCATTGTGCTGACATAGAGATGAATAAACAGGAAAATGACGACCAGGAATCCGAGAATTACATGGAACTGGTCGGTAAGGTACACACCGCTGAAACCCAGGAACCTCTTAAGTATGAACTCCGGGAACATCAGCGCCCATCCCGTAACGAACAGCATTGGCAGTACAAAATACATCACCCCCACATATGATACCTGCTGCAACGGATTGAACTTGCGACTGCCGGTTACGGGGAAAGGGGCTTCCTCTCCCTTGAAATAACCGAAGCCGTAATAGCGGGCCTGCTTCCAGAGCCTCTCAGCCATGCCCCTGACTGTAACGAGGTAGTGCCTGCCATTCTCAGTAAAAATATTCCCGATGAGGAAAGCCGTATAACTTAATGTAAGCAGCACACCGCACACATTGTGAATTGAGACTGCTCTCTGAAATTTCACAACCAGGGCACGGTCAGGATCTGAATAAAGCATGCTGAATCCTGTAACAATCAAAAACAGGCACAGTATGGCGTTTGTGAGATGCCAAAGCCTCACCCAGACCGGATAATGGTAAAAATTCTTACTCATGGACTACCTGCTTCCGTTTGATGATGATCCTGAAAAAAGTGTGCACCAGGGCAACTGCAATTGTCATGCCAATAAGGAAAAGACCCGTGAACGAGATGAATTTACTGCGGTTGGCACCAATCACATAAGATTCGTTCCGCAGGATCACCCCGTTGATAAATCCCTTTTCATCACGATTCTCCTGAGCGGCATACTTGTAGAGTGTGCCCATCAGGATGGAGTTCTGGCTGTGGCATTCTGCACAGCCCCTGACAGCGCTGTCTGCAGGCATGACTTCATGAGCCACGAGAACGCTGTCGTTCATTCTTGTATGGCAGTCGATACACCTGACAGCCTCCATATGCCGGTCAACATCCGGCAGCCACTCATGCTTCGGCAAAACAATGCTTACATTTTCGTCATTGATGAGTCCCATCACGTCAGAGTTGCCGTGGCACCTGAGACACATCTCATTTGACCGCAGGATATATTCCCTTCCTCCCTTTGTCTGTCTGGCCAGAGGATTATAATAATGCGGATCATGACATTTCCAGCATGATATGAGGCCCTCGGTGGCAGTGTAATGAATGCTTCGCTGGTACTCGGCATCTATCTCCTCGAACCTGTACTGTGCATAGTTCGGATCATAGCCATGACAATCGATGCATCCCCATGAGCTCTCGAACCTGGCTTCCAGCGGATGGGGAAAAGTTTTGAAACCTTCAGCATGACAGTCGAGGCAGTTGAAACTCCAGTGAACAGAATTGTAAAACATGTCTGGCACTACCAGGTTATGTTCAGACATCAGCTGTTTTCTGATTGTTCCCGTGGTTGTGTCGGTAATGGAATAAACAAGCCTTCCGTGGCATACAAGGCAGTTGTTTTCGTTGTCATCCGCGTAAAGGCTGTTCGATGCTCCGCGTAATGACTTTACCGTGTCAGGCGCCTGACCGGAAGAGTCCGGTGTTGCCAGGTGCGCCAGGATGAAAAGTAAGGGCAAAAGCTTTCTGATTGCCATAATTCTGTTGTCTGTCAGAACCGGACAGTAACATTCAGCCCTATCAGATACTCCCCATCACTGATACTGTTCTGGTTGTATACAAAGTTATACTGTCCGAGGATATCTTTGTAATTTGCAAAGAAAATCTGGAATGCATGAGTGGCAGTTCCTATCTCCCAGCCCAGTGAAAGCTGTGGTTTGGAATTCAGCGACTCATCCTTCTGGCTGCTGAAAAGCTGATCATATTCGGCTATGATGCTGTGTGAGCCGGTTACATTGTACCTCGCACCGGCAGATATACCGTAATGAGCATTCCTGTATCCAACCTCTACTGCATTGAGCCAGATAAATGTTGGCGCGAGCTGCAGAGAGAACTTCGTTCCGAACTGCCTTGCAACAAGTATCTGGTTAAAATATGAGAGACGGTGTATCTCACGCCAGTCATGGGCCGGTCCAAATGTGTTCTGATTCAACAGATTGATACCCATATTTCCGTAATAGCTGAGTGAGACCGGAACGGAACCGGATGAGGTCTGCTGCAGTATGGCAAACTTCACGGCCAGATCCTGAGCTTTATAGTTTTTTGCAGTACCGACTCCGATCATCAGCCTGTCAGTTATACCGTAATTGAGCCCAAGGCGGATGTTTGCGGGGGCCCAGAGGCCGAACAGGTCATCAAGGGCTTTGTTCACAGTGCCGAAACGATGATGAATCTCGAACTCGAGCATTCCCTTAAAAGGCGTTGCTACAGTCTGATTGTCAATTAATATGCTGGTCTCAAAAACCCTGACCGGATAATTCTCGCTATCCTGGCTGAATGCCGCGAATGTAACCAGGACAAGAATGACGGATATGGCAATTTTTTTCATGGTTGACTTTATTAAGGTTTCCTCAATTCTAATTTTTTTCTGCTCCCTGTGAAGCCCACAGTTTAATAACATCAGTTGCCGGTATCAGCAGCGTGTCAATCTGAAGTATCTGCGACCCGAATGCCGTTATGGAAGAATGTATTGACAGCACCCTGCTTGATGCCGGAGTGACAGTGTCTACATTGGCCGAGAGCTTGTCGTAGGTCCTGTCACCTGTCCACGACCCGTGACAGCCCTGACAAAACGGAAGGATTGTTTCCGAGAAGCTCACAGTAAGGTCCTGGGGTACTTCCTGCCTGGCCCATGAGTATTGTTCACACGATGAAAGAGAAAGCCCGCCCGCAATAACAAGGGCAGCCGCCAACAGTCTTGTAATCCATGCCTTTCGCTTCATTTTGCTTTCTGTTATATTATTCACAAATATACCGGAATAAGAACACACAGTTCACCGGGGCAAAGTGTATTTGGATTGATATACAGGTGTTTCTTGTCAATCCGGAAATTGACATTTGTCATCCGGAAAACTGTAAAAAGCATTCCCTGACCGGAAGAAAGCTTCCGCCGGCAGAAGGGCCCCTTCCCTGATATTCATTCAGGAAAGGGCATTACGGAGACTCAGGTAAGGGTCTGTCAGCTTACCTTGTAGAGGCCAAGCGTCTTTTCCTGGAAAGAGCCGATAAACTCTGACTTCACCTTGTTTTCAGAGACAGCGAGCTCAATAAACAGCCCGGCCGAGGAGGAATATGCTGCATCACGTTGTGCATCATGTAAGAGCAGGTAACCCATTACAATGTTGGCAGCCATTTCCACCAGTCGGCGTGCGTGGAAGTCCGTCAGTTCGTTATTGCCGGCAGCCACAACCTGTGCCACACTCTTTTCAAGATCACCGGTCAGGACTAAAAGCGTTTTTTTCAGGTGATCGAGTTCAGGTCTGAGTTCCTTCTTCTCATATTCCCGGATCTGTGCAAGATATCCTCCTGTTGTCACGCCCCTGACGGCGGCAACCACCTGTAGTTGTGAGGTTCCTTCATAGATTGATGTGATGCGTGCATCACGGTAAAGCCTCTCCACCGGGAAATCCTTGATGAAACCTGCGCCTCCATGGATCTGCACCGCGTCATAGGCAATGCGGTTGCACCACTCGCTGCTTATCAGCTTCACCATCGGAGTATATATGTCTGCCAGCCTGGTATTGTTCTTCAGGTCGTCACGTTCTTCCTTTGTCAGAGGGCGTTCCGCTGCAACAAATGACCATGCCTTGTAAGTGTCAACGAAGCGTGCAGTCTCATAGAGGAGTGACCGCATCGCCTCAAGTCGGACCCTCATCAGGGTAAGCATTTCATAAACAGCGGGGAACTGGTCAATTGTTTTCCCGAACTGTTTCCTCTCAGAGGCATATTTCCTGGCTTCTTCGTACGCAGCCTGGGCTATCCCGACTGATTGTGCCCCAACGCCAAGACGTGCGCCATTCATCAGTGACATTACATACTTGATAAGGCCCATACGCCTCTCACCGACAAGTTTTGCAGGTGCATTGCGGAAGACCAGTTCGCACGTCGGTGAGCCTTTAATACCCATCTTGTTCTCAATGCGTCTGACGATTACGCCACCGTCTGCTTTGTCATAGACGAACAGTGACAGCCCTCTGCCGTCAGTTGTTCCTTCTTCGCTGCGGGCGAGGACGAGTGATATCTCTGCATCGCCGTTTGTTATGAAACGCTTCACCCCGTTAAGCAGCCATGTGCCCCGCGATTCTTCATAGTGAGCCTTTAGCTGCACTGCCTGAAGGTCAGACCCGGCATCGGGCTCGGTAAGGTCCATTGCTGCTGTTGCACCTTTGTTGAATCGCGGAAGAAACTCCTGCCTTATGTCATCAGCAGCGAACTCCAAAATAGTCTCACCGCAGTCCTGCAATCCCCATATGTTAGCAAACCCGGCATCAGCTCTTGAAACCAGTTCGGCAGCCATGACGTAAGGTACCATTGGGAAATTGAGCCCCTGG
Organism: uncultured Rikenella sp.; assembly: GCA_964579645.1. Taxonomy (GTDB): domain Bacteria; phylum Bacteroidota; class Bacteroidia; order Bacteroidales; family VadinHA17; genus SR-FBR-E99. Next base: position 10,025 of record CAZOHL010000055.1, on the reverse strand, counting down.
TACTTCCTCGGAAAGTTCATCCCTATCACACCGGCCCTTGTGAGTGCCTCGTGGTTTTCACGCGTACCACGGGCATATGTAACATGACCATCGGCCACCGTGGGTCCCTCATGATCCACATCTTCCGCATTGGGTGCAATCACCTCTGCACAGATGGCGCCTATGATCTCCAGAACCCTGTCATAGTTGTCCATGGCATCCTCGAAATCATGAGGTGCATAATCAAATTGTTCCCTGTCACGGTAATCCATCTCCTTCAGTCTGACGATCTTTTCCATCGCCGGGTGGTTTAGGTGGAATCTGAGATCTTTATTGTCAGTATAGAAATTTGCCATTGGTGTTCTTTTTTTGCTTTCGGACTTTGGTCTGTTTACCTGGCGTTGGCCTTGTAGTATTTAATGAGCTTCGGGATTACCTCTGCCACATCGCCATTTATTACATAGTCTGCGATATTGTTTATGGGTGCCATAGGGTCATTGTTGATTGCAATGATCTTGCCGCTCTGGTTCATTCCGGCGGTATGCTGTATCTGCCCTGAGATGCCGCAGGCAATATAAAGCTTTGGCCTGACAGTCACCCCGGTCTGTCCCACCTGGCGTTCATGTCCCGCATAACCGGCATCAACTGCAGCCCTTGAAGCAGCCACCTCGCCGCCAAGCAGGGAAGCCAGTTCATAAAGCATGGCGAAGTTTTCCCTTGAACCCACACCATAACCGCCTGAAACTATTATCTGTGCTGATTTGATGTCAACCTTGCGGGCCTCCATGTGCCTCTCAATTATATCAACAGCGAGGTCTTCCGGTTTGATAAAGGAGGGGACATCGATCTTCCTGACTTCTCCCCTGTAGTTTTTGTTTACAATCTCGCGCTTCATGACCCCTTCGCGTACTGTGGCCATCTGAGGCCTGTGGTCAGGATTGATGATTGTGGCAATGATGTTACCGCCGAATGCAGGCCTGATCTGATACAGGAGGTTTTTATAGGTGGTATCGGTTTTCTTCACATAGTGATCTCCGATCTCTAGGCTGGTGCAGTCGGCCGTCAGTCCGCTGTGGAGCGCGGATGAGACCCGGGGTCCCAGGTCACGGCCTGTTGATGTTGCACCCATAAGGGCAATCTGGGGCTGCTCCTGCCTGAAGAGGCCTGTAATGACCGATGTGAACGGCATTGTGCGGTAGTGTTCAAGCACAGGATCATCGCCCACGTGCACCACGTCAACTCCGTATGGGAAGAGCTCGTTTTCGATCCCTTCAAGTCCGCTCCCGAGGACCACCGCTTCGAGGCGGCAGCCAAGCGTATTGGCCAGTGATCTGCCCCTGGTAAGCAGTTCAAGGCTCACCTCCGCAGGTCTGCCTTCATCAAGCTCGCAAAAGACGAATAGATTGTTCACTTTAAATATGTTTTATCCGTTTTTCAACCAATTGTATGATTCTCAAGCAACTCCCTGACCAGTGACTCAATGTCTGAATTTGATGAGGTAAGGCGTTTCGATTCCTTTGCCTGGAGAATTACATTTTCGATCTCCTTCACCTTGGTGGGTGACCCTGAGAGCCCGAGATGTTCAGGATCGGCACCGATGGCGTCAACACCCCACTCGGTTATTCTTATTGAAGGCCTGCCTGCTGCTATATAGTCAGAGCTCTCAGCCTGCAGTTCGGTATCAGTGCGTGCATACTTGTATTTCATAAGGAGTTTCGCGTTGCGGTAACGGCACGCCGGGGCTGTTCCGTTCACTGTAACAACAAGCGGCAGGGGTGCTGATACAGTCTCCACTCCCCTTTCAAGGCGGCGGCGGATGATGAGTTTTTCACCCTCGAAATGCATCTCCTCGGCATATGTAACCTGGGGCCAGCCCAGCTTTTCTGCAACCTGCGGCCCCACCTGGGCCGTATCACCGTCAATAGCCTGGCGGCCTCCTATTACAAGGTCGGGAGCAAGCCTTCGCACTGCAAGTGCAAGTGCATATGATGTGGCCAGCGTATCAGACCCTGCAAAGGCCCTGTCAGTAAGCAGCACACCGTCATCCGCTCCGCGGTAAAGCCCCTCACGGATTATCTCAGCAGCCCTTACCGGGCCCATTGTTAGCAGCGTCACCGTAACACCTTCATATCTCTCCTTTATGCGCAGTGCCTGCTCAAGGGCGTTCAGATCCTCCGGATTGAAAATGGCAGGCAGGACGCTCCTGTTAACCGTCCCGTCAGCTTTCATTGCATCAGGGCCTACATTCCGCGTATCCGGAACCTGCTTGGCAAGTACAACGATCTTGATTCCGTTCATCTTATTCTCGCTTTTGAAGTGGCAAATATAACAATAAAACAATATGGCAAAACGGGTAAAAATGATTTTCATTTTCGCCGGTCGAAAGATGATCAATACGCATTATACTGTATATTAATTCATTGTAAAATTCTTGCCGAATGATCATCAGATGCGTTCGAAACTGAAAACTTCTTTAAGGCCCTCTCTGCCACAGGTATTGAAAAATCAGCTAATTTCGCCGCCTGTAAAATCACTCATTTTTTCTTCCTCCCATGAAAGGCAGACCCTACGCAGCCCTGGTTCTATCAATGATATTCTGGTCGTTCTCATTCGTCTGGTTCAAGGTGGCCAACGTTGACTATGAACCCATAACAATTGTCTTCATCAGGCTGTGTATGGCAATTATTTTTCTTACAGGCTTCCTGTGGATTACCGGACGTTTTACGCCCGTAAAAAAGGGAGACAGGAAGTACTTTTTTCTCCTGGCGTTGTTTGAACCTTTTCTCTACTTCCTGGGTGAAAGCTTCGGACTGACATACGTTTCATCAACAGTAGGGTCTGTAATCATCTCAACAATTCCGGTCTTTGCAGTAATCTTTGCATGGGTCATATACCGCGAGAGGCTTAAGCTTGTCAACTATCTGGGTGTAATTATCTCATTCATAGGAGTTATCATCTTCATTACAAACAGTACTGGAAATATCACGATGAATCCGAGGGGACTGGCGCTGATGTTCCTTGCGGTTGTATCAGCCGTCGGTTACAACATGGTTCTTCACCGCCTGGCACATGAGTATGATCCGGTCACGATTGTCAACATTCAGAACATAATAGGCGCAATCCTCTTCCTTCCTCTCTTCCTTATGTTCGATCTGAAGGATCTGCTCGCCACAGGCATCGTTGCGAAGAGCTTCGGCTCGGTAATCCTCCTGGCCATCTTCGCGTCATGCGGTGCATTCGTGCTCTTTGCCTATTCAGTCAGGTATGTGGGGATTGCAAGGGCCAACATATTCAGCAATCTTATTCCTGTTTTCACGGCAGTCTTTGCGTTCCTCATCGTGGGTGACAGACTGACAGCACGTAACGGGGTTGGTATGGCAGTTGTAATTGCCGGCCTCTTCCTCTCACAGGCAGGAAAGAACAGGAAGGCTGTGGTTGATACAGACTTTGCCGGCAGGAGTGCCTGACGACCCTGAAATAACAGCTTTGATCATGCCATTTTGCCGGGAATACTATCTTTGTCTATAATGATTCTGAGGATGAGTCAAAGGGCTCCCAATCTGCTTCCCGGCATTGCTGTTCTGCGACAGCGGGCAGCCGGCCTTCTGCTTCTCATGGTTTCAGCTACTCTGACTCTGAAAGGCCAGACCGGTGGTGACAATACCTATGAGTTCCTCAATCTGAGCCATTCGGCTTTCGCCAACGCCACCGGCGGTATTACAGTTGCCTCGCAGCGAAGTGATCTGGCCCTGCCATATTTCAATCCTGCATTACTTGATGCCTCTATGGACAATGATATCTCACTCAGTTTCTCCTCATGGTTTGCGGGAATCAGGTATGGTTACGCCTCCTGGTCACACAGCACCGCCGCTGCAGGTAACTTCGCCGGCGGGATAAGTTTTATAAGCTATGGCACCTTCACTGAAGCTGATGAAGCCGGCAATATTACCGGCAGCTTCACCGCTGCCGAATACGGATTCAATATTATCTGGTCATGGCAGATTGACTCATCCTTCTCCGTTGGTGTGAACCTCAAGCCTGTCATTTCAAATCTCGAGCGGTACTTTTCAGCGGGCCTCTGTGCGGATATAGGGGCGACATACAGCAATGAACGGCTGATGCTTGACGCCGGGCTGGTCATCCGCAACGCCGGATTGCAGCTTGCAGGCTATACAGGCAACGGGGTTGAACCGCTTCCGTTGGAGATAATTGCCGGAGCCACCAAGAGGCTTGCTCATGCCCCATTCAGCTTTTCTCTCACCCTGAGACATCTCGAGAAGCCTGACCTGACCTTCGATTATGATACTGAAGATGATGCCGGCCCGGGCGGTTTCGGCGAAGATATTCTCAGGCACGTTGTACTGGGGATCGAGGTCCTGCCATCAGAAGCATTCTGGATTGGCGCCGGCCTTGACTATCAGCGAAGGGCTGAGATGCGGACCGGACAGCGGACCGGGCTGGCGGGCTTTACTACCGGATTCGGCATAAGAACAAGAGCCTTCGAACTGGCTTTCGCCCATGGGGTATTTCATCCCGCCGGCGGATCTAACCACCTGACAGTTACACTGAGACCTGAAATTATATTCAGAAAAGCAGAACGGGATGAACCTTAACGGCCCCGTTTCGTTTTAATTTGACTGAGACAATGACAAAGAAAAAAAGGAAAATAATCATTACGGTTGACGGTTACTCGTCGTGCGGTAAAAGCACTTTTGCAAAGGCGATAGCCAGGGAACTGGGATATATCTATATTGATTCGGGGGCCATGTACAGGGCAGTCACTCTGTTCGCGCTGAGGCGCGGACTGGCAGGCGGAGGGGTGGCTGACGAGACCGGGATCCTGAAAGCTCTTCCGGAAATTGCAATAACCTTCAAACCTGACCGCGAGACCGGATTCTCGGCCACTTACCTCAACGGAGAGAAGGTGGAGAGGGAAATACGTGACCGTGAGGTTTCGGACAATGTAAGTCCGGTGAGCACAATAGCCGGGGTCAGGGCAAGGCTGGTGCAGCTGCAGCGCTCAATGGGCGCCGGCGGGGGTGTGGTGATGGACGGCCGTGACATAGGCACTGTCGTGTTCCCTGACGCCCGGCTCAAGATATTCATGACGGCAAGACCCGAGGTGAGGGCGCAGAGACGATATCTCGAACTGCTGAGCAAGGGACTGCCGGCTGACATTGATGCAGTGATTAAAAACATAAGCGAACGTGACCGTATTGACTCATCACGTGCAGCGAGTCCGCTCAGGCAGGCTGATGATGCGGTTGTGCTTGACAACAGTGACATGACCCCCGAAGAACAGATGGTCTGGTTCAGGGAGCTCTACAAAACAAGGATAAATGAAGGTTGAAGTTGAACAGGGATCCGGATTCTGTTTCGGTGTTGAAAATGCCGTTGTGATCGCAGAGGATGCACTCCGTGACGGAGAAACCGTCTACTGCCTCGGGGAGATAGTGCACAATGACATCGAGGTAGCCCGGCTGACCGGCCTCGGACTTAGGGCAATCACGTATGATGAGTTCGAAAAACTGCGTGACTGCAAGGTTCTTATCAGGGCGCACGGCGAGCCTCCATCAACTTATGCAAAAGCCAGGGAGAATAACATTACAATTATTGACGCTACCTGTCCTATTGTCAGGTCAATGCAGGAGAAAATACGAAAAGTAGCCGAGCTGTCGCGTGACGAAAAGGGACAGATAGTCATCTACGGCAAGGAGGGTCATGCCGAGGTTATAGGGCTTATGGGTGCGGCCGGATCAAGGGGAATACTGGTCACTGGCAAGGGCGACCTTCACAGGATAGACTACACAAAGCCGGTCTTCCTCTTCTCACAGACTACAAAGAGCAAGGTTCAATACGAGGTTGTGGCTGAGATAATAAGGCTTAATATAGAAAAGGTCTCTCCGGACCATTCGTCTTCAAACCTGAAGGTTCATAACACAATCTGCAGGCAGGTATCAGGGCGTGAACCACGGCTGAGGGAATTTGCCATGAAACATGATGTTATAATCTTTGTCAGCGGCAGGAACAGCTCTAATGGCCGCATGCTATTCGAGGTGTGCCAGAAGGTGAATCCCCGCTCCCACTTCATTTCCTCACCAGGTGAGCTGAACCGCGAATGGTTTCATGATTCATCCAGTGCAGGAGTATGCGGTGCCACCTCCACCCCGCGGTGGCTTATCCAGGAAGTTGCAGATATTGTTGCCGCAATATGATATTGTTACTTTCGAAATTGCTGAAATATGAAATTGTAGTAATTTCGCACCGTCAATAAATAATTTCTACAATGGGGAAAATTAAGAAGATAGGCGTTCTCACATCGGGTGGAGACGCTCCCGGAATGAATGCAGCAATCCGTGCTGTTACCCGCACTGCAATATATAACGGACTTGAGGTGGTCGGCATCAGGCACGGCTACATGGGGATGATAAATGCCAATTTCAAACCTCTTTACGCACACTCGGTGTCAGACACGATACAGCGCGGAGGTACAATACTTAAAACCGCAAGATGCGACGCTTTCCGTACTCCCGAGGGGAGGAAGGTTGCATATGACAACCTGAGAGCTGCTGCAATTGACGGTGTGGTTGTGATAGGAGGAGACGGCTCCTTCAAGGGGGCCAGCCTGTTCAACGAAGAACATAACATCCCGTTTGTCGGGGTGCCCGGCACAATAGACAATGATATCTATGGCACTGACTATACTATAGGATATGATACTGCACTCAACACCGTGGTGGAGGCCGTGGATAAAATCCGTGACACAGCCAGCGCCCTCAACAGGATGTTTTTTGTCGAGGTGATGGGGGCCGAGGCAGGCCACATTGCCCTTTACAGCGGAATCGCCAGCGGCGCCGAAGCCATTATAATGCCTGAAATCAAGGGAGAGGCACGTGACATCAACAAGATGATCGAAACGGGCAACAAGAGAAAGAAATCAAGCAATATAATCATAGTTGCTGAAGGAGATGAAGAAGGAGGCGCCATAGCGCTTGCCGAGAGACTCAAGCCCCAGCTCAAGGGCTACGAGGTGAGAGTGGCTATTCTCGGACACCTCCAGCGCGGCGGGTCACCGTCAGCACTTGATCGTGTCAACGCAAGCAGACTGGGTAATGCAGCTGTTGAGGCACTCCTTGACGGCCAGCAGAGCGTAATGGTAGGACTGCAGAATGACGAGATAGTGCTCGTTCCCTTCAGGAAAGCGGTAAAACAGCATAAGGGCCTCAACCAGCACCTTGTTGACATTATCGACATACTTAATGTCTGATATCGAACGTTTTATTATTAATGGGACCTTCTGAGGTATATTTCACCGATATGCACGGCACCTCATCGCTGAACCTGCTGAAGAAGCTGGAGAGGCTGGTGATGGCTGCAGGATTTGAGAAGATCGATTTCAACCGTAAGATGACCGCTATCAAGGTCCACTTCGGTGAGCCCGGAAATCTTGCATATCTCAGGCCCAACTTTGCGGCAAGGGTGGCATCAATGGTGAAGGAAAAAGGAGGCAGGCCATACCTGACTGACTGCAACACCCTTTATTCAGGAGAAAGAGCAAATGCTCCCGATCATCTTGATGCGGCGTTCTCCAATGGTTACAATCCATTCAGTGCAGGATGCCATGTTATAATAGGCGACGGCATAAAGGGTACTGACTACCGTGAGATTGAGGTAAATCTTGATTATACCCGCAGGGCGATGATCGGTACGGCCATTGCTGATGCTGATATAATTATTTCACTGAATCACTTCAAGGGACATGAGCAGACAGGTTTCGGGGGTGCGCTGAAGAACCTTGGTATGGGCTGTGCTTCCGTTGGCGGAAAGCTCTTTCAGCACTCCGGGAATCCTCCCTTTATATACCAGAAGAATTGTACCGGCTGCAACATATGCGTTATAAGCTGTGCCCATGATGCCGTCCACCTCGGTGATGACCGGAAGGCACATATTGACAACGAAAGATGTACGGGCTGCGGCCAGTGCGTGGCTGTCTGCCAGTTTGATGCTGCAAGGGTGCAATGGAGCTCTGAGGGAGATGTTCTCAGCAAAAAGGTAGCCGAGTATGCCTATGCAGTGGTTAAGGATAAGCCTGCACTGCATGTCAATTTCATCATGGATGTCTCTCCTGACTGCGATTGCTGGGGGCACAATGACATGCCTCTGGTTGAAGACATAGGTATTGCTGCTTCCACGGACCCCCTGGCTCTTGACAAGGCGTGCGCCGATATGGTAATGGCAGCACCTGCGGCATGGCATTTGAGGGATAATGATAATAACAACGATCTCCGCGGGGAGGACAAGTTCCGGATAGCTCATGGAAACACTGACTGGAACACGGGACTCCTTCACGGGGAGAAGATTAAACTGGGATCTTTGTCGTACAAACTGATCAGGATATGAAGGACCCGTCATCATCAAAGCGAATGGCCATTCTGATTGTCGAGGATGACCCCCATAGTCAGCTTTATTTCACGAAGTTGTTGTCAGGCCTGTATGATACTGCCGCAGCTGACTCCGCTGCAGATGCCTGGGATCAACTTCATTCCCGGAAATTTGATCTTGTGCTGATGGATATATCGCTCAAGGGGGACGAGGATGGTCTGTCGCTGACGCGCAGGCTGCGTGCCGAAGAAGGTTTTTCCAGGTTACCGATTGTAGCTGTAACGGCATATGCTTTCCCTGATGACCGGAAGCGTGCAATGGAGGCCGGGTGTACTGATTATCTGCCCAAACCTGTGAGCAGCAACGATTTGCATCGCAAGATCGTGGAACTGACTCTTTAATAGTCAAAAAGTTCTCTGGACAGCACACTTGATTTAGAAGATAAACTTACGCCTGATTACATCCTATCACCGCTCAGATAATGTAAATCAGACTGAAATTGATGATATCCTGAAGGTCAGGCAGAAATGCTAAATTTGATGAACAAACCGGCACAAAATTAATGGCCTCTTCATCACTCAAAAAATACATTTATCTCTCAATTGCAGCTGCAGTTGCGACAATATCAATAAAGTTGACGGCCTATTTTCTTACAAATTCTGTCGGACTTTTGTCTGACGGACTGGAGTCATGCGTCAACCTTGCTGCCGCACTTGTAGCACTGGTAATGCTGAACCTTGCTGAAAAGCCGCCAGATGAGAGGCATGAATTCGGACATAATAAGGCTGAATATTTTTCCAGCGCTATTGAAGGCGGTCTGATCGTCCTGGCGGCTGGCAGCATTATCTGGTCAGCCGTACCCAGGATTCTGCATCCGCAGCCTCTTGAAAAATTAGGGATAGGGCTGCTCATAGCATTAAGTGCCTCATTGATTAACCTCGCAGTATCAATCATACTGATCAGAAACGGGAGAAAACACAACTCAATAACCCTTGAAGCAGATGGCAAGCACCTCAGAACTGATGTTATGACTTCTGCAGGCGTTCTCCTGGGAATTGCACTTGTCAAACTGACTGGCTGGATGATGCTTGATGCCATCGTTGCTTTTGGTGTCGCACTGAATATAGTCTGGACAGGTTTTCAGCTCATGAGAAAGTCTGCGATGGGATTGCTTGATACTGCGCTGCCGCAAGACGAGATACAGAGAATTACCGATGTCCTTGACGGTTATGGGCAAAATGATTTAAAATTCCATTCTCTGCTTACCAGACAATCGGGACAGAGGAAATTCATTTCAGTCCAGCTGCAGATGCCGGGAAAATGGAATCTTCATCAGGGACACACTCTGGCAGAGAAAGTGGAAAAGGATATCCGTATGCTGTTCCCCGGTTCGCCGACGACTGTTTTCACCCACATCGAACCGGTTGAAGATCCAGAATCGATGCTCGACATAGGCGTTGATCATCAATAGATAAAAGATTTTCAGAAGCATAGTGTATATTGAGAAATAGTTAAAAAGTTCCTTCAGGACAAAAATTTTATTATTTTTGCGAACCTGAATTTTGTTCAGTAAAGCTTCTTCACCGCCCGCTGGCGGCGATTGCAGCTGAATCGGGGTGTAGCGCAGTTGGTAGCGTACTACGTTCGGGACGTAGGGGCCGGAA